>NZ_CM001976.1:3744954-3915176 GCF_000406145.1 Dickeya dadantii NCPPB 898 | reverse complement strand
CTAAGCTGCCTACTCGGCAGTGAACCATCTGAGAGGATGTTAACTGTTTGCCCCTCCTTTCTAAGCTGCCTACTCGGCAGTGAACCAGCACTGAATCACGGCACGCTTCATAATGCATTTCTAAGCTGCCTACTCGGCAGTGAACCACATGCCAATGCCACAGTAGGCACCGCCGCGTTTCTAAGCTGCCTACTCGGCAGTGAACATCTCAACAACCAACTGGCAGATGGCCCGCCATTTCTAAGCTGCCTACTCGGCAGTGAACGTTGTATTACCTAAAGACCCCGGTGGTGGTGCTTTCTAAGCTGCCTACTCGGCAGTGAACCACCCGGCGCTGATCCGCTGCTGCATTGCCACTTTCTAAGCTGCCTACTCGGCAGTGAACCGTAACGAATTGACTCTAACCCTTTGTATTCTGACCCGCAATTGGCGATTTTCACCGTTAGACCCTTTTTTCTCGGCTACCTGTAACTTATTGATTTTTAAATGCCGAAAAAGACGGTTGAAAAAAAGGGTATGGCGGCGGGAAAAGTATTTCGGGCGTCATTCACTTTCCTGTTTGGGCTGTGATAGGCTGATTTTCGTTACTTTCCAGTTGATTATACCCGTCATACTTCAAGTTCTTCAAGTTGCAGGTGCGTTGGCTTTCCTCGCTCACCCCGGTCACTTACTTGAGTAAGCTCCCGAGGATTCGCTGCGTCGCCGCCTTGCTGCAACTCGAATTATTTAGGGTATCCGTATTTTTCAATTAATTATTAGCCTGCGTTTTATTGCGCGGGTGGTGTTTGTCTATCGCTACGGCAGGGAGTCTGTTTTATGGATAACGTATTCAGCCCGTCGGATTTAAAAACCATTCTGCATTCCAAACGCGCCAATATTTATTACCTCCAGCATTGCCGTATTTTGGTGAATGGCGGACGGGTGGAATATGTCACCGAAGAAGGGAATCAGTCGCTGTACTGGAATATCCCGATTGCTAATACCAGCGTGGTGATGCTCGGCACCGGCACCTCGGTAACGCAGGCGGCGATGCGGGAATTTGCCCGCGCCGGGGTGATGGTCGGGTTTTGCGGCGGTGGCGGTACGCCATTGTTCGCCGCTAATGAGGCCGAAGTGGCGGTGTCGTGGCTGTCGCCGCAGAGCGAATACCGCCCCACCGAATATTTGCAGGATTGGGTCAGCTTCTGGTTTGACGAAGAACAGCGGCTGGCGGCGGCGATTGCCTTTCAGCAGGTGCGCATCGGGCAGATTCGTCAGCACTGGCTGGAAGGGCGGCTGGCGCGCGAATCGCGTTTCGCCATCAAACCGGAACAGGTGGAAGCGTTGCTTAACCGCTATCAGCAAGGGCTGAGCGGTTGCCGCACCAGCAACGATGTGCTGGTGCAGGAAGCGATGATGACCAAAGCGCTATACCGGCTGGCGGCCAACGCGGTGAGTTACGGCGAGTTTACCCGCGCCAAACGCGGCGGCGGCACCGATCTGGCGAACCGTTTTCTCGATCACGGCAACTATCTGGCCTACGGGGTGGCGGCGGTGGCGCTGTGGGTGTTGGGGCTGCCGCATGGGCTGGCGGTGCTGCACGGCAAAACCCGGCGCGGCGGGTTGGTGTTCGATGTGGCCGACCTGATTAAAGACGCGCTGATTCTGCCACAGGCGTTTATCGCCGCGATGGAAGGCGAAGAGGAGCAGGATTTCCGTCAGCGCTGCCTGACGGCGTTTCGTCAGGCTGAGGCGCTGGATGTGATGATCGACAGCCTGCAACAGGTGGCGCAGCAGCGCAGCCAGGTGGCGAAAACCGGCAGCCAGGTGGCGCGATGAACATCCTGCTGATTTCCGAATGCAACAAGCGGGCGCTGGTAGAAACCCGCCGGGTGCTGGATCAGTTCGCCGAACGCAAGGGGGAACGCACCTGGCAGACCGCCATCACCGAAGAAGGGCTGAAAACGCTACGCCAGTTGCTGCGTAAAACCGCGCGACGCAACACCGCCGTCGCCTGTCACTGGATTCGCAGCGCCAACCACACCGAACTGCTGTGGATTGTCGGCAATCTGCGGCGTTTCAACCGGCAGGGCAGCGTCCCGACCAATCGTACCGAACGCGATATTCTGCGCAGCAACGATGAAAACCCGTGGCATAGCGCCGAAGCTTTCAGCCTGCTGGCGGCGATTGCCGGCCTGTTTCATGACATCGGCAAGGCCAATGGATTATTTCAGGCCGGTTTGCAGGGCGACGGGCCGCGCAGTCAGCCTTATCGCCATGAGTGGGTGTCGCTGCGGCTGTTTCAGGAGTTTGTCGGCGAGCGAGATGACACCAGCTGGCTGACGGCGCTCGGCGGCATCAGCCCGGATGACGACACCGCGCTGCTGGCGCGGTTGCAGCAGGATGATCCGGAGTCCTGGGCGTCGCCGTTTCGCGATTTGCCGCCGCTGGCGCAGGTGGTGGGCTGGCTGATTGTGTCGCATCACCGTTTGCCGCTGTTTCAGACGTGGGAAAAGCCAGATGGCGACAGCGTTTCGCCCGATCTGGCGTGCGCCGAACGCTGGCTTACCGGGCAGCTTTCACCGCGCTGGAATGCCGTCAACCACCTGAATTTTGATGGCGACGACACGCAGTGGGAACAGGTGTGGCAGTTCCCGCACGGTACGCCGCTGCAAAGCCGCGTCTGGTGCGAAAAGGCGCGCAAGTTCGCTGCCCGTGCGCTGAAATTGCCGTCGCTGCCGACCTTCGGTCACTTGGATCAACGCCTGACGGCGCATCTGGCGCGGCTGGTGCTGATGCTGGCGGACCACCACTATTCATCCTCCCCGGCGACCAGCGGCTGGCAAGACCCGCGTTATCCGGTATGGGCCAATACCGACCGTCAGACCGGCACGCTCAAGCAGCAACTGGACGAACACTGCGTCGGCGTCGGGCAGAATGCATTGCTGCTGGGGCGCAGCTTGCCGCACCTGCGCGATACGCTGCCCGCCATCACCCGGCACAAAGGCTTTCGTCAACGCAGCGCCGATGCGCGTTTCCGCTGGCAGGACAAGGCGTTTGATCAGGTGTGCGCCATTCGTGAGCAGACGGCTCGCCACGGCTTCTTTGGCGTCAACATGGCGTCCACCGGGCGCGGCAAGACGCTGGCCAACGCCCGTATCATGTACGGGCTGGCGGATGAATCACGCGGGTGCCGCTTCTCCGTGGCGCTCGGCCTGCGCACCCTGACGCTGCAAACCGGTGACGCGCTGCGTCAGCGCCTGACGCTGGATGAGGACGATCTGGCGGTGTTGATCGGCTCGCAGGCGGTGCAGGAACTGCATGAACGACGCCAGCAGGCGGAACGCGCCGCGCAGACCGGCAGCGAATCCGCCGAGGCGCTGTTTGCCGAACATCAGTACGTCAGCTACCAGGGCTCGCTGGATGACGGTCGGCTGAAAACCTGGCTGGAGAAATCGCCGACGCTGCATCAACTGCTGAGCGCGCCGGTGCTGGTCACCACCATTGATCACCTGATGCCGGCCACCGAAAGCCTGCGCGGCGGCCACCAGATTGCGCCGATGCTGCGGCTGCTGACCGCTGATCTGGTGCTGGACGAGCCGGACGATTTCGGGCTGGAAGACCTGCCCGCGCTGTGTCGGCTGGTGAACTGGGCGGGGATGCTCGGCTCGCGGGTGCTGCTGTCATCCGCCACGCTGCCGCCGGCGCTGATCCGCGCCTTGTTCGACGCTTACCTGGATGGCCGCGCCGCCTGGCAGCAGGCGTACGGCGAGCCGGATACGCCGCTGAATGTTTGCTGCGGCTGGTTTGATGAATTCGACAGCCAGTGTCAGCCATTCGCCGATGCACAAGCGTTTTCCGAACGTCATCAGGCGTTTGTCGCCGGGCGTATCGACAAGCTGCAACAGCAGGAACTGACGTTACGCTGGGCGGAGATTGAGCCGGTGGTAAGCCCGGCGCCGGATGCCGACGCGGTGTGCCGCGCGGTGGCGCAGACGCTGCATCAACGGCTGTTTAGCCTGCATGAGCAGCATCACCAGACTCACCCATCGGGAAAAACCGTGTCGCTGGGGCTGATTCGCATGGCGAACATCAACCCGCTGGCGGCGGTGGCGCGTGCGCTGATGGCGATGCCGTCGCCGCCGGATTGCTGCGTGCACTACTGCGTCTATCACAGCCAGCACCCGCTGGTGATGCGTTCCCATATCGAAGCGCGGCTGGATACGGCGCTGATGCGCAAACACCCGGACGCGCTGTGGCAGGTGACGGAAATCCGCGAGGCCATCGAGCAGCAACCGCAACGGCATCATCTGTTTGTGGTGCTGGCGACGTCGGTGGCTGAGGTCGGCAGGGACCATGACTATGACTGGGCCATCGCCGAACCCAGCTCGATGCGTTCATTAATCCAACTGGCCGGGCGCATTTTGCGCCACCGTCAGCGTGACGAGTTTGTGCCGACGTCGCCCAATTTTTATCTGCTGAGCCATAACGTGCGGGCGCTTAAAGGGGAACCGGTGGCGTTTTGCCGTCCCGGTTTTGAATCCAACGATCGGCTGTTGACCAGCCACGATCTGCACCAACTGCTTAAACCGGAAGACTACCGCGCGATCAGCGCCGCGCCGCGTATTCAGCCGCCGGTATTCAAAAAACCGTTAACGCTGGTAACGCTGGAACATGCGGCGCTGGCAGGGAAACTGTTTGGGCCGAAAGGCACGTCGCCTTCGCAGGCGACGGCGGTGCTGTGGTGGCGCAAACCGCTGCACTGGAACGGCGAACTGCAACGGCGCACGCCGTTTCGCCAGTCGGAGCCACAGCAACGTTACTGTCTGTGGCTGGACGACGAAAGCGATGCGCCGCGTTTTATGGTGCCGGACGACGGCCCAAGCGGCTGGAAAGCCAGCGAGGCGATCCGGCCTGTGACGTTGACGCTGGCCGAGGGCGTCAGCGGTTGGGTGGAGATGGACTGTACCGCACGCTATTCGCAACTGGCGGAGGAAAAACAGTGGGAGCTGGCGTGGGTCAGTGACCGCTTCGGTGAAATCAGCCTGAGTAAAAGAGATAACGAATGGTTCTGGCACCCGCTGTTGGGGGTGTTTGGCGCACTCAAATGAGTGCGTCGCTGCCTATGCGGCAGTTAACAACAGAAAGGCTATGGCTGATACATATATTTCTAAGCTGCCAGTCGGCAGTACGAAAAATTGTATCGGGTTATTGGATTAAAGGCAAAAGGTGATAAATATAGGTGATATATATAGGTGTTGATCAACGAGTGTTCAATGTTCTATGATGGCCTTCGTTCGGATAATGATGAGAGATTCTAATGAAACGAGGCCAGCTAACTTAAGGTTATTCTGTATCGCTGTACTTTGTATGGCTGCTGGATTGCTGATGAAGCCAGTATCTCTGACTGTTAACAATCCACCCGATTCGTCAGTAACAACGCAGTGGTTCACAATTTTCTTCCTTAACATTAACCGTAATTAATCAGTAACTGATAACACGCTCAAGGAATCGACAATGAGTAGTGAAGGTTTGCAAGCGTTCATCCTCTCGTATATCAGTAACCGGCTTCAGACCAAGCTCGACGCCTTCGATAAAGCCGCCGATAAGCAGCGGGCGGCGTTAAGCGGTGAGGCGCTGGCCGAAGCGGAATTGACGCTGGCGCAAGCGCGGCGTGAGATAGAACAAGCCTACGAGGTGCGCAACTGGCTGACCGACGCCGCCAGCCGGGCCGGGCAGATTAGCCTGGTGACCCACGCGCTGAAATTCACCCACAGCGACGCTAAAGGCAGCAGCGTGTTCAGCACTAAACCCGCTGCTGACAGTGCGGTGTTGTCTACCGCGACGCTGGCGCAACCGGCGATTGATGCCGTCGGCAACGCGGCGGCGTTGGACGTGGCCAAACTGCTGCAAACCGAACATCACGGCGATTCACTGCTGGCGGCGCTGCAACGGGGCGACCACCGCGCGCTGGAAGCGTTGGCGGAAAGCCCGCAGCAGCTCACCCAGTGGCTGGCCGGGTTCGGGCTGGTGCTGACCGATAAACAGCCCAGTTCCCATAAACTCGCCAAGCAGATCTACTTTCCGCTGGGGGACGGGGAATACCACTTACTCAGCCCGCTTTATTCGTCCTCACTGTCGCAGGCGCTGGACCAACGCCTGACGGCGGTGCGCTTCGGCGAGCAGGCCAAAGCCATCCGTGAGGCCCGGCGGGAAAAACGCTGGCACGGTGAGGTGCTGGTCAGCTACCCCGGTGTCGCGGTGCAAAACATGGGCGGCACCAAGCCGCAAAATATCTCTGCGCTGAACAGCGCCCGCAGCGGCCGTTCTTATCTGCTGAGTAGTGCGCCGCCGCAGTGGCGCAGCCACATCAAACCGCCCGTCGAGCATGACACCATCTTTCGTGAACGGGGCGAGGTGGACGCACTGACCTATGCCGACCGTCGGGAGATGCGGCAATTCCTGCTCAGCGTAAAAGAGGTGGAAAACAACCGCGAGATTCGTAACCAGCGCCGGCGTTACCTCGACCAGTTAATCGACACCTTATTTGGCTATGTCGCTACGGTACAAAACCTGCGTCCGGCGGGCTGGAGCGTGGATTCCCGTCTGAAACGCCATCTGCAATTGTGGCTTGATCCGTGGCGCGGCTTGCAGGACAAGGATTTTCTGCGTGAACGCGACGCCGGTGACTGGAAGGAGCAGGTAGCCCATGAATTTGGCCGCTGGCTGAATGCGCGGTTACAGCATGAGAAACTGATTTTCGGCGAGGTGGAACGCCGCGAATGGTCAACCGCCGCGCTGTTCAAACAGCGCCTGCGTGAAACCGAGCGTGCATTGAAGGGAGAATTGGCATGAGCAGCCTGATTATTCTGCGGCGTATTCAGGTGGAAAACGCCAACGCCATCGCCGGGCACACCTACGGCTTTCCGGCCATCAGCCATTTTCTCGGCTTTACTCACGCGCTGTCGCGTCAGTTGCAGGCATCGCATGGCCTGACGCTGGAAGGCTGCGGCGTGGTGTGCCATCAGCACCAGTTGCATGCTTACGGCAGCGGCTGGAACCGCAGCTTCGCCCTCACGCGCAACCCGCTGACCAAAGAGGAAAAAACCGCCGCCTTTAACGAGGAAGGGCGGATGCATCTCACCGTGTCGCTGCTTATCGAGTGTCACGGTATGTTGCCCGGTGAAGACGGCCTCGACACGCTGAAACAGCAGTTGCGACAGCTGTCGCTGCGCCAGCGGCTGGCG
Organism: Dickeya dadantii NCPPB 898; assembly: GCF_000406145.1. Taxonomy (NCBI): domain Bacteria; kingdom Pseudomonadati; phylum Pseudomonadota; class Gammaproteobacteria; order Enterobacterales; family Pectobacteriaceae; genus Dickeya; species Dickeya dadantii. Next base: position 3,907,950 of record NZ_CM001976.1, on the reverse strand, counting down.
GGCGGGCTGATTGTAGACATCGAACGGGTAAGCATCGATGACATGCCCGCCGACGACGGCAGCACGCGCGGCCTGATGCGCCGTTTGCTGCCGGGGTTTGTGCTGCTGGATCGCACCCCGCTGTTGCAGTCGCATTTTCAGGACTTGCAGCAGGCCAATCCGCAGGCGGAGATGCTGGATGCCTGGCTGGATTTCGCCGCCCTTAAACATCAGGCGGTGCGCTCACCTGACGATGAGGTGAACTGGCAGGCGTTGCCCAAACCTGAAGGCGGCTATCTGGTGCCGCTGATGACCGGCTACCGCGCCATTTCGCCGTTGTATACCCCCGGCGAGGTGGAGAAAACCCGCGACTTGTCCACCCCGTTCTGTTTCGCCGAGGCCATTTACGGCGTCGGCGAGTGGCGCGGCGCGCACCGGATTAATGATATCAACCGCATCCTCTGGCGTTACCACTATCAACACGGCACCTACCGCTGCCTGCAAACCGCAGACGATCTGAACCGCGCGGCGGATGACTACGACGAACTCGAATTCAATTACTGAGACAAGGATTAAGAACATGGCAAAAGCAGCAACCACGTTGAAAACCGCATCGGTACTGGCGTTTGAGCGCAAGCTGGCGAATTCCGATGCGCTGATGTTCGCGGGCAACTGGCAGCAGGATCAGTGGGCGCCGGTGATAATTCAGGAAAAATCGGTACGCGGCACCATCTCCAACCGGTTAAAAAACGCCATCAGCAGCGACCCGGCCAAACTGGATGCCGAAATTCAGAAAGCCAACCTGCAAACGGTGGATGTGGCGGCGCTGCCGTTTGACGCCGATACGCTGAAAGTGGCCTTCACGCTGCGGGTACTGGGCAATCTGGCGCAGCCGTCGGTGTGCAACGATCAGGATTATCAGCAGGCGCTGACCGAGGTGATTAACGGTTACGCCCGCGATCAGGGCTTTGGCGTGCTGGCGGCGCGTTACGCCGAGAATATCGCCAGCGGCCGCTTCCTGTGGCGTAACCGTATCGGCGCGGAAGCGGTGCTGGTAGTGGTGACGCATAACGATAAGCGCTGGGAATTCAACGGCGAAGACCATTCGCTGCGCCAGTTTAGCCAGCCCAACGGCGCGCTGGCCGAGCTGACGCACGCCATTGAGCTGGCGCTGGCGGGCAACGACTCTGCGTTTTTCCGCGTGGACGCGCAGGTGAAGTTGGGCAACGGCCAGGAGGTGTTTCCGTCGCAGGAACTGGTGCTGGATGAGCGGGCGCGCAGCGGCAAGAGCAAAATCCTGTATCAGGTCAACGACGTGGCGGCGATCCATTCACAGAAAATCGGCAACGCGCTGCGCACCGTGGACGACTGGCACCCGGAAGCGGCGGAAACCGGGCCGATCGCGGTCGAACCCTACGGTTCGGTGACCAGCCGTGGCCGAGCCTACCGTCAGCCGAAAGACAAGATGGATTTTTACACCCTGCTGGATAACTGGGTGATCAAGGGCAGTGCGCCGGCGGTGGAGCAGCAGCACTACGTTATCGCCACGCTGATTCGCGGCGGGGTGTTCGGCGAAAAAGGCGAGTAACGCGCTATGGACCACTATATCGAGATTCGGGTGCTGCCCGACCCGGAATTCAGCGGGGTGCAGTTGCTGAGCGCGCTGTTCGCCAAGCTGCACCGGGCGCTGGGGCAACGGGCGACGGGCGCCATCGGGGTGAGCTTTCCTGATGCGGGCAAAACGCTGGGGGAGCGCCTGCGGCTGCACGGCAGCGTGCAGGAGCTGGCGGCGCTGGAGCAGACCGGCTGGCTGAAAGGACTGCGCGATTATACCGTCATCACCGAAGCGCTGCCGGTGCCGGCGGGCGTGAAGTACCGCACGGTACGTCGGGTGCAGGTGAAAAGCAGCGCCGAGCGGCTGCGCCGTCGCGCGGTGAACAAAGGCCGGATGACCGTAGATGAGGCAGACGCGCGCATTCCCTATACGGTGGAAAAACGCACCTCGCTGCCGTATCTGCCGCTGCGAAGCCTTTCCAACGGACAAACGTTTCTGCTGTTCGTCGAACACTGTCCGTTGCAGGATAAACCGGTCGCCGGGGCGTTCTCCAGCTACGGGTTAAGCGCGGTCGCCACCATCCCCTGGTTTTAACCCTTTTTTTGCGGCCAGCGTTAACGTATTGATTTTTAATACCGCAATCTGGCCGCCAGAAAAAAGGGTTTTTTTCGTCAAAATGACGATTTTTCTTTATTAATCAGGTGATAAGCGAATGTTCGCTACGGTTCACTGCCGCGTAGGCAGCTTAGAAACACATGGGATGATCAGGGGCGTTTGACGTGGTGTTCACTGCCGCGTAGGCAGCTTAGAAAATAACTCTTATTCCAATCATTGGCTCTGTTCGTTCACTGCCGCGTAGGCAGCTTAGAAATACTGTCCCCGGTTTTATTTTAGGCATATCTCGTTCACTGCCGCGTAGGCAGCTTAGAAAATTGGCGGGTTGGTCGCCTTGTCAATGAGCTGGTTCACTGCCACGTAGGCAGCTTAGAAAAGTATTGCGGGGTGAACTTCGCCCCGGCACGGGTTCACTGCCGCGTAGGCAGCTTAGAAAAAACTCAAAACGCTGTCTTTTGAATACTGAATGTTCACTGCCGTGTAGGCAGTTTAGAAAAGTCTCCGGCCATGTGACTTACTCCACCCACTGTTCACTGCCGCACAGGCAGCGGTTGACCGGTGTGCTGGCGTTAAAAACTACGCTGAGGTGGGGACTTCGCCGGATGCACGGCATGGATGCCGTGCAAGCCCATTCCGTGTCTGACAAAAACGCTGGGAGCGTTTTTGAACAGCGTTTACGCTGGCCCGAAGGGCGAGCCCCAGGGATGGGGCGAGTAAACGCGTAATGGGCGGTCCGAACAGCGAAGGCGAACGCCGAAGGCACCGCGTCAGCGGCGTAGTTTAGCCACCAGCCAGTGGTCAAGGAGAGGTGGCACGTGAACCTCTCCTTGTCGTGCGTGCGATGAAGTGGCAAGGAAGCACCATAGCTTATCCCGCACGAAATCATTCACCGCTCCGGCATAAATCCGCCAATAACTAAAACCCCCCGCTGTTTGTCAACAGCCTCAGCCCCGCGGCGGGCTTCGCCGTTTCCTGCGCAGGAATAAAAAAATCCCCCTACCGTTACCGGTAGGGGGAAAAGGCGTAAAAAAGTGAAAGGAATAACTTACTGTACGGCGGCGAAGGCGGCGGCCACGCGCTGTACGTTGTGATGGTTTAAACCGGCGACGCAGATGCGGCCGCTGGCGATCAGGTAGACGCCGAACTCTTCCCGCAGGCGGTCCACCTGTGCGGCGCTAAAGCCGGTGTAGCTGAACATGCCGCGCTGGGTCAGCAGGTAGTCGAAGTTGCGATTCGGCAGCGCTTTTTTCAGTTCGTCCGCCAGCGTCTGGCGCATTTCCAGAATTCGCAGGCGCATGGCTTCCACTTCCGCATGCCAGCTGGCGTTGAGCGCGCTATCGTTCAGCACGCGCGATACCACCTGTGCGCCGAAGTTCGGCGGGCTGGAGTAGTTGCGGCGCACGGTGGCTTTCAACTGGCCGAGCACGCGGTTCGCCGCTTCCTGATCTTCGCACACGACCGACAACCCGCCCACGCGCTCGCCATACAGCGAGAAGATTTTGGAAAACGAATTGCTGACCAGCGCAGGCAGGCCGGTACCGGCGATAGCACGGATGGCATAGGCGTCGTCGTCCATGCCGCCGCCAAAACCCTGATAGGCGATATCAAGGAACGGCACCAGTTCGCCTTTGATCAGTACTTCGATCACGCGGTCCCACTCGGCGTGGGTCAGGTCTGAGCCGGTCGGGTTGTGGCAGCACGGGTGCAGCAGCACGATGCTGCGCGGCGGCAGTTGTTTCAGGGCGCTGATCATTCCATCGACGTTGACGCCCAGCGTGTCGGCGTCGAAGTACGGGTAGGTGTGCACCTGAAAACCCGCACCGGAGAAAATGGCGATGTGGTTTTCCCAGGTTGGGTCGCTGACCCAGACTTCGGAATCCGGGAAATAGCGTTTGAGGAAATCCGCGCCCACTTTCAGCGCACCGGAACCGCCCAGCGTCTGGATGGTGGCGATGCGCTGTGAGGTTAATGCCGGGTGACGTTCGCCAAACAGCAGCGTCTGCACCGCGCTGCGGTAAGAGGAGAGGCCTTCCATCGGCAGGTAGACCGATGCCTGCTGCGGCGCAGCCTGCATCTGTGTTTCCGCGGCGTTGACCGCCTGCAATTGAGGAATAACGCCCTGTCCGTCGTAATACAACCCGATGCTGAGATTCACTTTATCAGTACGGGGATCCTGCTTGAATTGCTCCATCAGGGACAGGATAGGGTCGCCAGCGTAGGCGTCAACATTCTGGAACACGGTCGGTAACTCTCCTGAGTATAAAGGGTCAAGCTGTTTGCGCAGGGCTTAGGCTGTATAACGGCCAGGTCGATGATTCATGGCGATAATCAGATTCAGCGCCGCCGCGCCCAGCACGGACGCGATCAGCATCGGTATGCTTACCACGAACAGGGAAGTCAGCACAATGGTTACATCCACCGCCATCTGGAATTTTCCGGCGCGGATTCCACTTTTGTCCTGTAAATAGAGCGCCAGAATATTTACCCCGCCCAGACTGGCGCGGTGGCGGAATAGCACAATGAACCCCAGCCCCATAATCAGGTTGCCAAACAGCGTGGCGTAAATCGGCTGTAGGTGATCAAAGTGGATGAACAACGGGTGCAGGTCGGAAAACAGCGACACCATCGCCACCGCGCAGAAGGTTTTGATGGTGAATGGCCAGCCCATACGTCGGATGGCGAGGTAATAAAACGGCAGATTGATCAGGAAGAACGCGGTGCCGAACGAGATGTGGGTGGCGTAATGCAGCAAAAATGCCATCCCGGCGGTGCCGCCGGTCAGCGCGCCAGCCTGACGCAGCAGAATAACGCCAAATGACACCATCAGGGTGCCGATGAGCAGCGCCAGAATATCTTCCAGCAGCGTGTGGGAAACCGGTTGTGGCGTAATGACGTTATCCATGAAAAAGCGCCTGATTAAAGAAGGAATACCTGTCTTTTCAAGCAAAAAGCACACCAGTCGTTATGATGGTAAGTGTTGTGTGAAGATTTTTTGTACGCAGGGAGTGTTAAGGCATTGAATGCACAGGATGAATTTTTTATGCGTATCTTATGCGTTTATTGTGTATTTATTGGTTGTATCGTGCGTTTTTTTGGTTATGGCGCAAGGAATAGGTAATCTTGCACCGTGTGGAAGCAGCGTTCGCACCAATTTAGGGCGACACGGTCGCCGGCGCCATCAGCCCGTTCTCTTTCAGTCGGTTGAGCACCACCGAGGTTTTCAGGTGCGCCACGCTTTTGTTGCGCGCCAGAATCTGGCTGATCAGCGCGCTCAGGCCGTGCAGGTCCGCCACCGCCACTTTTAGCATGTAATCCGCGTCGCCGGTGGTTTTGTAGGCGTCGATAATCGCGTCGACTTCGCCCAGCATCTGGTGAAAGCTGTCTACACACTCCTGAGTGTGATTGATCAGCCGTACTTCAATCAGACCCATCACTTCCAGCCCGACCGCATCCGGCGCCAGCCGGGCGTGATACCCAAGAATCAGTTGCGCCTGTTCAAGGGCAATACGACGACGAGAACACTGTGAGGCAGACAGCCCAACCAGATCGCTGAGTTCCTGATTGGTAAGGCGTCCATTTGCCTGCAGCAGTGTGAGGATCTTCAGATCGAAATCATCAATGTTGTACATAGCCCTGCCTTGCCAGAAGTACAAAAGTTACAGACTATCAGCTTTTTTTGCTTCCGGAAGTTTGTTGTTTGCCATCTTATGCCGCCAGCGCGTTTTTCCATCTGACCGGCTGCACCATCCTGGTTCATTTTAGTGTATGTCGGGCGGACTGTTTGTCGGTTGCATGCAGATTTTGAATGATTCTTACACTAAATCGACATGATGGCGGCTTTGTTGCAAGAAATGTGAATGTGAAACTTTTTTCAAATCGATTCAGATTGTTAAGTCTCTTAAACACGCGGTGGCGATCGGCGATGACCGCGGTTGGCCTGATAATTGCTCTGTGTGTGATTACTTAAAATGAATTAAACCATTTTTCTGGGGGAAGGGGATGGACACACAGCAAAACAGCCAATTAAAACGGGGGCTGAAGAACCGGCATATCCAGCTCATTGCGCTGGGCGGGGCGGTGGGCACCGGGTTGTTTCTCGGCATCGCACAGACGATTCGCATGGCCGGGCCATCGGTCCTGCTCGGTTACGCCATTGCCGGCGTGATTGCTTTTTTCATTATGCGTCAGTTGGGCGAAATGGTGGTGGAGGAGCCGGTGGCCGGTTCGTTCAGCCACTTCGCCAATCAATACTGGGGTAATTTTGCCGGGTTCATGTCCGGCTGGAATTATTGGGTGCTGTATGTGCTGGTGAGCATGGCGGAACTGAGCGCGGTGGGCATCTACATCCAGTATTGGTGGCCGGCGGTGCCGACCTGGGTATCGGCGGCGGTATTTTTTGTCGCCATTAATGCCATCAACCTGAGTAACGTCAAGGTCTACGGCGAACTGGAATTCTGGTTCTCCATTATCAAGGTAGCGGCGATTATCGGCATGATCGTGTTTGGCGGTTATCTGTTGTTGAGCGGTACCGGCGGGCCGGACGCCAGCGTCGCCAACCTGTGGCAGCACGGCGGTTTCTTCCCGAACGGCGTCAGCGGCATGGTGATGGCGATGGCGGTGATCATGTTTTCCTTTGGCGGGCTGGAGCTGGTGGGGATTACGGCGGCCGAAGCCTATGACCCGCAAAAGAGTATTCCGCGCGCCACCAATCAGGTGATTTATCGCATTCTACTGTTTTATGTGGGGGCGCTGGCGGTGCTGCTGTCGTTGTATCCGTGGCAGAAGGTGGTGGAAGGCGGCAGCCCGTTCGTGCTGATTTTCCATGCGCTGGATAGCAATCTGGTGGCGAACGTGCTGAATCTGGTGGTGTTGTCCGCCGCGCTGTCGGTCTATAACAGTTGCGTGTACTGCAACAGCCGGATGCTGTTCGGGCTGGCGCAGCAGGGCAACGCGCCGCGCGCGCTGCTGACGGTCAACCGTCGCGGCATTCCGCTGGTGTCGCTTGGCGTCTCGGCGTTGGCGACGGCGCTGTGCGTGCTGCTCAACTACCTGATGCCGGGCAAAGCGTTTGAACTGCTGATGGCGTTGGTGGTGTCTGCACTGGTGATTAACTGGGCGATGATCAGCATCACCCATCTGAAATTCCGTCAGGCCAAACAGCGCGCACAGCAGGAAACCCGCTTCAAAAGTCTGGGTTATCCGCTCACCAACATACTGTGCCTGCTGTTTCTGGCCGGGATTCTGGTGATCATGGCGATGACGCCGGGCATTCAGATTTCCGTGTGGCTGATTCCGTTCTGGCTGCTGGCGCTGGCCGCCGGCTATGCCATCAAAAAGCGAAAAGGGACGGTGTCGGCTCTGACGGCGGAATAAGGGTTAATCGCTGCTGCGAGGGGCTGTTGATAAACAGCAGGGTTGTTTTGTTATTGATTAACGAATAGATGTCAGTGCAGTGAAATATTTCGTGCGTGATGACCACGATATTCTCTTTGCAACTTCGTCGCACGCACGACAAGGAGAGGTTCAGGTGCCACCTCTCCTTGACCACTGGCTGGAGGCTAAACTACGCCGCTACGCGGTGCCTTCGGCGTTCGGACCGCCCATTACGCGTTTACTCGCCCCATCCCTGGGGCTCGCCCTTCGGGCCAGCGTAAACGCTGTTCAAAAACGCTCCCAGCGTTTTTGTCAGACGCGGAATGGGCTTGCACGGCATTCATGCCGTGCATCCGGCGAAGTCGCCCACCTCAGCGTAGTTTTTAACGCCAAAAAACCGGTCAACCGCTGCCTGTGCGGCAGTGAACATCGTCGGCAGAGTAAGTCACATGTGCAGCAGAATTTTCTAAACTGCCTACACGGCAGTGAACAGCAGTGCCAATCACGATAACAGCTACAACTACTTTCTAAGCTGCCTAAACGGCAGTGAACACGACCTCCACGCCCAAGTATCCTGTCGCATATTTCTAAGCTGCCTATACGGCAGTGAACTTCCTCGCAATCCTCGCACGGATGTGCTGGCCTTTCTAAGCTGCCTATACGGCAGTGAACCGTAGCAATTTATCGCCTATTACCTGATTTTGAAAGGGAAGTCGGGATTTTTCCTGGAAAACCCTTTTTTAACGTCGATCATTGTCGTCATTAAAAATCAATGAGTTATAACAAGGCGAAAAAAAAGGGTCAAAACCGGCAGCCGTAGAAACGGCATGATACAGTGGCGCTTTTGCCTGACAGGCTTGCAAGGAACTCTCATGAAAAAACGGTTTTCACTCATTCTGTTGTTGGGGCTGGCCGGCGGCGCTAGCGCCGCGTCTCATCTTGATCAGGTGCAGGAACAAGGGGTGCTGAAGGTTTGCACCACCGGCGACTATAAGCCGTACACATCGCTGCGCGCCGATGGTGATTATGAAGGGATCGATATCGCTATGGCGCAATCGCTGGCTAAAAGCCTGGGCGTGAAAGTGGAGTGGGTAAAAACCAGCTGGAAAACCCTGATGCCGGATTTTCAGTCCGGCAAGTGCGATATCGCCATGGGCGGGATTTCCGTGACGCTGGAACGTCAGAAAAAGGCGTTTTTCTCCAGCATGCTGGATGTGGATGGCAAGATCCCGCTGGTGCGCTGCGACGACAAAGATAAGTACCAGACGATAGCGCAGATCAATCAGCCGTCGGTGCGGGTGATCGAACCGGCGGGTGGTACCAACGAGGCGTTTGTTCACGCCCACTTGTCTAACGCCCGTCTGGCGTTGCATGACAACGTGACCATCTTCCAGCAACTGGTGGACAAGCAGGCAGACGTGATGATTACGGATGCGTCGGAGGCGCTGTTCCAGCAGCAACGCTATCCGCAACTGTGCGCGGTCAATCCGTCCTCGCCGATGCAGTATGGCGAGAAAGCCTATATGCTGCCGCGTGACGATATGAGCTGGAAGCTGTATGTGGATCAATGGCTGCATCTGGCTAAATCAACCGGGGAATACCGGAAGATAATTTCTGAATGGTTGGGTAAAGCAGAATAAAAGTTGGCTATTTTTATGTAAACTAACGTAAGTCAATATCATTATAGGTATAGGCTGGGACAATATCCCGACATTGCGCACCACGAGATAGTTTTTGCTTATCTTTTGGTGCTTTTTTTATTCAACTTTTTTGAGCGTTGTCGGCAAATTAACTAGATTTTAACAGCCCGCTAACAGCGCTATCCTGCTTCACATCGAAGGCAGTTACGCCTTCCCGACCTGATTAACGTGAAGAGGCTTACTATGAAATCGATCAAAACTGTTGTTGCTGCCGTCGCTCTGGCCACTATCTCTTTCGGCACGCTGGCTGCCACTGAAGTGCAATCGGTACAGAGCCGTGACCTGGGCACCGTTTCCGCTACTGGCCGTAGCCTGGACGATTTGCAGGCTCAGCTGTCTGCCAAAGCCGATGCCGCTGGCGCCAAATCTTTCCGCATCATCTCCGCTATCGGTGATGACCAGATTCGCGGTGTTGCTGAACTGTACAACTAATCGCTAATCGCTAATCGCTAATCGCTAATCGCTGATTGCTTAATCGCTGATTTTTAACTGCTGATATCTTCAGCGGTGAGCGAGAAAGCCCGAATCCCGGATGATCCGAGGTTCGGGCTTTTTGCGTATGGGGAGGTGCTGTGTTGAATAATGAACGTTGGGGTTAGCCGATGTACTCCAGCCGGGTGCGGCTGGTCAGTCGGGTAATCAGTTCATAGGCGCTGATGCCGCTGTGGGCGGCGACTTTTTCCACCGGCAGCGGGCCGCCCCACAAAATCACCTCATCGCCGACCTTGTCCTGCGCGTTTGGCCCCAGATCGACGGTAATCATATCCATTGATACCCGGCCGGACAGCGGCACTTCGCGGCCGTTGATCCACACCGGCGTGCCGCTTTTAGCGTCGCGCGGATAGCCGTCGCCGTAGCCAATCGCGATCACTCCCATCCGGGTTGCGCGCGGGCTGGTCCAGGTGCCGCCGTAACCTACCGGCTCGTCGGCGTGGTGCTCGCGTACCGCAATCAGGTGCGAGGTCAGGGTCATTGCCGGTTTGAGCTGCCATTGGCTGGCGTCGCCCTGTGCCAGCGGCGAGACGCCGTACTGGATAATACCGGGGCGGATCTGATCGCGATGGGTCTGCGGCCACAGCAAAATCCCGCCGGAGGCGGCGATGGACTGGCGGCCCGGTTTGTCTTGCACAAAGGCGTCGAAGCAGTCGAGCTGATGTTGCGTGGTGCCCGCTTGTGGTTCATCGGCGCGGCAAAAGTGACTCATGATGTTCACCGGCTGCACCACGTTGGCACAGGCGCTTAACCGGGCATAAAAGGCCTCAGCCTTTTCCGGCAGCACGCCGAGGCGGTGCATGCCGGTGTCGAGTTTCATCCACACCGTTAGCGGGTGCGGCAGGCGCGCCTGCTCCAGCGCCGCCAACTGTTCTTCGCAGTGTACGGCGGTTTCCAACTGGTGTTCGGCCAGCAGCGGCAACTCGTCAGCGGCAAAGAAGCCTTCCAGCAGCAGGATAGGTTTGGTGATGCCGGCGGCGCGTAGCGCCAGCGCTTCGCTGAGGCGGGAGACGCCGTAACCGTCGGCGTCGGAAAAGGCGCGGGCGGCTTCCACGGCGCCGTGCCCGTAGGCATTGGCTTTGACTATGGCAATCAGTCGGCTTTGTGGCGCCATCTGCCGGATACGTTGCAGATTGTGGCGCAAAGCCTGACGGTCAATGACGGCGGTTGCCGTTTTCATTCTGCGTCCTTAGTGCGTTTATTCATCATCATGACTTATTCATCATCATATTGTGGCCCGGCGTAATTGTCGAAACGCGACCACTGCCCGTTAAAGGTCAGGCGCACGGTGCCGATCGGCCCGTTACGCTGCTTCCCTAGAATGATTTCAGCGATGCCTTTCAGATCGCTGTTTTCGTGATATACCTCGTCACGGTAGATAAACATGATCAGGTCGGCGTCCTGCTCGATGGAGCCGGATTCACGCAGGTCGGAGTTAACCGGACGTTTATCGGCACGCTGTTCCAGACTGCGGTTGAGCTGCGACAGCGCGATGACCGGCACTTGCAATTCCTTTGCCAACGCTTTGAGCGAGCGTGAAATTTCGGCGATTTCCAGCGTTCGGTTATCGGACAGCGACGGCACCCGCATCAACTGCAGGTAGTCGATCATGATCAGGCTCAGGCCGTCGTGCTCGCGGAATACCCGGCGGGCGCGGGAGCGCACTTCGGTCGGCGTCAGGCCGGAGGAGTCGTCGATGTACATGTTGCGCTTTTCCAGCAGCAGCCCCATGGTGCTGGAGATGCGCGCCCAGTCCTCGTCGTCGAGCTGACCGGTACGGATGCGGGTCTGGTCCACGCGCGACAGCGACGCCAGCATACGCATCATGATCTGCTCGCCGGGCATTTCCAGACTGAAAATCAGCACCGGTTTTTCCTGCGTCATGGCGGCGTTTTCGCACAGGTTCATGGCGAAGGTGGTTTTCCCCATGGAGGGACGCGCCGCAACGATAATCAGATCCGATTTCTGCAAACCGGCGGTTTTCTTGTCCAGATCCTGATATCCGCTGGATACCCCGGTCACACCGTCGTGCGGGCGCTGATAAAGCTGTTCGATGCGCGAGACGGTGTCTTCCAGAATGCGGTCGATGCTTTTGGGGCCTTCATCCTTGCTGGCGCGGTTTTCCGCTATCTGAAACACGCGCGATTCGGCCAGATCCAGCAGGTCTTCGCTGCTGCGGCCCTGCGGGTCGTAACCGGCGTCGGCGATTTCGTTGGCGACGGCGATCATTTCACGCACTACCGCGCGTTCGCGCACGATGTCGGCATACGCGCCGATATTGGCCGCGCTGGGGGTGTTTTTCGCCAGTTCCGCCAGGTAGGCGAACCCTCCGGCGGACTCCAGCTCGCCTTTTTGCTCCAGCGACTCCGACAGGGTGATCAGGTCAATGGGTTTGCTCATTTCCAGCAGGCGCTGCATCTCGTTAAAGATCAGTCGGTGGGCGCGGTTGAAAAAGTCGTTGGCACAGACGCGCTCGGCGACGTTGTCCCAACGCTCGTTGTCGAGCATCAACCCCCCTAGCACCGACTGTTCCGCTTCGATGGAGTGGGGCGGAAGTTTTAGCCCTTCTACCTGACGGTCGCGGGATTCTGCCGGTTTAGTTGGTTTTTTTTCTGCCATGAAACGCGTTCTTTACTGGTTGATTTACCTTTAGGGGTGGGAGCATTGTATATCCTAAACTCAGGAATGACATATTGTCCGATGACATCACCGGGCATACACGATAGAGCGAGGAGATCATCATGGCAAAACGTATTCAGTTCAGCGACCACGGCGGGCCGGGGGTGCTGGAGTATGTGGATTACACGCCGCGCGAGCCGGGTCTTAACGACGTTCAGGTGGAAAACCGCGCCATCGGCATCAACTTTATCGATACCTATTTCCGTTCCGGGCTGTATTCGCCGCCGTCGTTTCCCTCCGGCCTGGGCACCGAAGCGGCCGGCGTGGTGGTGAAAGCCGGGGCTAACGTAAAACATCTCAAGGTGGGCGACCGCGTGGTGTATGCCCAGTCGGCGCTGGGCGCTTACAGCGAACGGCATAACGTGCCGGCGGACAAGGTCGCGCTGCTGCCGGACGACATCAGCTTTGAGCAGGCGGCGGCCTCGTTCCTGAAAGGGTTGACGGTGTATTACCTGCTGCGCCAAACCTATGAAGTGAAACCGGGCGAGGTGTTTTTGTTCCATGCGGCCGCCGGCGGCGTGGGGCTGATTGCCTGCCAGTGGGCGAAGGCGCTGGGGGCGAAACTGATCGGCACCGTCGGTTCCGACCACAAAGCGGAACTGGCAAAACAGGCGGGCGCCTGGGCCACCATTAACTACCGCAAGGAAGACATCGTCCATCGGGTACTGGAGCTGACCCACGAAGAGAAAGTCTCGGTGGTGTATGACTCGGTGGGGAAAGATACCTGGGAAGCCTCGCTCGACTGCCTGAAACGGCGTGGGCTGATGGTCAGCTTCGGCAACGCGTCCGGCCCGGTCACCGGGGTGAATCTCGGCATTCTCAATCAGAAAGGGTCGCTGTACGTTACCCGGCCGTCGCTGTTCAGCTACATTACCACCCGTCAGGAACTGGAACTGGCCAGCCGCGAACTGTTCGCGCTGATCGCCAGCGGCGCCATCAAGGTGGACGTGCCGGACAGCCAGAAGTTTGCGCTGGAAGACGCCCGCTCCGCCCACCGTGCGCTGGAAAGCCGCAGTACACAAGGGTCATGCCTGCTGATCCCTCATGGCTAAGTAACCCGTGCTCTGTCAGAACAGGCGCCTTCCCCCGTGCGGCAAGACGGGGAAAGGCGCGCCTGCCACACCTTCTCCTTCCCCGATGTATTACTTGTTAACAAAAAAGCCACAACGCAATGTATATTTTTTAATCTTCCGCTCGGTAGGATGTGACGCAGATTCAGAATCAGGTCTTGTACCCTGTTTTTGTTTATAACATCGTAAATGATGCCCCGGTAAACCGGGAGTACGCGCCTTGCCGTCGTTTTTAGCGGTGTCGTTTGCCATTCCTTCTCTCTTTATCTCTTCGGGATCTCTCAATGGTTGCTTTTTCGCGGGTCACTTATCACCTGAGCAAGGAAGGATATCGCGTATGAGATCGATCAATCGGTTGCCAATGCCTCCGACCAGAGGCCTCCTCGGACATGTGCACTATTTAAAACGGCATGACGTCCACTTACAGTTGTTGCAATGGAAGGAACGCTATGGCCCTTTTTACCGGTTAAGGCTGGGGCTCACGTCGGCGATGGTGATCGCCGATTCGGAATGGATTCGCACCATTATGAAAGCCCGCCCCGATGAGTTCCGGCGCAGAAGCAGTATTGAATCCGTGTTCCAGGAAGCCGGGCTGAACGGCGTTTTCTCATCAGAAGGGGCACGATGGGGACATCAGCGGAAACTGACGGAACCGATGTTTCAGCCCGCACATCTGAAGTATTTCTACCCCAGCCTCAGAACGATCACCGCACGCTTATCCGCACGTTTCGCAAGGCTGGCTGAAACCGGGGAGGTGGTTTCTCTGGTGGAAGAATTTAAGCGCTATACGGTAGATATCACATCGTTGCTAGCCTTTGGCGAGGACATCAATACCCTTGAGCAAGGTGAGAATCCGCTATCGCAAAGTCTACGCCGCATGTTTCCTGTGATTAATGAACGCTGCGGCTCTCCCATTCCTTTATGGCGTTACATCAAGAGAGCGCGGGATAAGCAATTTGACGCCAGCCTGAGCCTGATTGACGACCATCTTAACGCCTTTATTGATCATCAGCGGGAGCGAATCCGGCAGAACCCTCAGCTACTGGATGCCCCTGAGAATATGCTGCAAATCATGCTTGCCGAGCAGCAAAAGGACGGGACGCTGACGGATGCAGACATTCTGGCTAATGCGTTTACGCTACTGCTGGCGGGGGAAGATACAACCGCGAATACGCTGACCTGGATGAGTTTCCTGCTTTGCTCCGCACCCTTGATGGAAGAGAACGTCGTTGATGAGTGTAGGCAGGCTTCTGGGGGCGAAGGAGGCTTTCTGCCGTGGCCCTTGCCCCGCATGCCGTTGCTCACCGCCGTGATGTATGAGTCCATGCGGCTTAAACCGGTGGCTCCGCTGCTTTACCTTGAGCCGGTTAAGGACACCGTCATTGCCGATTTCCTTATCAGGAAGGGTACGCCTCTGTTGCTGACTCTGCACGCGAACGGATTTGAAGAGACTTTATTTCACCACCCGCACGATTTCATGCCTGATCGATGGCTGGAGCGCGGGCAGGCGTCATTTTCCGACCTTCAGCCCTTCGGCGGCGGTCCGCGCATGTGTCCCGGACGATCGCTGGCATTAATGGAAATCAAGCTGGGGTTTCATGCGTTGTGCAGCGGATTTCGCGTTGAAGCGCAGCAGCCCGCGTCGGACGTGATGGAAAGCTTTGCCTTTACCGTGACCCCGACCGGTTTTTACGTCAGGCTACATAAACGGCACCAATCCGATATCGCCCGGCATGAGGCTTGAGCACCGTAGGTTGCGTTTTTGACGTACGGCGCCGCCCTGGCGGAGGGAGGGAAACATCGTGATGACGGGGATTTTTCTGCGGTGCGATAGGGCCGGGTAATAATACCGACTCTCAGCGAGTCGGTATTATTCCACAGGACGGCTTTTGCCATTACGCTAATTTCATCCACTGTATGTAGGGTACAGTGTGGTGCTCGTCACGAAGGCGCCGCTGGGCGGCTATTATTTTCCTGACGATGATGAAACCGTGTCATTTGCCGGCGCTCTCATGAAAGGGGGGAAGCCAGACAGTGAGCGACATCCTAGCAGCCACGATAAGGAAAAAATATCTGCTGGCGCACAATTTTGCATCAGGTACGGCGCGGCCTGTCATTTCCGTATCTCATTCAGATTTTGTCATTTTTCAGGCTTACCACTCCCCGCCCCGACGGTGACGAAAGGTATATTTTTTACGGTACGCGTAGCGATGCATACGGGAGAGCGGTCGGCCCTGAAACCGGCGCCACAGCCACACCACCACGACCGCCAACAGTAGCCACGGCAGCACCTTGATCGCCACGGCAAACAGTCCGCCAATCAGCATAACCACCGACGCGACAACCAGCGCCACCATCACTCCCAGCAGTGAAACGCCGGTGACCAGCAGCATGATAAAAAAGCCAATAACGAAGAAAATTTCCAACATGGTGTGCTCCTTAGCCGTTAAACCGCGTCTTGCGCAGGGGAATAGCGTATTCCGTGTGCCGCATGATGCTTACAGGAGGTTTATTACAAGAACCGTGCCAGAATGCGTCGCTGATAACTGATTGATTTATCAGCGACGGTCAGGAAGGCGGAGAGAATGTGTTGGTCAAAAAGACCAATAGTTGGTTTTTTTAGGCCAACTTAACCAACGCCAGCGCGCGCTCCACCACGGCGGCATCCGCACCGGGTTTATGGGCATTTTCGCTCAGGTAACGCCGCCACTGACGCGCGCCGGGCAGACCCTGAAACAGGCCGAGCATATGGCGGGTAATGTGGCCTAACGATGCGCCGGCGGAGAGTTCGCGTTCGATATACGGATACATCGCCCGTACCACGTCGGCCTGATCCGGCGCAACCGAGTCCGCGCCAAACAGTTCGCGATCGACTTGCGCCAGCATACCGGGATTTTGATAGGCTTCACGGCCCACCATCACGCCATCCACGTGTTGCAGATGCTGCCGCGCCTCGGCCAGCGTTTTGACGCCGCCGTTAATAGCCAGCGTCAGCGACGGGAAATCACGCTTGAGCTGGTAGACGCGCGGGTAGTCCAGCGGCGGGATCTCGCGGTTTTCTTTCGGGCTAAGGCCGGACAGCCAGGCCTTGCGGGCGTGTACGATAAAGGTATCGCAGCCGCCCTGTTCGGAGACGGTGCGGATGAAATCGCACAGAAACGTGTAGCTGTCCTGATCGTCGATGCCGATGCGGGTTTTGACCGTCACCGGAATGTCGACGCGTTCGCGCATCGCTGTTACGCAGTCCGCCACCAGTTGTGCTTCCGCCATCAGGCAGGCGCCGAAACGGCCGTTTTGCACCCGGTCGGACGGGCAGCCGACGTTGAGGTTGATTTCGTCATAGCCGCGCTGTTCCGCCAGCACGGCGCACTGCGCCAGCGCCGCCGGGTCGCTGCCGCCGAGCTGCAACGCCAGCGGATGCTCCTCGTCGCTGTAGGCCAGATAGTCGCCTTTGCCGTGCAAAATCGCCCCGGTGGTCACCATCTCGGTGTACAACAGCGCGTTGTGACTCAGCAGCCGGTGAAAGTAGCGGCAGTGGCGGTCCGTCCAGTCCAGCATGGGGGCAACGCTAAAGCGGCCGTGCCAATTGCTACGTAGCGTTTCTGTACTTTCTTTCTCTTTCATCAAGGGGAAGGATGTTCTGGGAGTTAACCTTAACACTTACAGGGATAAAGATTGATAAAGCGCTTAGGCGAGATTCGACCTGTAAGAACCACAACACGGTGAGGGTGGTTGGCACCGTCACCGTCATTTTCGTATTTGAAAGGAAGAAGTATACCTTGGATAGACGGCGCGTGGGAGATGTAGCCGGCAATCTGTATGTTACAGATTGCGCTGTCGCTATCGGCTCTCGATTGGGGGCGCTATTCTTTAGATGTTGTCAGCGTTTTATGCTCTTTCCTCGCTTTGGCGACAATGGCTTGTATTGCGGGATCATCACTGCTCTGGAATGTGGTTATCAGTCGATCGTAGGTTTGCACCGCCTGGTCCGTCTGGCCCTGCTTTCCAAGCGCGAATCCTTTATAAAACATAGCGCTGACAACACGTTCCTGTATTGTCGGCACCTCACTGTCCTGGAACGTCGCGATCAGTTGGTCATAGATCTTGATGGCCTCTTCTGGCTGACCATGCTGCCGCAGGCTGATGCCTTTATTGACCATGGCCATGGCGACCTGATTTAGCAGCACTGGCTCGTCGCTGTCTTTGTGCCGGGCTATTAGCTGGTCGTAGATTTTGATCTCTTCTTCTTGTTTTCCCTGCTTCCCAAGCCTAACGCCTTTATTCAGCATAGCCTTGATCACCAGTTCCTGGAATACGAGTTCACTGTGGTCATTGAACTGGGCAATCAACTGGTCATAAATTTGAATGGCCTCATCCTGTGCGTTTTGTTGCCCAAATTTGACGCCTTTATTCAGCATGGCTTTGGCAACCTGCTCCTGGAGTTCAAGTTCATCGCGGTCTTTGAACCGGGCAATCAGCAGATCATAGTTCTGGATAGCGCTGTCAGCATGGCCTTGTTGCCCCAGTCTGACGCCTTTATTGAGCATAGCCATAGCGACCTGTTTCAGTACGGCGGGGCTATCACTGCCTTCAAACATGTCTATCAGTTGGTCATAGTTGTGGATGGCTTCGTCCGATTTATCCTGTTGCCCAAGTCTGACGCCTTTGTTGACCATGGCTTTGGCTACCAATTCCTGTATTGCCGGCGTTGTGCTGTCTTTGAATTTATCGATCAACTGGTCGTAGGCCTGGATTTCTTCATCCGATTGGCCTTGTTGCCCAATATTGATGGCTTTATTCAGCATCGCGGTGGCAATCCATTGCAGAATGACAGGGCTATCACTGTTTTTGAAACGGGTTATCAACCGATCGTAGGTCTGGATTGCGTCGCTCAGTTCGCCTTTTTTCCCAAGCCTGAAGCCTTTGTTGCCCATGGCTTTGGCAACCAGCTCCTGTAATATCGGATCATCGCTGTCCTGGAATTCAGTGATTAACTGGTTATAAATTTGTATTGCCTGGTCCGATTTACCCTGCTGCCCAAGACTGACGCCTTGATTGAATAAGCCTCTGGCTTTTTTTACCGAAGGGGCATGAGGCCCTTTGTCTTCCTGATGAACTGAGCCTGCGGCTTTATCTGCTTCCTGGGGAATAAACTGTTTTTCTTCAATCGTGGCGCCTTTATTTTCCTGAACTTTTCTCAGGAAACCTGCCAGCTTTTCGCCATCTTTTTGTGCATTTTGCACCGTATCTCTTAGCTCCTGAAGCAAGCTATCGGTATGATCTCGTAATAACGCTTCTTGTGCTCTTGTGTGCTCATCAATGGTGGATAATACCGCGTTTTCATTCTTCTTAATCCATTCTTTCATCGCGGTTTCAGCGGCTGATTTTGCATCAGTCTTGGCTCTTTGATAACCAATGAAACCAAATCCAAAGATCATCAATGTAATAATAATGCTTCCTACACCATATAATTTATTAATGTAATCGCTGCTTTTTTCGATATTGGCAATCCGTATTTCCACTGTTTTTTCAGTGAATGAAATTTCTCTGGAAAGGGTCGCGATCTCATTTTTTAATACATCTTTATTTTTATCGGCGAGGGCCTGAATATCATTGGTGTTGGATTTGACCTGCTCTTCCAGTTTTGCTTGCTCTCGGTGTAACTGAATGAGTTGCCCAATTAATGATGTAATTTGCTGATTTTGTTCTGTGAAATTTACATGGGATGGTTCTGCCGATAAAACCGATGATGAAAACAGTAGAACGCCCAAAAATAAGAGGAAAGTGCGCATAGTCCCTATGACTCAATAAAAAAGGCGAAAGTATACTAATCTCAATTAAATCAATGCGTCAATATGTATCTTATAATCGCGAGAGCTACAGAAACGCACATCTCAGATGCGCCATATGAAACTCAATGGCGTAATAAAAACTTTAAGTCATATAACAACTATGCGTTGTATCAGCGTAATTCTTCGCTTTGTCGTGGAATGGGCAATGTGCGGTCAGGATATGTTATTCGAGGCATCAAGTATTTTCAGGGACTTTCGCTATGTTTTGCCCACATGCCATCACCGAAATAGGTATTTTTGCGTTTTTTGTGCGACTGCAATAAACTGATGTTGCAACCGCAACGAATCAGGAGGGGATCATGACATCGCTGTTTACGCCGACCGTCCGTGTACAGGAGCACGAGGGGATTTTAGCCGCTCTGTCTCTGTCTTCTTCACTGGTGCGGGCACATGAACAGATCAGCGAAGGTTTGCCGGTCAGCATCATCCGCGAGGCCGCCAATAAGGCGCAGCTGGATGAAGGCTATTTGTTGCGGCTGGTCGGCGTCGATCGCAGTACCTACCACCGCCGGCTCAAGCATCCGGAGAAGACCTGGTCGGTGGAGCAGGGCGCCAGAATTTATGCCAGCGTTCGGGTGCTGGACGCCGCCGCGCGGTTGTTCGATCGCGATTACGTCAAAGCGGTCGACTGGCTGAATCAGCCGGCGAAGGCGCTGGGCGGGCAACCGCCGGCCGCGATGCTGAAAACCCCGGCCGGCACCGAAGCGGTGCTGGATCTGATTGGCCGCATCGGCCACGGCGTCATCAGCTGATGGCGACGTTTTACCGACTGGTGAAGCAGACATTTGTGTCACAGGCGTTTGATGGCGCGGGCGCAAAACTGTACGGCGGGCGCTGGAACAGCAAGGGCGTTCCCTGTGTCTATCTGGGCGGCACCATTGCGCTGTGCCTGCTGGAGACGCTGGTACACCTGCGGGAAGTGGCTATGCTGCCGGCGTTTTC
This sequence comes from Dickeya dadantii NCPPB 898, assembly GCF_000406145.1. NCBI lineage: Bacteria > Pseudomonadati > Pseudomonadota > Gammaproteobacteria > Enterobacterales > Pectobacteriaceae > Dickeya > Dickeya dadantii. Next base: position 3,887,693 of record NZ_CM001976.1, on the reverse strand, counting down.
GCTACTATCGGTAGAGGTGCCCGATACGCTGGTGATGGAGTTAAGCCGGGACGCGTTGCCCGCCGACTGGCAACAGGATCCGCCGCCGGACGCCACCCGGCAGATCGGTGATGAGTGGCTGGCGTCGCGCGTCAGTCTGGTGCTGAAGGTGCCGAGCACGCTGACCGGCGAATGGAACGCGCTGTTCAACCCTGAACACCCGGAGGCGCAACAGGTGTTATCCACGCTGCAGGTGGTGCCGTTCTATTTCGATTCCCGCCTGCTGTAGTTCTTCATCCACAGTAGTTTTCCGTCTGATGAGTTCTCCGCCTGCTGTAACTCTGGCAGGCCGTCACGCTTCCACATCAATATACAGCGCGTCGTAGCGCCAGTACTCGCAGTCGCAGTCGATGATGCGGTCGTGCTGATCGCGGTTAATGCGGGTGATGAACAGCGCCGGACTGCCGGGCGCGAGCTTTAGCGCCGGGGCGGCGACCGGCGGCAGCGGCGTCGGCAGCATGGTAAAACGCACCCGGCCGTAACGAATGTCGTATTGCGACTGGTAAAGCTGGGTGAGCGAACGCGTCAGGTCGCTGCGCAGTAAATCCGGAAACCAGGCCGGGTTCAAATAGTGTTCCACGTACAGCACCGCGCGCCCGTCGAGGCGCCGCAAACGGCGGATACGGTAGATATCCGCGCCTTCCTCCAGTTCCAGATGACGGGCGATCGCCGCATTCGCCGCGACGACGCCGGCGTCCAGCACCTCGGTGGCGGCTTTACGCCCCTGTTTTTCCGCCATTTCATGAAAGTGACTTCTGTGCAGCGGATTATAGCTAAGCCGCGGCGGTGAGATGAACCAACCGCGCCGTAGTTCCCGATAAATGATGCCCTGCGATTCCAGCAAGGTGAGCGCTTCGCGCAGGGTAATGCGGGTGGTGGAAAATTGCTCGCTGAGCGCCCGCTCGGACGGCAGCCGCCCGCTGGCGAACTCGCCCTGGTGAATCCGTTCGATCAGCGCATCGGCAATCTGGGCGATGGCGGTCGGTTGTATTTTCATCATTGTTAGAGCCTTGATGTTGTGCAGCCTGCACCATAGCAGGGATTTTTGACTATTAGGTTGCCGGTCTGTCGGGATGATGCAAATCGCCAGCCGACCGGCGTCAGACGCCGCCCGCAGGCGTTGGCAGACCGGCGCTGAAACCTTTTCGTCATGCTGCCGACATGAAAACTTCATCGCCGTGTGCTGAATTGGCGTACTTATTGCTGGACTAGACCAGCAGAGTATCAGACCAACAGCGTATCACTCCCCCTCTTATGGAGCATAATGATGAAAAAATTGTTGTCTTCTGTGTTAATCAGCAGCGCGTTGTTTTCGACCGCTGCCATGGCGCAGGATCTGGCGGCGCTGGAAAAAGCCGCCCGCGCCGAAGGCGAAGTTAACAGCGTCGGCATGCCGGACAGCTGGGCCAACTGGAAAGATACCTGGGACGATTTGAGCGCCAAATATGGCCTGAAACACAGCGATACCGACATGTCTTCCGCGCAGGAGATCGCCAAGTTCGCCGCCGAGAAAGAGAACGCCAGCGCGGATATCGGCGACGTGGGCGTCGCTTTCGGCCCGGTGGCGGTACAAAAAGGGGTGAGCCAGCCGTACAAGCCGACCACCTGGGAACAGGTGCCGGACTGGGCGAAAGACAAGGACGGCCACTGGGCGATGGCCTACACCGGCACCATTGCGTTTATCGTCGATAAACAGCAGGTAAAAGAGATTCCGCATAGTTGGGCGGATCTGCAAAAAGGCAACTACGTGGTGACCATCGGCGACGTCGGCACCGCGTCTCAGGCGTCCAGCGGCGTGCTGGCGGCCAGCTTCGCGCTGGGCGGCAACGAGAAGAACCTGAAACCGGCGCTGGATTTCTTCGCCAAACTGGCGAAAGAAGGTCGTCTCGGCCTGACCAACCCGGCTATCGCCAATATCGAGAAAGGCGAAGTGCAGGTGGGCGTGGTGTGGGATTTCAACGGCCTGAACTACCGCGACAAGATCAACAAAGATCGTTTCGACGTATTGATCCCCTCTGACGGTTCGGTGATCTCCGGCTACACCACCATCATCAACAAATACGCCAAACACCCGAACGCCGCCAAACTGGCACGCGAGTACATCTTCTCCGACGCCGGTCAGATCAATCTGGCGCGCGGTTATGCCCGCCCGATCCGCGCCCAGCACATTACCCTGCCGGATGACGTGAAGGCCAAACTGCTGCCGCAGGAACAGTACAAAAACGCGCATCCGATCGCCGACGCCGAAGCCTGGGACAAGACGGTGAAAGCGCTGCCGCGTCTGTGGCAGGAAAACGTCATCATCAACATGAAGCAGTAACGACGCAGGCGGGAGTGTGGGATGAAAACGATTCTGGTGATACTGGACGGGCTGAGCTTTCAGGTCGGGCGTGAGGCGATGGGCTACCTGCAGGCGGAGTGCGCCGCCGGGCGCGGTTGCCTCTACCAGTTGGAGTGCGAGCTGCCGTCGCTGTCGCGCCCGTTGTATGAGTGCATTCTCACCGGTATAACGCCGGTGCAGAGCGGCATCATCCACAACGGCGTCGACCGGCTGAGCCGCGAGCGCAGCATTTTCCATTACGCCCGCGACGCCGGATTAACCACGGCTGCCGCGGCGTATCACTGGGTCAGCGAGTTGTACAACCGCACGCCGTTTGACGCGGCGCGCGATCGTCATACCGTCGAGCCGTCGCTGCCGATCCAGTACGGCCACTTCTACCATGACGACGGCTATCCCGACTCCCATCTGTTTGAAGACGCGGAAAGCCTGCGCCGGCGCTATCAGCCGGACTTTCTGCTGATCCACCCGATGAACATTGACGACGCCGGGCACCGGCACGGCCTGTCCACCCCGCAGTACCGCAACAAGGCGCGCATGGCGGACGGCTACCTGTCGCACTGGATGCCGCGCTGGCTGGCGGAGGGGTATCAGGTGCTGGTGACGGCGGATCACGGCATGAACGATGACCGCAGTCACGGCGGCATTTTGCCGGAAGAACGTCAGGTGCCGCTGTACGTATTCGGCGATGGTTTCTCGCTGCAACCGGATGCCGCGCCGCAGCAAACCGAGCTGTGCGGTACGGTGTGCCAGTTGCTTGGCGTGACGCACGACAAGCCCGTGAGCCGCGATCTGTTGGTGAAAGGCATCACGGAGGGGCGGGCGTGAGGAATCGATGGCTGGCGGCGCTGGTTCTGCTGCCGTTTTTGGTGGTGTTTATCGCGTTTCAGGTAGCCCCGCTGGTGTGGATGGCGATCAACAGTTTTTACAGCGACATGGACAGCGCCTGGGGGCTGGCGAACTACCGTGACCTGTTGACGTCGCCGTTTTATTTGCAGGCGATGCGCTTTTCGTTGGATATCTCGTTCTGGTCAAGCCTGTATGGCCTTGTCATCGCGCTGGTCGGCGGCTATTCGCTGCAACAGCTGGGGGAAGGGCGGCTGCGGCGTTTTGTGATGTCGTTCGCCAACATGACCAGTAATTTCGCCGGTGTGCCGCTGGCGTTTGCCTTCGTGATCATGCTGGGGCTGAACGGTTTTATCACCCTGTTGCTCAGGCAGAATGGGCTGATCGACGGCTTTAATCTCTACTCCCGTGACGGGTTGATCCTGATTTATACCTATTTCCAGATTCCGCTCGGCATCCTGCTGCTCTACCCGGCCTTCGACGGGCTGCGCAGCGAATGGCAGGAGTCGGCGGCGCTGCTGGGCGCCAGCCGCTGGCGTTACTGGCTGCACATCGGCATTCCGGTGCTGACGCCGGCGTTGCTCGGCACCTTCGTCATTCTGCTGGCGAATGCGCTGGGCGCCTACGCTACCATTTACGCGCTCACTACCGGTAACTTCAACGTGGTGCCGATCCGCATCGCGGCGCTGGTGTCCGGCGATATCTCGCTGGATCCGAACCTGGGCAGCGCGCTGTCCATGTTGCTGGTATTGCTGATGGCGCTGATTACCGTGGTTCACCAATGGCTGCTAAGCCGGAGTTATCTCCATGCTGCCCGCTAATCCTGTTGCCGGAGGCCGCCATGTCTCGTGCTGAACGCCGTTACCACCTGCTGGTGGTGTGGCTGGTGTTACTGATTCTGATGTTGCCGCTGCTGGCGACGCTGGGTTACGCGCTCGCCACCGAGTGGGGCGCGACCATTCTGCCGCAGGGGCTGACCCTGAAATGGTTTACGCAACTGTGGAGCGACAGCCGTTTTCTGGTGGCGCTGGGCCACTCGCTGCTGATCTGTTTCGGCGCATTACTGTTTTCGCTGTTGCTGGTGTTGCCGGCGATGTTCGTGATCGCCTGGGCGTTTCCGAAGCTGGACGGGCTGATGAACGTGCTGATTCTGCTGCCGTTTGCGGTGCCGCCGGTGGTGTCGTCGGTGGGGCTGCTACAGCTTTACTCCGCCGAACCGCTGGCGCTGACCGGCACCCCCTGGATTCTGGTCGGCTGCTATTTCACCATCGCGCTGCCGTTTATTTACCGCGCCATCGCCAACAACATGCAGGCAATCAACTTGCAGGAGTTGCTGGACGCGGCGCATCTGCTCGGCGCCAGTACCTGGCAGGCGGCGCTGTGGGTGGTGCTGCCCAACCTGCGTAAAGGGGTGATGATTGCCGTGCTGCTGTCATTTTCATTCCTGATCGGCGAGTTCGTGTTCGCCAATCTACTGGCGGGCACCAACTACGAAACCCTGCAGGTGTACCTGTACAACAAACGCAACGACAGCGGGCATTTTACCAGCGCGCTGGTGATCTCCTATTTTCTGGTGGTGCTGCTGGTGACCTGGCTGGCGAACGCGCTTAACCGCAATCAATGAATCACGCAATGAGTAAAAAGGGACACGCTGAACATGGCCTATCTTGACGTCATCAATCTGAATAAACACTACGGGCCGACCAGAGTGTTTCAGGATATCCAATTTTCGGCCGATGAAGGCGAGTTCGTCACGCTGCTGGGGCCGAGCGGCTGCGGCAAGTCGACGCTGTTGCGCTGTCTGGCCGGGCTGACGTCGGTGGACAGCGGTCAGATTCTGCTACAAGGCCGCGACATCGTACCGCTGTCGCCGCAACAGCGTGATATCGGCATGGTGTTCCAGAATTACGCGCTGTTTCCCAATATGACCGTCGAAGGCAATGTGGCGTTCGGCCTGAAGATGCAGAAACTGCCCGCTGGCGAGATTCGCGCGCGGGTGGCGGAGGTGCTGGCGTTGGTGGAACTGGGCGAGTATGCCCGCCGCTACCCGCACCAGTTGTCCGGCGGCCAGTGTCAGCGCGTGGCGCTGGCGCGCTCGCTGGTGACCCGCCCACGCCTGCTGCTGTTGGACGAGCCGCTGTCGGCGCTGGACGCCCGCATTCGCCGTCACCTGCGTGAGCAGATCCGGCGCATCCAGCAGGAGCTGAAGCTGACCGCCATCTTCGTTACCCACGATCAGGAGGAAGCGCTGACGTTATCCGACCGCATCGTACTGATGAACAAGGGAGAAATCGTGCAGAACGGCGACGCCGAGTCGCTCTACACCCAGCCCGCCAGCCTGTTTGCCGCCGGGTTCATCGGCAGTTACAACCTGCTGAGCGCCGAACAGGCGATGAGCCTGACCGGTGGGCGGTTTTCCGGCCAGGTGGCGCTGCGTCCGGAGTCGGTGCTGTTGTGCGCGCCGGAGCAGGGGCTGGCCGGAGAAATCATCGGTCACAGCCTGCTGGGCAACGTTATCCGCTACCGGGTACGCATCAGCGAGGTGGAGCTGTCGGTAGACGTGCTCAACCGTGCGGTGACCGATTTGCACCCCACCGGCAGCCGGGTCGGGGTGCAGATCGATCTCAGCGCGCTGCGTGAGGTGGCGTAAAGCTCACTTTAGGCTGTGTTGTGCGCCAGCCAGCGTTGCAACCGCGCGGGAAAGTTTTCGGCGAAGGCGAGTAACTGTTCGGTGAATTGCTCCACCAAGGCCGAGGCCGGGCGGTGCAGCGGGCGAATCAGGCTGACGGTAAACGGCACCTCGATGCTGAAACGGCGTACCGCCACCGCGCCGCTGCTGGCGTAATCCACCGCGGTGAGCGGGTTGACGATCGACAACCCCACTCCGGCGCGCACCATCGCGCATACCGAGGCGGCGCTGTGGGTGTCCAGCACCAGCCGCCGCGCGACGTTCGCCTGTTCAAATTGCTGGTCCAGCAACTGCCGGTAACTGTCGGTACTGGACAGGCTGACGAACGGCTGGTCGCGGAAATCCTCCGGCGTCAGCACCGTTTTGCGCGCCAGCGGGTGGCCGATGGGCAGTACGCAGACTTCATTGAGTTCCATCAGCGTTTGCCGTTCGGTGCCGGCGGGGGTGACCTGATTTTCCGTCAGCCCCAGATCGTGGCGCTGCGCCGACAGCCACTCTTCCAGCAACGGCGATTCCTGCGGGATGACGTGCAGATTGAGCGCCGGGTAACGCGCCAGCAGCGGCTGGCATACCTCGGGCAGCAACGACTGGGAGAACACCGGCAGACAGGCGACCGACAGCGGCGCCTGCCGAAACTGCCGGATATCGCGCGCGGCATTGATGATGCGCTCCAGCCCGTAATAGGAGTGCTGCACTTCGTCGAACAATTGCAACGCCTGCGCGGTGGGGTGTAGCCGCCCGCGCAGGCGTTCGAACAGCGGCATCTGCACCAGATGCTCGAAACGCGCCAGTTCGCGGCTCACCGTCGGCTGCGAGGTATTGAGCAGCGCGGCGGCTTCCGTCAGGTTGCCGGTGGTCATTACCGCGTGAAAGATCTCAATGTGGCGCAGGGAAATCTCAGCCATTCGTTCCTCTTTTGTTCAGCTAAGCCATATCAGAAATGAATAGAGTCTGCGAAAAAGGATATTTGTATTATAGGATGCAGGCCAGCACAATTTCGGCATCTGATAACGCCACGGTACGATATCCATGCCACACGATCTGAATGACCTTTCCCATGCGCTGAACGTCCAGAGCCTGCGCGCGCTGCCGGAACGCTTTGGCTGCCCGCTGTGGGCCTACGATGCCGAGACTATCATTGAGCGCATCGGTCAGTTGCGCCAGTTCGACACCATCCGTTTTGCGCAGAAAGCCTGTTCCAACCTGCATATTCTGAAACTGATGCGCCAGCAGGGCGTGAAGGTGGATTCGGTATCGCTGGGCGAAATTGAACGCGCGCTGGCGGCCGGGTTTGAGCCGGGTACCGAGGCGCACGAGATCGTGTTTACCGCCGATGTGCTGGATGACGCCACGCTGCAACGGGTGCACGAGCTGAACATTCCGGTGAATGCCGGTTCCATCGACATGCTGCATCAACTGGGCGAGCGTTCGCCGGGTCACCCGGTGTGGCTGCGTATTAATCCGGGATTCGGCCACGGCCACAGTCAGAAGACCAACACCGGCGGCGAAAACAGCAAACACGGTATCTGGTATGCCGATTTGCCGCAGGCGCTGGAGGCGCTGAGCCGTTATCGCCTGAAGCTGGTGGGCATCCACATGCATATCGGCTCCGGTGTTGATTACGGGCACCTGGAGCAGGTGTGCGACGCGATGGTGCAGCAGGTGCTGGCGGTGGGGCAGGATCTGGAGGCGATTTCCGCCGGCGGCGGGTTGTCGATTCCCTATCGTCACGGCGGCGAGCGCATTGATACTCAACACTATTATGGACTGTGGAACCGGGCGCGGGAGCAGATCGCCGCGCATCTGGAGCACCCGGTGGCGCTGGAAATCGAACCGGGGCGTTTTCTGGTGGCGGAGTCCGGCGTGCTGGTGGCGCAGGTGCGCGCGGTAAAAGACATGGGCAGCCGTCATTTTGTGCTGGTGGACGCCGGATTCAGCGACCTGATGCGCCCGGCGATGTACGGCAGTTACCATCACATCACTCTGTTGCCGGGCGACGGGCGCGATCTGAGCCAGTCCGCGCTGCGCGACACCGTGGTGGCCGGCCCGCTGTGCGAATCCGGCGATGTGTTCACCCAGCAGGCGGGCGGTGGAGTGGAAACGCTGCCGCTGCCGTCGGCGCAGGTGGGCGATTATCTGGTGTTCCATGACACCGGCGCTTACGGCGCGTCGATGTCCTCCAACTACAATAGCCGCCCGCTGATCGCCGAAGTGCTGTTTGAACAAGGGCAGCCGCGGCTGATTCGCCGCCGTCAGACGCTGGACGAACTGCTGGCGCTGGAGCGGGTGTAACCGCTCGGTGCCGATTCAGCGCGTGTGCGGCCCTTGCGTCACCGAGGCGCGCCGTTTCAATTCACCGATAAACGGGGCGATCGGTTTGACCGATGCGCCTTCGGACAGTTTCAGCGCCTGCGAGATGGCGGCGCTGATCATCTCTTCAATCGGCAAATACACCGTGGACAGCGCCGGGTTCAGATAAGGCGCGCTGGGAATATCGTCAAAGCCGAACAGCGACACGTCTTGCGGCAGCCGCTTGCCGGCTTCGAGCAGCGCTTTCATCGCGCCGATGCACATATCGTCGTTGCTGGCGAAGATCGCGGAAAAACCGGCGTCATGCGCCAGCAGCTCGCGTACCGCCTGATAGCCGCCGGGCACCAGATTATCGCCGTTGACCACCCGCAGCGGATCATAAGGGATACGATGATGATCCAGCGCCTGCCGGTAACCCGCCAGACGTGCGCGCGCGGTCGGGGTGTTGATCGGCCCGGTGATGCAGGCGATTTCGCGGTGCCCTTGCTGCACCAGATAATCGATCAACTGAAATACCGCCTGCTGTTGTTCGAACCAGACGCAGCGGTCAGGCGCCATCGGCAGGTGACGGTTGATGACCACGATCGGCACCGTAGACTGCTCCAGCAGCCCCATCAGCGCCGCGTCGGACATGTGGCGGGTATAGAGCACGATGGCGTCGCAGCGGCGATCGGTCAGCAGTTGCACCGCCTGTTGTTCGTCTTCCGGCGTATCGTGACCGTCGGTCACGATCAGGTGCTTGCCGCTGGTTTCGGTGCGTTCCGCCGCCCGGCGCAGCAAGCGGCCGAAATAGGGGCCGTCGAAATTGGATACCACCAGGCCGAGGCTGTTTGAGCTGCGTTGCGCCAGCGATCGCGCCAGAAAGTTGGGGCGATAGCCCAGTTCTTCCATCGCTTTGAACACGGCATCGCGCGTGCTTTGCTTCACCTGACCCGTACCGTTCAACACCCGTGATACTGTGGCTTTGGATACGCCGGCATGCCTTGCCACATCAAGCATGGTCATCATGGTTTGCACCTTCCCTGTTTTTACCGAAGTCTGTCACAGAGTTGTTATCAATCTTTGTCACATACTAGCACACTGGCACAGCGTCAGTGGGGCAGGTGCAGAATATCTCTCTGCCGGCGCGGCGTCGTCAGGCTGATGAGCGTTCAAACAGCTCTTTGCGCAGCAGTACCAGCTCTTCGGCCAGATCGTGGCATAGCATGGCGGTCATCAGATGATCCTGCGCGTGTACCATAATCAGATTGACCGGCACCTTGCCTTCGCCTTCATCCAGCCCGATCAGCCGGGTCTGGATAAGATGGGCCGCTTTCGCCGCCTCCTTTGAGGCCAGCAGCTGCGCGTCGGCCTGCGCCCAGTCCTGACCGCGGGCGGCCTGAATCGCCATCATGGCGCTGGATCGGGCTTCACCGGCGTTGATCAGTAGCTCCATCACGGTCTGTTCCATATCGAATTCCATCGCGTCGTCCTCTTGGTATGCCAAATTTGATGTTTGCCATGTTATTGGAATTCCAATATTGGCTTGTGAGAACAATGTCACAGAAAAATTATTCATTTGTTTTATTTTTTGGCATGCCAAACGCGAAAGCGCTGAACCTGCCGTCCATTCTTCCGCGCGTAACGGCCACTACGGGGGCGATAGCCTCTGATAACAACAACCCCTGAAAATGCAGGTAAATCAAAGAGGTGGAGTTATGTCATTCAAGGATCAGGCCATCGATTCATTAGGATCGTTTGCCAACCAGTTCAACAGCCTGAGATACATCATGGCGATCAAAGCCTCGTTCATCACGCTGATGCCGGTGATCATCGTGGGCGCGTTTTCTGTGCTGATCTCCAATATGGTGCTCGACCCCAGGAACGGGCTGGCGAGTTTCGCCATGTTCTCCTTTCTGGCGCCGCTCAAACCGATTATGAGCGGCATTAACTACGCCACACTGAACTTTCTCACCATCGGCGCGGTGTTCCTGATCGGTATCGAGCTGGGGAAAATCAACGGCTCCCGCGGGCTGTTCCCCGGTTTGCTGGCGGTGATCTGTTTCATTTCGATTACCCCCACCACCATCGATATGGTGATCAACGGCCAGACGCTGCCGGTGAAAGACGTGCTGGCGCGCCAGTTTTCCGACACCAAGAGCCTGTTCCTCGGCATGTTCATCGCCATTCTGTCGGTGGAGATTTACTCCAAGCTGGAATCGGTGGACCGGCTGCGCATCAAGATGCCGGACAGCGTGCCGCCGAATGTGTCCGCGTCGTTTTCGGCGTTGATCCCGGCGATCATCACCGTGACGCTGGTGGCGACCTTTGGGTTTACCTTCCAGAAAGTGACCGGCATGTACCTGTACGACGCCATCTACATGGTGGTGCAGCAGCCGCTGGAATCGGTGGTGCAGAGCCTGCCGGGGCTGTTGATCCTGATGTTTGTGGCGCAACTGTTCTGGGTGATCGGCATCCACGGCAACCAGATGATCAAGCCGATCCGCGAACCGCTGTTGCTGGGGGCGATCGCGGTGAACATGACCGCGTTTGAACAGGGTCACGAGGTGCCGAATATCATCACCATGCCGTTCTGGGACGTGTATATGAGCATCGGCGGCTCCGGGCTGACCATCGGGCTGCTGCTGGCGGTGATGATCGCTTCCCGCCGCCGCGAAATGAAAGAGATCGCCAAGATCTCCTTCGGCCCGTGCGTGTTCAACATCAATGAGCCGGTGATTTTCGGTATGCCGATCATGCTCAACCCGATTCTGGCGATTCCGTTCATCATCACGCCGCTGGTCACCGGCACCATCGGTTACTTCGCCACCAGCATGGGCTTTGCCGGCAAAGCGGTGGTGATGGTGCCTTGGACCACGCCGCCGATCATCAACGCCTGGCTGTCCACCGCCGGTTCCATGGGCGCGGTGGCGACGCAGATTGTTTGCATCATCGTCGCCACCCTGATTTACCTGCCGTTCGTCAAAGTGGCGTCTCGTCGTGCCGAGCAGGCGCAGCGGGAAGCGGAAGCCGAGCAGGCCAGTGTAGCGAAAAGCTAAGCGTATTAAACACGTAAGCAGATCGAACACGTAAGCGAATCGAACAACGAAGCGAATCGAAAAACGAAAGGGAGAAAGGCATGAGCAAGGTATCAATGACCCTTCCCGAGGGCTTCATTCTGGGGGCGGCGTCGTCCGCCTGGCAGACCGAAGGATGGTCAGGCAAGAAGAGCGGGCAGGATTCCTATCTGGACCTGTGGTACAAGCGCGACCGGCAGGTATGGCACAACGGCTACGGTCCGGCGGTGGCTACCGACTTCTACAACCGCTACCGCGAAGACGTGGCGCTGATGAAGCAGACCGGGCTGACCCATTTCCGCACCTCCATCAACTGGTCGCGCTTCATGCTGGACTATGAAAACGGCGTGGTGGATGAGGAATACGCTGCTTACATCGACAACCTGATCGACGAACTGCACCGGCAGGGCATCGAACCGATGCTGTGTCTGGAGCATTACGAGCTGCCGGCGGTGCTGTTCGAGAAGTATCAGGGCTGGTCGTCGAAGCGGGTGGTGGAGTGGTTCGTGCAGTACGCCGACGCGGTGTTCGCCCGCTATGCCGGCAAGGTTAAGCGCTGGTTCACCTTTAACGAGCCGATTGTGGTGCAAACCCGCGTCTATCTGGACGCGGCGCGCTACCCCTACCAGCAGGACACCGGCGTCTGGATGCAGTGGAACCACCACAAGAATCTGGCGACCGCCAAAGTGGTGCAACTGTTCCGCGACAAAGGTTACCACCGCCACGGCGGCAGCATCGGGGTGATCCTCAATCCGGAGGTGACCTATCCGCGTTCCAGCGCCGCGCACGATGTGGAAGCGGCGCGGCTGTATGACCTGTTCTACAACCGGGTATTTCTGGACCCGGCGCTGAAGGGCGAATACCCGGCGGAGCTGCTGGCGCTGCTGGAAACGCATCAGGTGCATTGGGATTACACCGAGGAAGAGCTGGCTATCATCCGCGCCAATACCGTGGACGAGGTGGGGATCAATCTCTATTACCCGCACCGGGTCAAAGCGCCCAGCCGGGCGTGGAACAGCAACACGCCGTTCCACCCGGCCTACTACTACGAGCATTTCGAACTGCCCGGCCGGCGGATGAACAAGTCCCGTGGCTGGGAGATTAATCCCCGCATCATTTACGACATGGCGATGCGCCTGAAAGACGAATACGGCAACCTGCCCTGGTTCGTGTCGGAAAACGGCATGGGGATTGAAAACGAAGGCCAGTTCAAAGACGGCCGCGGCGTGGTGCAGGATGATTACCGTATCGCGTTCATCGCCGAACACCTTTACTGGACGTTAAAGGCGCGCGAAGACGGGGCCAACTGTCTGGGTTACATGCTGTGGGCCTTTACCGACAACGTCTCGCCGATGAACGCGTTCAAGAACCGTTACGGCCTGATTGAAATCGATCTGGAGCACGACCGGCAGCGGCGGCCGAAGAAATCGGCAAGCTGGTTCCGTCAGGTGCGGGACAGCGGCGTGCTGGCGTTCGAACTGGACGATGAAGATAAATAGGGGGAAAGATGAAACGGATCGTACTGGCCTGCTCGGCAGGCATGTCCACGTCGCTGGTGGTGACCAAAATGGAAAAAGAAGCGACGGCGCGCGGCATGGAATACCAGATTTACGCCATTCCCGAACAGAACCTGCGGGATGAACTGCAAACCTACGGCGACGATATCATCGCGGTGCTGCTGGGGCCGCAGGTGCGGTTCAAGCTGACGGAAAACAAGAAACTGACCGACGAGTACCAGATCCCGATCGCGGTGATCGATTCGGTGGCTTACGGCACCCTGAACGGCGCAAAGGTACTCGATCAGGCGCTGAGTTTGGTAAACTGAGCCCCTGATTGCTGTAAGTAACGCGCGGACCGGTGGTGCAGACCCCGGTCCGCGTTTAGGCTGTGGACCCTGACGAACGCGCGCGTTGTGCCGGCGCGGCGATGATTCAGGGGCGCGCAGCCTGGTATCCGGCCCCGCGTCGGGGCGGCAGCGGTGTTCAATTCTCGGCCGTTCAGGGTGGCATTGTGGCGAAGGTTGTGGTTCTACAAGAAAGAAAGCAATACCAGGAGATAGGGTGTGACCTGCGGGAGAAAATCCAGCAGGGGGAGTACCCGGTCGGGGCGCGTCTTCCGCCGGAGCGGAATATTGCCGAAACCTACGGCGTCAGCCGCACCATCGTGCGTGAAGCGTTGCTGATGCTGGAGCTGGAAGGCACGGTGGATATCCGCCAGGGGTCGGGCGTGTACGTGTTGCGCGTGCCGTCAGCGGAGGAGCCGTCCCCCAATGCGCAAAACCGCATCGGCGCGTTTGAAATGCTGCAGGCGCGCCAGTTGCTGGAAAGCAATATCGCCGCGTTTGCCGCCCGCATGGCGACCCGCAATGACATTGATATCTTGCGGCATACGCTGGAGCAGGAGCAGGCGGCCATCGCCGCCAATGATTACCGCAGCGATTTCGACAAAATCTTTCATCTGCAGGTGGCGGGTGCCACCCAAAACCAGATGCTGCTGGAAACGGTCAGCAATATCTGGTCTTGCCGGGACGAAAGCCCCATCTGGCAGCAGCTTTACAGCCATGTCGGCAACCACGGCTACCGGTTGAAATGGCTGGCGGACCACCAGACGATACTGGCGGCGCTGCGTCGTCGGGATGTCAGCGGCTCTTATCAGGCGATGTGGCAACATCTGGAAAACGTCAAAACCACCCTGATGGAGATTTCCGACGCCGAAGCGCCGGAATTTGACGGCTATCTGTTCGATTCGGTACCGATCTTTCAGGGAAAACTGGTCTGAGCATGACGACGATGGAATCTAAGGCAACGATAGGATCTCAGGTCTCGATTGGTTATCTGGCGGATTACCCGCACTTTGAGGCGCAGGTCGTCGACTGGCTGTGGCAGGCGTTTGGCGAAGGGCTGAGCCGGGACTTTTTTGCCAGCGTGGTGCATCACAGCATGGACAAACAAGCGTTGCCGCTGACGTTTGTGGCGCTGGCAGGCGAGCAACTGGTCGGCACCGTCGGGCTATGGCGCTGCGATCTGATCAGCCGACAGGATTTGACCCCCTGGCTGGCGGCGCTTTATGTGGACGAGCACTACCGCGATCGCGGTCTGGGCGCCGAGCTACAGCGTTTTGTGATTGAGTTCAGCCGTGAGCGCGGCTTCCACGATCTCTATCTCTACGCCGGTTTCAGTGGTTACTACGAGCGCCACGGCTGGCGGTACATTGGCGATGCGCCTGAGTACCCCGATAAAACGGTGCGGTTGTATCACCGCGCGTTAAGGTCAATCACACCGTAAAACCATCACCTTTAGCTAACGGGGCTCACTAGTACCTGCTGCGTCTTAACGCCTTACTCATTTAGCGCCCATTATTCAAACTGGCGACCGAATGCCGGCGGATTAGCGTTGGGCAGCGGCGTGTCGTTGGCCAACGCCATCTGCGTCGCCATCGCGTCCCGGTAGCCAGTCAGGCACCGTAGCGGTTATCCTGCACTATCTGTTGCCAGATGGATGTTGGTGCCAAAGCCGCCGCGAGAGCGACCCAACTCATGATCCTCAAGTTCATCGGGATATTTTTTCCGCTCCAGTGGCCGCTTTCAGGACGTGAATGTTATGCCATCCATCTCGATAACATCTCCTTGCATTTCAATTTTTTAGATAGGGCCTCTGAATTTTACGATATCTTGCTTAATTGAATCTTACTCATTCGATCGAAGCACAAAAACAAGTCGCTATGGTGTTTGGCTTTGGAAGCAATATTCTATCTAGGGTAACAACCAAAACAGCCACTTATATATGGTCGATGATTGCAATTATATTTAACAATAGATGTCGGTTAGTAAGTGCTTGAATGCAATCTAATTGATTGTAAATAAATGAGAAAATTGAAAGAAATAGATTTTCTTGTTAGGATGATAAGGAGCTTTATTGGGGAGGCTTTTATGAAACTCGAAACTCGTATACGCCAGTCGATTCAACATCGTCGTGGAGTTGTATTATCTCGTTCTGATCTCGCTCAATTGGGAAGCAAGACCCAAGTTACACATGTATTGAATGTGTTAGTGGAGAATGGTGTACTTCTTCGCCTTTCTCTAGGGATTTACGCTAAAGCCAAAAGGGAGGGGAATGATGTAAAAGCACAGGGTAGTCTCGATGTTATCATTCGTGAAGTAGCCGACAAGTTAGGCTTCCCGCTTCACCGAAAAGACTTATCCTTTGCTAAGGAAAATACCTCTCAAGGTGAGATCATTGTTGAAGTTGATGCGCCAAGAGTTAAGCGCAAGCTTGTCATCAATGGTAATACTATTTGTTTTCGTAGTTATAGCCGTAGGTCTTGTATTAAAAATACAGCATTCAAATTGGCAAAGACACCTCCGACTAAAGGTGTTGCTCGTTACGTATCAGAGCTTGCTCGTTATTACAATGTGTCTTATTGCTACAATGCGATGGATCAATGGGCTGATGCTGTGACTCGTTTAGCTGGTGATGAAGTGGTACATGATGCCGTCGAAGATCTACTTGTCGCCTTAAAACGTGCGGGAAAAATCACTAAGCAAGAAGTCGCGATATTGTCAGTTAATTACTTACGAGAACAAAAACAAAGTGTTTGATCCGTTTAATGATTTTGAGCAAGCCGGTTATTTACGTAACCATTATGGTGAAAAAGACCCGGCAATTGTTCGTCAACTTGAACACACAATGTTTCGTGCTGGTTTAGATGAAGCTTTAGCTTACTTAGCGGGAAGAGACGTCCTCTGTTATGAAGATTTCTTGGAAGTTCATCGGATATTATTCGAAGCATTCTATCCGTGGGCTGGTCAAGACCGTGCGATGACTGCTCCTAATTGTGCGGTATCTAAAGCTGATACGATGTTCTGCCATCCTCATGATGCGCGATTAGCTATTGAGCAGGGCTTGCGTCTTGGACAGAATGCAGAATCGATGCGTCAGCGCCCCGGTGAAGTTATGGGTTTTTTTGCTTATGGGCATCCATTTCTTGATGGGAATGGACGTACTATGCTGATTATTCACAATGAGCTTTGTCATCGAGCAGGCTTCTCGATTGATTGGTCTATAACCAATAAAGTGGATTATTTAAGAGCCTTAAGCGCTGAAATTGAATCCCCATCAAAAGGGCTTTTGGATAACTACTTATGTCAGTTTATAGATGGCATTCGGGATAGAAAGCTTTGGGGTGAATCTATAAATGGTATTCGAGGTTTAGATGGTCAGAGTATAGAAAACTGCGTTGATGGTGAATACACAGATATAGCCGTTGCTCAAAAGTATCGATCATTTAAAATGAATAGAGAGCTGTGACGAAAATTTAGGTCTCATACATTAAAAACATATTCATCATAAACCTTGGGCTGGTTCTGTTTGTACAATTTGAACTTCTGTTTGTTGATCTATTTCCTTTATTCAGTTCCGGCGTAAAGTAGCGTTTCCGACCTTCGGTAATCGTCAGCATAGTGGTCACGCTCATCGAAACAGCTAATAACAGGATGGATCGTTGTCAGCAGCATCCCCCTGCAAGATAACACTGCTGTTTGTTAACCGCTCTTGATGCATCACTAACGCCCATTATTCAAACCGGCGACCGAATGCCGGCGAATGAGCGTCGGGTGGAACAGGTTGATGGCGTTGGGCAACGGCGTGTCGTTGGCCAGCGCCAGCGCGATCTGCGCCGCCTGCGTCGCCATGGCGGTAATCGGGTAGCGGATGGTGGTCAGACGCGGGCGCAGGTAGCGCGACAGCAGCACGTCATCGAAGCCGATCAGCGACATATCCCGCGGCACCTCGATACCGTTATCGCTCAGCACCGCCAGCGCGCCGGCGGCCATCGGGTCGTTGTAGCAGGTCAGCGCGGTCAGCGGGCGGCCGCGTTCCAGCAGCGTGATCATCGCGGCCTCGCCGCCGCTTTCGTCCGGTTCGCCGTAGGCGATCAACTGCTCATCCAGCGGAATCGCGTGTTCGGCCAGCGCGTTGCGGTAACCGGCCAGACGGTCATCGGCGTCGGAGATGGCGTGGTTGGAGCACAGGATGCCGATCTGGCGGTGCCCTTGCAGGATCAGGTGTCGGGTCGCCAGCCAGGCGCCGTAGCGGTTATCCAGCGCCACACAGCGTGTTTCATAACCCGGCAGGATGCGGTTGATCAGCACCATGCCCGGAATCTGTTCCATCAGTTGGGTGAGCTCTTCATCCGGCAGCATCTTGGCGTGGACCACCAGCGCCGCGCAGCGGTGGCGAATCAGCTGTTCGATCGCCTGACGCTCCTTGTGCGCCACATGGTAACCATTGCCAATCAACAGAAAGTTGCCGGTGCGATAGGCTTCCTGCTCCACCGCTTTGACCATGGTGCCGAAAAACGGGTCGGACACGTCGGATACCACCAGTCCCAGCGTTTCGGTGGACTGCTGGGCCAGCGCGCGGGCGTTGGCGTTCGGGTGGTATTGCAACTGCTGCATGGCCTGTAGTACCGCGTTGCGTGCCTGTGCACTGGCTTTCGGCGAATCGTTGATGACGCGTGACACGGTTGCGACCGACACGCCTGCCAGCCTGGCGACGTCCTTAATGGTGGCCATGGAGGTTTCCTGTTGTTCTTAGAGCCTATCCCATTAGGGCTATTTCACTTGCCATTTTGGCCCTGGGCAGTGCTCGAAATCCTCACGTACTATTTGTACGCTCCGGTTTCTCCGCTCTGTCCGAGTCCAAACTGGCTGCGCCAATAACGCCTACTGGGATAGGCTCTTAATGTGAAAATGGTGCGCTGAATCAAGCGACTGCCAAAGTGTCACGGAATTAGGCCGCAGCCGCAAGAGGCGGGGATCGCAACTTTCACCGCCGGCGTGTCGTGATATGCCATCAGGCAGCAATATTGGTGAAGCGTAAATAGATTGTTTGCCATAGGTTATGCGAGTGTTTCTTCAACGAGCCGTCATCCTGCACCGGGTGCGATGCCCGATATCGGGAATAATGCCGGACAGCAGGCCGGTTTCTTATATACGGGCAGGATGGGCTCATTGCTCTCAGGGAAGTCACTGCATGAAATATGTCATTCTGATGGTGTTTATTCTGGCGGTCGCCTATGTCCACTTTCGTGGTCGCGTACGCTATAAATTCTGGCGCCAACTGTCGGACCACTCGACCTTTACCGCGCCGCTCAACGGTTTTATGTACTTGTTTTCCCGCGTTCCGGTGACGCCGTATCTCAAGCCCGGCCATTTCCCTGAACTGGCGGTGTTGCAGGAGAACTGGCAGATGATCCGGGAAGAGGGGGAAATGCTGCTGACGATGCAGGAAATCAAAGCGTCGGATCGCTATAACGACGCCGGTTTCAACTCGTTCTTCAAGACCGGCTGGAAGCGCTTCTACCTGAAATGGTATGAGGATGCTCATCCCTCCGCGGGTGTGATGTGCCCCAATACCACGGCGTTGCTGCGTTCGCTGCCGTCGGTAAAAGCGGCGATGTTCGCCACCCTGCCGGATGGCAGCCGTTTGCCGCGCCACCGCGACCCGTACGCCGGTTCGCTGCGTTACCATCTGGGGCTGAAGACGCCCAACGACGATCGCTGCTTTATCGAGGTCGACGGCGAACGCTACAGCTGGCGGGATGGCGAAGGTGTGCTGTTTGACGAAACCTATATCCACTATGCGGAAAACACCAGCGGCCAGAACCGGCTGATCCTGTTTTGCGATATCGAACGGCCGATGCGCTATCGCTGGGCGCAGGCGGTGAATCACTGGGTGGGGCGCAATCTGATGAGCGCGGCGGCGGCACCGAATACCGAGGCGGATCGCACCGGCGGAATCAACCGGATCTTCCGCTATGTCTATGCGAT
The DNA here is from genome assembly GCF_000406145.1 of Dickeya dadantii NCPPB 898. Classification (NCBI taxonomy): domain Bacteria; kingdom Pseudomonadati; phylum Pseudomonadota; class Gammaproteobacteria; order Enterobacterales; family Pectobacteriaceae; genus Dickeya; species Dickeya dadantii. The sequence continues at coordinate 3,868,587 of NZ_CM001976.1, read as the reverse complement.
CAGAAAAGTGGGCAAGCGGCTAAAAAGCTGGAATAAGCCGGTTTACTATCTGGCGAAGTGGTCGTTGTTCGGCGGTATCGCCGCGCTGATCTGGCTGGCGTTATAGTCGGCTCGAACGGCAGTTTTCGCCGGTTGAATTTCGGTCGGCATCGGTCGGGAAAAACCGGCCGAATTACCCGATAACCACGGTTTTTCACGGCTTTATTACAGCTCACCCGAGAATTTTACAGTTGGTTGCACTTCGAACGTTTATCTTTCGATTCTGCGCTAGTGATTCGGGATGACTCTCTTTAGAGTAACAAGTCCCAGAGGTATTGATGGGTGACAAATCGATGTGTTCTCCACATTGAACCATTCAAATTGCACCAACCTACGCGGATGCGTAGGTTTTTTTTTGCCTGCGTTTCGGCAGGCGGGAAAATAATACCCTTGTCACAAATAAAGAAGAAATTCCTCCACCTGTCAGAGGCGCGATTGACGCTCAAAATAGCGGGTGATAGTTTCTGATTATTGCATAAGGCTTGTTACCGTTCGGCGGGCAAAACATAAGTGCAGCAACAGTATGAAGTCGGTTGACTTCGCCGTTTGCTGTATTTAGGTTTTGCCCGTTTTTGTTTTCAGGAGAGATGCGATGAAGATAACTCAAGTCCTGAATAATAATGTGGTCAGCGTGATCGACAATCAGGGGCAGGAGCTTATCTTGACCGGCTGCGGATTGGGTTTTCATTCCCGAACCGGGCAGGATGTGGAAATGCCGCGAGTGGAGAAAATATTCCGTTTGCAGGATAACGCCATTTTCGCCCGTTTTAAGGACCTGGCGCAGGAAGTCCCGTTGGAAATATTGCAACTGACCAGCGATATTGTCGAAACGGTGAAAAAGCAATTACAGCAGAAACTGAGCGAAGGCATTTATGTCACGCTGGCCGATCACCTCGCGTTTGCCCTACAGTGTCAGCGTAACGGCACCCTGATTCAGAACCCGCTGCACTGGGAAGTGCGCCACTTCTACAAGCAAGAGTATGCCGTGGCGGAGCAGGCGCTCGCATTGATACGGCAAACGCTGGGCATCAACCTGCCGGAAGATGAGGCATGCAGTATTGCGCTGCATATCGTCAATGCCGAGCTTGGCGATAATATCGGTAATATGAAGCAGATTACGCAGCTGATTTATCAGGTGCAGAATATCGTCAAATATTATTTTCAGGTGCCGCTGGATGAAAGCAACGGCAATTATCACCGCTTCATTACCCACCTGAAGTTTTTTTCTCAGCGGGTGGTGGAGGGCACCTCGCTGGATAATGACGACGGCGATTTATTTACCATGGTTCAGCAACGCTATCAAAAAACGCTGGGCTGTGTGGAAGCCATCAATACCTTTATCAAAAAAAATTACCAACACACCATGACCAATTCGGAGAAACTCTATCTGACCATTCATATCGATAATATGATTCATCGTCTTACCCAAAATAATTCGAGTTGCGGGACAAATCAGCATGAGCCGATTTGAACGCAGCCAACACGACTGCAACTTGAAGCATTAAGGGTATAAATCATTCCGAATAGGCTTGTTACTGGCAGCGGCGATTAGCCGGAGACGAGGCAATGTCCGCTGACGCAGGCAAACCCCAGAGGAACAAGGCGCTACGGTAAATACCGGGCGGTTGTTGCGGAAATCGTAAGATTTCTTTCTGGAAAGAGGAATTGCCATGTCAGTTAATTATCAGGAGACTGCAAAGAAAATTGTGGCGCTTGTCGGCGGAGATGGAAATATCCGACAGGTTTTTCATTGTATTACCCGCCTGCGTTTTTATTTGCATGAAGCGCAACGTATCGATCGCGCCCAGTTGGAAGCATTAGACGGGGTAATTGGTATTAATGTCGCCGGCGAACAGTTTCAGGTGATCATCGGCAACGAAGTGGCGGATGTCTACCGGGCGTTGATACGGCAGTATCCGCGGTTGGCGAGCCAGACCGCCGACGCCCCGGAAACCGGGCGGCCGCGCCACCCTGTCTCGGCGCTGCTGGAGGCGTTTTCCAGTATCTTCTCGCCGGTGATCCCGGCCATCGCCGGCGCCGGTATCCTCAAAGGGATCCTGTCGTTACTGGTGGCGTTGCAGTGGGTATCCAACACCAACCAGACCTACCTGATCCTGTCCGCCATCAGCGACGGCATTTTTTACTTCATGCCGCTGGTGCTGGCGTTCAGCGCCGCCCACAAGTTTGGCTGTAATCCGTATGTGGCGGTGGCGCTGGCGGCCACGCTGCTGCATCCCACCCTGATGAAGCTGTTTCAAGGCGGCGGCGAGATTACCTTTCTCGGGCTGCCGGTGTCGCCGGTGTCCTACGCCTCGTCGGTGATCCCGATTCTGCTGGCGGTGTGGCTGATGTCCTGGGTGGAGCGCCGTATCGACCGCATCATGCCCGGCGCGCTGAAAACCATGTTCGTGCCGCTGCTGACGCTGTTGATCGTCGCGCCAGTCATGTTGATCGCCATCGGTCCGCTCGGCATCCTCGTCGGCAACCACCTCTCTACCGGCATCGTCTGGCTGGTGGATAACATGGGCATTCTCGCCGGGCTGATTCTGGGCGGCACGCTGTCGATGATCATCATCACTGGTATGCACTATGTGCTGATTCCGATCATGATCAACAACATCAGCAAGATGGGGTTCGATCCGTTCAAGATCATCTTCTACATCGCCAACATGGGGCAGGCGGGGGCGGCGTTCGGCGTGTTCCTGCGCGCCCGTGACAAGAAAACCAAATCGCTGGCGTTGTCCACCAGCCTGACCGCCACGATGGGCATCACCGAACCGGCGATGTACGGCGTCAATATCCGTTTCAAACGTCCGTTCGCCGCCGCGTTGATTGGCGGCGCCTGCGGCGGCGCGTTCGCCATGTTCTTCGGCGTGAAAACCTACGCTTTTGCCCTGAGCGGGCTGCCGGGGCTGCCCGCTCTGGTAGGGCCGACCTTTCTGTACGCGCTGGCCAGCATGGCGATTTCCTTCACCACGGCAACGGTGATGACCTGCGTGCTCGGGTTTGAGGAGCACCCGGAAAAAGCCGCCATTCCCCGCGACGGGCAGACGGTGATGCCGGCCGCGCCGGTGGCGCTGAGCGGCCATAACGAAAAGCTGTTCCATAACGAAAAGCTGTTCGCGCCGGTAGCTGGGCGGGTGGTGTCGCTGGAGAGCCTCAGCGACCCGGTGTTCGCTGGGGAAGTGTTCGGCAAGGGGATCGCCATCTACCCGGAAAGCGGCGAACTGCTGTCGCCGGTTAATGGACGCATCGAGTCGATATTCGACACTCATCACGCGCTGACGCTCAAAAGCGACACCGGCGCCGAGGTGCTGATCCACATCGGCATCGACACCGTCAAGCTCGGCGGCCGCCACTTTATCCGTCGCGCCCAGCCTGGGCAGATGGTGGAAGTCGGCGAACCGCTGGTGAGTTTCGACCTGCCGGCGCTGCTGGCGGAAGGCATCGACCCCAGCGTGATCGTCATTGTCACCAATACCGAATGTTATGGCGAGGTGCGCCCGTTGCTGAACGGCGACGTCCACTCGCGCGACGCCTTGATGAAACTGACCGCTGCGGCGGCCTGAGGGAGAGAAGAAAACATGAGCGTATCAAAAACGTGTCCGCCTGATGTCAACGCATTTCCGCCGGACTTTCTGTGGGGCGGCGCCACCGCCGCCAACCAACTGGAGGGCGCCTGGAACGTGGGCGGCAAGGGGCTATCGGTGTCGGACGTGTATACTTTTGACAGCCGCACGCCCAAAGAGCGCTGGTTGGATCAGTGGCTGTTTATGACTCACCAGCAGGTGGCGGACGCGCAGGACCCGCAAAGTAAAAAGTACTATCCCAAGCGCAAAGGCAACGGCTTTTATTACCACTACAAGGAAGATATCGCGCTGTTCGCCGAGATGGGGTTCACCTGTTTTCGTATGTCGATCGCCTGGACGCGCATTTTCCCGCGCGGCGACGAAACCGAACCGAATGAAGACGGGCTGGCGTTTTACGACCGGGTGCTTGATACCCTGCTGGCGCATCACATTCAGCCGATTGTGTCGTTGTCTCACTACGAGATGCCGCTGTGTCTGGTCACCGAGTACGGCGGCTGGCCCAACCGCAAGCTGGTCGATTTCTACGTGCGGTTCGCCACCACGGTGTTCGAGCGCTATCGGCATAAGGTCAAATACTGGATGACCTTCAACGAGATCAACTGCGTCAAGCACCATCCTTACGTCAGCGTCGGGGTGATCGAAGAGGACAACCCGCATCTGGAGCAGGATAAATATCAGGGCGTGCACCACCAGTTCATCGCCAGCGCGTTGGCGACCAAGGCTTGTCACCAGATCATTCCTGGCTCGCAGGTCGGTTGTATGATCAGCTACCAGATCCTCTATCCGCACACCTGCCACCCGGACGATCTGCAAGCTTGTGAGGAGGCGCAGCGGGTGTCGCTGTTTTTCAGCGACGTGCAGGCGCGCGGTTACTATCCGGCCTATACCGACCGTATGCTGGCGGAAAAAGGTGTGGTGCTGAAAAAGCAGCAGGGGGACGACGAGATCCTGCGTCAGTACCCGGTGGACTACGTTTCCTTCAGCTACTACATGTCCAGCACCATCAGCGCCCATCCGGAACAGCTGGAAGGTGCGACCGGCAACCTGATCACCGGCGGCATCCGCAACCCCTATCTGCCCACCAGCGAGTGGGGCTGGCAAATCGACCCGAAAGGGCTGCGGCTGGCGCTCAACCAGCTGTATGACCGCTATCAGAAACCGCTATTCATCGCCGAAAACGGGCTGGGCGCGGTGGATAGCGTCAACCCGGACGGTTCAGTCGACGACGATTACCGCATCGACTACCTGCGCCAGCATGTGGAGCAAATGAAGGAAGCGCTGGCGGACGGGGTAAAACTGTTCGGCTACACCTGGTGGGGGCCGATCGACGTGGTCAGCGCCGGCACCTCGCAAATCTCCAAGCGCTACGGCTTTATTTACGTCGATCAGGACGACGACGGTCACGGCACCCAGCAGCGTTCCCGCAAGAAGAGCTTCTACTGGTATCGCAAGCTGATCGCCTCCAACGGCGCAGACCTCGACTGACCCAAACGCCGGCGGCGCGGGTCGCCGGCTTTACCGGATAGGCAAGGAGTGATCATGGCTCGTTTCCCGCAAGGGTTTTTATGGGGCGGCGCGATTGCCGCCAATCAGGCGGAAGGCGCCTGGAATGAGGACGGCAAAGGACCGTCGATTGCCGATGTGGTACGCGGCGGCATCGTGGCGGGCAAGCCGGATGCGGCGATTGACCCGGCGCGCTACTACCCCAGCCACGAGGCGATCGATTTTTATCACCGCTATCAGGACGACATCGCCCTGTTCGCCGAAATGGGGTTCAAATGCTTTCGCACTTCGATCGCCTGGTCGCGCATTTTCCCACAGGGGGATGAGGCGCAGCCCAACGAGGCGGGGCTGCGTTTTTACGACAGTCTGTTTGACGAACTGCTGAAGTACGGCATCCAGCCGGTGATTACCCTGTCGCACTATGAAACGCCGCTGGCGCTGTACCAGCGCTACGGCGGCTGGCACAACCGTAAACTGGTGGAGTATTTCGTCCGCTATTGCGACACGGTGTTTCGCCGTTACCGGCACAAGGTGAAATACTGGATGACGTTCAACGAACTGAACAACATGAACCGCATCCCGTTTGCTACCGGCGCCATTCAGCCAGAGCCGGAAGCGCGGTTGCAGGCAATTTATCAGGCCGGCCATCACATGTTCGTCGCCAACGCGCTGGCTAACCAGTTGTGCCACCAGATAATCCCGGACGCACGCATCGGCTGCATGTTGTCGCTGAGCACCGTCTATCCGCACAGTTGCCATCCGGATGACGTGTTCGAAACCATGCAGATGCGGCGTCGCTCGCTGTTTTACGCCGATGTGATGATGCGTGGTCACTATCCGGCTTACAGCCGGCGCATGTGGCGCGATCACGGCATTGAACTGGCGATGGAGGAGGGCGATCTGGCATTGCTGGCGGCGCATCCGTCCGACTATCTCGGTTTCAGCTATTACCGCAGCGCCACTTATCAGGCCGGTATGCCGGTGTTGGCGGATACCGGCGGGGTGATCGGCAAGGAAAATCCGTATCTGCAAAGCACCGACTGGGGTTGGCCGATTGACGCCAAAGGGTTGCGGCTGGTGTGTAACGAACTGGCGGATCGCTATGAAAAGCCGCTGTTTATTGTCGAAAATGGTTTTGGCGGCGTGGACGTACCGGATGCGGACGGTTTCATCAACGATGACGATCGTATCCGCTATGGGCAACAGCATCTGCGCGAGGTGGCGGAAGCCCTGGCCGACGGCTGCGACATCATGGGATACACCTGGTGGGGGCCGATTGATATCGTCAGCGCCGGCACCGGCGAGATGAAAAAGCGCTACGGTTTTATCTACGTGGATAAAGACAATGACGGCCACGGCACGCTGGCGCGTCGCAGGAAAAAGAGCTTTGACTGGTATCGGCAGGTGATCGCCAGTAACGGCGAACAGCTGTAATCTCCTCCCCGGGCGGGGCCATTACCCGCCCTGCCTTTCTGCACCACAGAACAATGATTTCCGGATGTTTTTTTACTCCCCGTCACCGCTTGTTACGGCGGTGTTTTCATCGCTAATGTTGGTGTGGTTTATGGTATGGTGAACCCGTTGACGGGGAGCCGCGCCGCGGTGCGCGCGCTATCCCGGGGCGCAGTTATGGCGGCGGCGAGAGTGAATGCCTGAGAGAACGTTCGGGCATGAACCATCGGCGGCGAGCGGGTCCACACCGGACAGGGTCACTGTTTACACATAGGGAGGTGGGATGATTTATACCTTTTTACGCTGGGCGCTGAAGCAACTGTATCGTATTCAGATCACGGGTGATGAAAGCGGTTTCCGGCAGTCAAAGATATTGATTACCCCAAACCACGTTTCATTCCTTGATGGCGTGTTGATGGCGCTGTTTCTGCCGGTGCAAAGCAAGCCGGTGTTCGCCGTTTATTCCAGCATCACCGATCGTTGGTTCATGCGCTGGCTGAAACCGTACATCGATTTTTTGCCGCTGGACCCGAGCAAGCCGCTGGCTATCAAGCAGTTGATCCGGCTGGTAGAGCAGGGGCGTCCGGTGGTGGTGTTCCCGGAAGGGCGTATTACCGTCACCGGCTCGCTGATGAAAATCTACGGCGGCGCGGCGTTCGTGGCCGCTCGTTCAGGCGCCACCGTGGTGCCGGTACGCATCGAAGGACCGGAGTTCACCCATTTCGGCCGTCTGGGCGGGGTGTTGCGCCGTCGCCTGTTTCCGCAGATCTCCCTGCACTTTTTGCCGCCGGCCAAATTACCGATGCCGGTGGCGCCTTCGGCGCGTGAGCGCCGCGAACTGGCGGGGGAAGCGCTGCACCGCATCATGATGGACGCGCGCATGGCGGTGCGCCCGCGTCACACCTTGTATCAGGCGTTTCTGGCCGCCTGCGGCCGTTATGGCTACCACTCGCCCTGCATTGAAGACATCAACCTGAAGGAAGACAGCTACCACGGCCTGCTGAAAAAATCGCTGGGGGTGTCGCGTATTCTTCAGCGCTTTACCGGCGAGCGCGAACATGTCGGGTTGCTGCTGCCCAACGCCACCGTCACCGCCGCCGCGATTCTCGGCGCGTCGCTCGGCAGCCGGGTGCCGGCGATGCTGAACTACACCGCCGGGGCGAAAGGGATTCAGAGCGCGATGAGCGCGGCGCGGATCAAAACCATCGTCACCTCACGGCAGTTTCTGGAGAAAGGCAAGCTAACCCACTTGCCGCAGCAGGTGAAAGAGGCTAACTGGGTCTATCTGGAAGATTTGAAGGACACCGTCACGCTGTCGGACAAACTGTGGATCCTGTTCCACCTGCTGTTCCCGCTGCGCGCTATGCGCCCGCAACAGTCGGACGACGCGGCGATCGTCCTGTTTACCTCCGGCTCGGAAGGCAACCCGAAAGGGGTAGTGCATACCCACAATAGCCTGACGGCCAACGTGGAGCAGATTCGCACCGTGGCCGATTTCACGCCGCGCGACCGTTTCATGTCGGCGCTGCCGCTGTTCCACGCTTTCGGGCTGACGGTGGGGCTGCTGACGCCGTTGATGACCGGCGCGCGGGTGTTCCTCTACCCGAGCCCGCTGCATTACCGCATCGTGCCGGAGCTGGTGTATGACCGCAACTGCACGGTGCTGTTCGGCACCTCCACCTTCCTCGGGCACTATGCGCGCTTCGCCCACCCGTACGATTTCGCCCGCCTGCGCTACGTGGTAGCCGGGGCGGAAAAATTGTCCGAACGGGTGCGAACCGTGTGGCAGGACAAATTCGGTATCCGCATTCTGGAAGGCTACGGCGTGACCGAGTGCGCGCCGGTGGTGGCGATCAACGTGCCGATGGCCTGCAAACTGCACTCCGTCGGCCGGCTATTGCCGGGCATCGAGTCGCGGTTGATCCCGGTGCCGGGCATCCATCACGGCGGCCGTCTGCAACTGCGCGGGCCGAACGTGATGAAAGGCTACCTGCGGGTGGAAAACCCCGGCGAGCTGGAATTGCCGGCGGCGGAAAACGAGCTGGGGCAGCGTGAAGCGAACTGGTACGACACCGGCGATATCGTCGACCTGGACGCGCAGGGCTTTTGTACCATCGTCGGCCGCGTTAAGCGCTTCGCCAAGCTGGCCGGGGAAATGGTGTCGCTGGAGAGCGTGGAGCAACTGGCGAATCAGGTATCGCCGCAGACGCAGCACGCCGCCAGCGCCCGCAGCGACAGCAGCAAAGGCGAGGCGCTGGTGTTGTTTACCACCGATGCCGGTCTTACCCGCGACAGCCTGCTGACGCAGGCGCGCCAGAGTGGCATGCCGGAACTGGCGGTGCCGCGTGATATCCGTTACCTGAAAGAGCTGCCGTTGCTGGGCAGCGGCAAACCGGACTTCGTCACGCTGCGCCAACTGGCGGAGCAGCCCGCTGACGGGGCGGACGATGTGTCGGATGCGCAACCGGAGCATGATGCATGAGTAACCAGACTTCTCCCTCGTCGTCGCTGTTTTCCCGTGGTATGAACGCGGTGATGGTGGCGCAGTTTTTCTCCGCTTTCGGCGATAACGCGCTGCTGTTCGCCACGCTGGCGCTGGTGAAATCGCTGGCGTATCCCGACTGGAGCCAGCCCTTCCTGCAGATGGGATTCGTCGCCGCCTATATCGTGCTGGCGCCGTTTGTCGGCCAATTCGCCGACAGTTTCGCCAAAGGGCGGGTGATGATGTTCGCCAACGCCCTGAAGCTGGCCGGCGCGTTGTTGATCTGCCTGGGCGGCAATCCGTTTCTGGGTTACACGCTGGTGGGGCTGGGCGCGGCGGCCTATTCCCCGGCCAAGTACGGCATTCTGGGGGAAATCACCCGCGGCGATCAGCTGGTGAAAGCCAACGGCCTGATGGAAGCCTCCACCATCGCCGCCATTCTCACCGGCTCGGTGGTGGGCGGCGTCTTGGCCGACTGGCATATCTACGGCGCGCTGGCGGCGTGTGCGCTGGCCTACGGCATCGCGCTGGCCGCCAACCTGCTGATTCCGAAACTGGCGCCCGCTCGCCCCGGCGCGTCCTGGCGCCCGGCGCACATGACCCGCTCGTTCTTTGACGCCTGCCGCGTGCTGTGGCGCAACGGCGAAACCCGGTTTTCGCTGGTCGGCACCGGCATGTTCTGGGGCGCGGGCGTGACGCTGCGTTTCCTGCTGGTGCTGTGGGTGCCGCTGGCGCTGGGCATCAACGACAATTCGACGCCGACGCTGCTCAACGCGATGGTGGCGGTGGGGATCGTGGTCGGCGCGGCGGCGGCCGGTAAGCTGGTGACGCTGAAAACCGTGCGGCGCTGCCTGCCCGCCGGGGTGTTGATCGGCGTGATGGTGGTGGTGTTCACCCTGCAACACAGCCTGATTAGTGCGTACGCCTGCCTGCTGGTGCTGGGGGCGCTGGGCGGCTTCTTCATCGTGCCGCTCAATGCGCTGTTGCAGGAGCGCGGCCGGGAAAGCGTCGGGGCGGGCAACGCCATTGCGGTGCAGAACCTGGGCGAAAACGGCGCCATGCTGTTGATGCTGGCGCTCTACTCGCTGGCGGTGAAGGTCGGTGTGCCGGTGCTGGCGATCGGCGTCGGCTTCGGCGTGCTGTTCGCGCTCGCCATTGCCGGGCTGTGGGTCTGGGTGCAGGTCACCCAGTGGCGGCGTCGGCCGGAGACGGTGGTCACGCAGACCTCTGATGAAAGTGAATAACGGGAGGGGGGATGAGTCTGATTTGGCATGACTGGGGGGTGAAAGACCTGAACCCTTACGCGCTGTACGACATTCTGCGCCTGCGCAGTCAGGTATTTGTGGTCGAGCAGCAGTGCGCCTATCAGGACGCGGACGGTCTGGATCTGGTGGACGACAACCGTCATGTGACCGCCTGGCAAAACGGCAGGTTGATTGCCTGCGCGCGGCTACTGGCGCCCCATGACGGGCAGGACGCGGTGACCATTGGCCGGGTGGTGGTCGCCCCCGAGGCGCGCGGTCAACAGTTCGGGCATCAGTTATTGATGCATTCGCAGGCCGCCTGCGCGCGCCACTGGCCGGGACGGGCGCAATACCTGTCCGCGCAGGCGCATTTGCAGCATTTCTACCAGCAATTTGGATTTGTGGTGTGTGGCGATGGCTACGACGAGGACGGTATTCCTCACGTGCCGATGCGAACGGCGGGGTAATGGCTGTTCTGAAACGGTGGCCCCGCTGCCTGCGCGGCAAGCGGGGCGCCGGTCAACTGGCGGTATGGGAGATGGAACTGCCGAGTTTTTGCACGTCCTGACCAAATCCGCGAGCGGTGTTGCAGCCGCTCAACGCGGTCGCCATGAACAGGGTTGCGACCAGTAAAATAAGGGTTTTCATGGTGGTTTACCTTTTATAGCGGGGCAAATCCCGCCTTCACTTTGTCATAATCCCATGTAGGAATTCAACGTGTTGTCAGTCTGTTAAGCCAGATTTTTGTGCTGTGGCCGCATCTTCTCGCTACTCACTCCTCCGCCAGAAACAGCTCCAGCAACGAGTTGAGAAACAGTTTGCCGTGCTCGGTCACCTGCCAGTGCTGCCCGGTTTCGGTCAGATAGCCTTGCGCCAGCGCGGCGTCGATGTGCGGACGGATTACGCTTTCCGGCAACCCGGTATAGGCGGTGAAATCGGCGCGCGGCGCCGGCTCCAGCAGCCGGAAACGGTTCATAAAGAACTCGAACGGTCGGTCGGCCAGCGCTACCTCGCTGCGCTGCTGCAGGTAGTTGCCTTGCATATAACCGCGCGGGTGGCGGGTTTTTACCGTGCGCAGAATACGGCCGTCGGCGAAGGTGATTTTGCCGTGCGCGCCGCAGCCGATGCCCAGGTAATCGCCGAAGCGCCAGTAATTGAGGTTGTGCTGGCACGGGTAACCCGGTTTGGCGTAGGCCGAGGTTTCATACTGCTGATACCCGGCGTCGCTCAGCAAACGGTGACCCTGCTCGTAAATGTCCCACAGCGCGTCGTCGTCCGGCAGCACCGGCGGACGCGAACCAAACAGCGTATTCGGCTCGATGGTCAACTGATACCAGGACAGGTGCGGCGGGTTGAGCGCGATGGCCTGACGCAGGTCGTCCAGCGCCTCGTCCAGCGACTGCTCCGGCAGCCCGTGCATCAGGTCCAGATTAAAACTGCGCAACCCCAGGCCGGCGGCCAGCCGGGCGGCGCGTTTGGCCTCTTCCGGGCCGTGGATGCGGCCCAGCCGCGTCAGCTTATCCGGGCTGAAACTCTGCACGCCGATGGAAATCCGGTTAATGCCCGCCCGCTGGTAGCCGCTGAACCGGTCGGCTTCCACCGTGCCGGGGTTGGCTTCCATGGTGATTTCCGCCTCGGCCGGCAAGGACAATCGCGCCCGTACGCCATCCAGCAGCTGTTGCATCGCCTCGGCGCTGAGCAGGCTCGGCGTGCCGCCGCCGATAAAAATGCTGTGCAACGGCCGCCCGCCCGCCAGCGGCAGGTCGGCGTCCAGATCCGCCAGCAGGTGCGCCACGTAGTCGTCGTGCGGTACTTCGCATTTCAGCGCGTGGGAGTTGAAGTCGCAATACGGGCACTTCTGCACGCACCAGGGAATGTGGATGTACAGGCTGAGCGGCGGCAGATTAAGCATGTCGCAGGGCATCCAGCAACTGACGCAGCGCCTGACCGCGGTGGGAGAGGGCGTTTTTCTCTTCGCGGCTTAGTTCGGCGGCGGTTTTGCCGATCGACGGCACAAAAAACACCGGGTCGTAGCCGAAGCCGCCTGCGCCGACAGGCGTGCGGGCGATGACGCCCTGCCAGCTGCCGTGGCACACCAGCGGCGTCGGGTCGTCGGCGTGGCGTAGATACACCAGTACGCAATGGAAGCTGGCCTGACGCTGCTCGTCCGGCACGTTGTCCAGCGCCGCCAGCAGCTTGTCCAGATTCTGCCGGTCGCTGGCGTCTTCCCCGGCGTAACGGGCGGAATAGATTCCCGGCGCGCCGCCCAGCGCGTTCACCGCCAGACCCGAGTCGTCGGCGATGGCGGGCAGGCCGGTTTCACGCGCGGCATGGCGCGCTTTCAGAATGGCGTTTTCGATAAAGGTCAAACCGGTTTCTTCGGCGGAGTCGACGCCCAGCGCGGTTTGCGCCACCACGTCGAGACCGAAATCCGCCAGCAGACCGGCGAGTTCACGCACTTTACCGGCATTGCCGGTTGCTAAAACCACGTTTTGCATCTGTTGTTCCTGCAATTTGCTCAGGGTATTCGTTCAGAGAATAGGCTCAGGAGATGAGTTCCGCGACATCGGCCGGGATGGCTTGCGGGTTGACGATTCTAATCTGTTTGTGACGTCCAAGCTCGCCCTTTTCGATGGTCACCATGCCTTTGGCGACGCGAAACTGCCTGGCAAGAAATTTGATGAGGTGGGCGTTGGCCTGCCCATCCACCGGCGGCGCGGTGATGGCGACTTTAAGCTCGTCGCCATGCAACCCGACAATCTGATCCCGGCTGGCTTTCGGCTGAATATACAGCCGAATCACCAGCCCGTCTTCGCAACGGCTAACGGCACTCACAACAAGAACCACAGCCCCGGGAAAAAATCCATGCCGAGGTAGTTCAGCAGGTACAGCACCAGAATCACTATCATCGGCGAGAAATCCAGCCCGCCGGCCGACGGCAGAATGCGGCGCACCGGCCCCATCATCGGTTCGGTCAATTGGTGCAGCATGTAGTCCACCGGGCTGCGGCCCTGACTGATCCAGCTCATCAGCGAACGGATAATCACTATCCAGAACACCAGATAACCGGCGGATTTGACCAGCGCTAGCAGCCCCACCAGCAGGTTGATCGGGCTAAGCGACAGCGAGCCGACCTGAATCAGCAACAGTAACGGGTATTTCAGCGTGGTGAGCAGAAACGCCAGCAGCAGCGACGCGCTGTCGATCGGCCCCAGCGACGGGATGATACGGCGTAGCGGCCCGATGATCGGCTGGGTGAGCTTCACCACGAACTGCGCCAGCGGGTTATAAAAATCACTGCGCGCCCACTGCATCCAGATGCGCAGCAGCAACACCATTACGTACAGGTCAATCAGAGTTTTGACCAGAAAAGTCAGGGTCAGCATGAGACGGTCATTCCTTCAGTAAAAATCATGTTTCAGACGGCAATCAGAACAGCGATTCCATTTCCTTCGCCCGGTGCACGGCGGCCTGCATGGCGTCGGCCACAGTCTGGCTCAACTGGCGCTCGTTGAACACGCGCAGCGCCTCGGCGGTGGTGCCGCCTTTGGAGGTCACGTTTTCCCGCAATGTGGACAGCGGGGTATCTGGGCTGGCTTCCACCAGCGCCGCAGCGCCGCTGGCCGCCTGCTGTACCAGCAGCCGGGCGGTATCGGCGTCGAAGCCCTGACGCACGGCTTCCTGCTGCATGGCTTCCATAAACAGGAAGAAGTAAGCGGGAGCGCTGCCGGCGGCGGCAATCACGCCGTTAATCTGCGCTTCGTCGGCGACCCAACACAGCTTACCGACGCTCTGCATCAGGTCGGCGGCAAAGGCGCGGTCGGTTTCGCTGACCTCCGCCGGCGCGTACAAGCCGCTCATGCCCTGACCCACCAGCGACGGGGTATTGGGCATGATGCGCACGATGTTGAGCGAATCGCCCAGTAACTGACGGAAACGGGCCACGCTGACGCCGGCGGCGATCGACAGCACCAGTTTGCCGCTGAAATCCACCTGCTGCGCCAGCGCCTCGCAGACGCTTGCCATCAGCTGCGGCTTAACCGCCAGTACGATGACGTCGGCATCGCGGGCGCCGGCGGTATTGTCGCTCAGGCTGGTAACGCCATAACGGGCGGCCAGCGCATCCCGGTGGGTGGCGGACGGCGCGCTGACGCTGACGTGGCCGGCCGGGTAGCCGCCCGCCATCAGGCCGGCGATGATTGCCTGCGCCATATTGCCCGCGCCGATAAAGGCTATTTTACGGTGTTCCATCAGATTCTCGCTGTTCTCGTCTGTCCGTTAAGGTTAACTGGCCGGTGAACTGTAATCACGTACGCCAAAAATTGCGGTGCCGATTCGCACCAGCGTGCTGCCGGCCTCAATGGCGGCGGCCATATCGTCGGTCATACCCATCGACAGGGTATCCAAAGTGCCATAATCCGCTTTCAGTTGCAGGAAAAGTTCGGTCATCTGGCGAAATACCGCCAGTTGACGCGCGAGGTCCGTTTCCGGCGCGGGGATCGCCATCAGCCCGCGCAGCCGTAGATTCGGCAAGTGTGCCACGCTGGCGGCCAGTCCCGACAGGTCGCGGGCCAGAATGCCGGATTTGCTCTGTTCCTGGCTGATATTGACCTGCAATAGCACATTGAGCGGCGGCAGATGCGCCGGGCGCTGCTCGCTCAGGCGTTGGGCGATGCGCAGCCGGTCGATGGTGTGGCACCAGTCGAAATGCTCCGCCACCAAACGGCTCTTATTCGACTGCAACGGCCCGATAAAGTGCCATTCCAGCTGCGTATCCGGTTGAGCTGCCTGAAAATGGCGAACCTTGTCGACCCCTTCCTGCACATAGTTCTCGCCAAACGCGCGTTGCCCGGCGGCAATGGCTTCTTCGATCGCGCTCACAGGTTTGGTTTTGCTGACGGCAAGCAGCGTAATTTCTTCTGGCGCGCGCCCGCAACGTTCCGCCGCCGCCGAGATTCTCTGCCGAACGTCCTGTAGATTTTGCTGGACTACCGATGTAGTGACTGTCGATATCGTCATAATGGTTCAGGAGACCAATCAATGGATGTGAGTGAATGGGTGCGGTCTAGTGTAAAACAGAATGTGTCCGATCTGCACCTGTGCAGCGGTCATCCGCCGATTTGGCGTATCGACGGGCAACTGGTGGCGGATGCCGCGCAGCCGCCGTTGCACAACGCCGAACTGGAACAGTGGTGCCACAGTTGGCTGGAGCCGGCCTGCGAGCAGCAGCTACGGCAACGCGGGCAGACCGATTGCGCGCTGACGCTGCCGGAGGGCCAGCGGTTACGGGCTAATCTGTTTATGCAGCGCCATGGCCTGTCGGCGGCGTTACGTCTGATCCCGTCACACCAACCCGACCTGCGAACGCTGGGCGCGCCGCCGGTGGTGGCGGAGCTGGCCGAGCGCGCCGATGGCCTGATTCTGGTGACCGGCGCCACCGGCAGCGGTAAATCCACCACCCTGGCGGCGATGATTGCCGCGCTTAATCAACGCCGCGCGCGCCATATCATTACGCTGGAAGACCCGATTGAGTTCCTGCATACCAGCCAGCGCAGCCTGATCCAGCAGCGGGAGATCGGCCGTCACAGCGAAGGATTCGCCAGCGCGCTGCGGGCGGCGCTGCGCGAAGACCCGGACGTACTGCTGCTCGGCGAGTTGCGCGACAGCGAGACGATTCGGCTGGCGCTGACGGCGGCGGAAACCGGCCATCTGGTGCTGGCGACGCTGCATACCCGGCGGGCGGTGCAGGCGGTGGATCGGCTGGTGGACGTTTTTCCCGCCGAGGAGAAAGCGTTTGTCCGCGCGCAACTGGCCGCCAGCCTGCAGGCGGTGGTGGCGCAGAAACTGTTGCCGGGCGCGCAAGGCGGGCGCGTGGCGCTGTTTGAAGTGCTGCTCGCCACCCCGGCGGTCAGCAACCTGATCCGCGAAGGCAAAACCCACCAGTTGCCCAGCCTGCTGCAAACCGGCAGCCAGGTCGGTATGCAGACTTTTGAACAGAGTTACCAGCAACGGTGCCGGGAGGGGATGCTGCGGCCTGAGATCAATGCGGATTAACCCGGGCGCCAGTGAATGTCATGATGTGCTGCCGGAGACGGCAATGTGGCTAAAGAGACTTGGGTGGTTTCCTTTTGCTTTCAGGGCAGGATTACTTCATGCCAGGTTGCATGTATAATAAACGGACCAATATTGGGAGGACGATATGGCTGTCAACCAAAAGCGCCAGAACGAGCAGTATGTGATGCCTTCTCGCGAGCAAATCATTCGTACTGTGACGACATCGACGGCCATTGAAACCGGCCAGTCTTCCGGCAATATTGCCTCTTCTCTGGACGAGCAACGGGATAAGTTCGCTTACCTGAATCTGGCTGTTTATCCGCCTGTCAGTGCCTGATTAACCCAGTATTTCATCGGCTCATAATCCATTCCGATTCCGGCATGGATAGCACTGATGTATTGGTTCTTGTTCTGTTCCCATGGCTGATAGTCCAGTGGGGGATAACCGCCCTGAACGGCCATCACATCCGCTACCAGCCTTGATATACGCCCGTTTCCCTCACGAAAGGGGTGAATCAGTATCAACTCTACGTGGATAACCGCAATGGCTTCGACCAACCGATCGCGTGTCATGCCAGTGCAAGGTGTGTATCGGGGGAGGCATTTATCGTTGAATTTAGCAAGCAGGCTGGGGATTTGTGACGCACTGGCAAACAGGAATCCGCCTTTGCTGATATTGACGGACCTGTTCTGACCGGCCCAGTCATAGAGGTTGCCGAGCCAAAGCGCGTGCCATGCCCTGATCAGGTCGACACTCAACGGCTGGTTGGCGGGAAAGTGGTCTTCAAAGACGAAATGGTACAGTTTTTCCAGCAGCACCAGTTCAGCGCCGTCAATTTCATCAGGGGCGGCAATACCGAGTTTGTTTTTCAGCACCTGATCTTCCGAGCCTTGCGCGTACTGTCCTTCGCTGCTGAAAACATTATATCGTCCCATGATATCCTCCGACCTTCAGCATCACACCGCACTATTTTGTAGCGTGGAATGTATTGTAGCGTGGAATGTATAGCGTTGAATGAGCTCTATCTTGCGCGAGTGACGCGAAGAGCCTGCTTCAATAGGCTCTTCGTCACGCTCAGCGCGAATAGCGTTAAGCCGGTTGATAGCTCGGATACCGAATCAGCTCCGGTTCGCGCTGCATGATGATCTTTCCGTGGCGTATCGACAGGCGCGCTTTGGCCTGACGCCGCACCGCGTCGTAGTCGTTTTCCGCATCCAGAATCAGCAGGTTGGCGGGGCGGCCGACGGCGAGACCGTAGCGATCGCCCAGATGCAGCGATGTGGCGCTGTTGTCGGTCACGAAATCAAGGCAGCGCTGCAAATCCTGATACCCCATCATGTGGCAGATATGCAGCCCGGCGTCGAGGATGCGCAGAATGTTGCCGTTGCCGAGCGGGTACCAGGGATCTTTGATCGAGTCCTGCCCGAAGCAGACGTTCATGCCGGCACGGTCCAGTTCGGCTACCCGGGTGACGCCGCGGCGCTTGGGAAAGGTGTCGAATCGCCCTTGCAGGTGGATGCTTTCGGTCGGGCAGGAAATGAAGCTGAGGCCCGCGCGGCGCAGCAGGCGGAACAGTTTCGAACAGTAGGCGTTGTCATAAGACCCCATTGCCACGGTATGGCTGGCGGTGACGCGCGTGCCCATGTCCCGCACCCGCGTTTCTTCCGCCAGCACCTCCAGAAAACGCGAGTTTGGATCGTCGGTTTCGTCGCAGTGTACATCCACCAGACAACCGGTGCGTTCCGCCAGGTCCATCAGGAATTTCACCGAGCTGACGCCCTGTTCGCGGGTGTTCTCAAAATGGGGAATGCCGCCAACCACGTCGGCGCCCAGCGCGATGGCGCGTTCCATCAGTTGGCGGCCTGCCGGGTATGACTCGATGCCTTCCTGCGGGAAGGCGACGATTTGCAGGTCGATCAAACCCTTCGCCTCGTCTTTGACTTCCAGCATCGCTTCCAGCGCCGCCAGCGATGGATCGGTGACATCGACGTGGGTGCGAACGTGCTGGATGCCGTGGTCGCGCAACATGCCGATGGCGGTATGCGCCCGGTGCTTGGTGTCTTCGTGGGTGATCACGGCTTTGCGCTGGCTCCAGCGTTCGATGCCTTCAAACAGCGTGCCGCTCATGTTCCACTCCGGTTCACCGGCGGTCAGGACGGCATCAAGGTGAATATGCGGTTCCACCAGCGGCGGAATCGCCAGTTGCCCGGCGGCGTCAATGGTATCCGGCGCGGCGGGCAGTAAGGCAGGCTGGGGCGTTATCGCGGCAATCAGGCCGTCCTGCAGTTGCAGCGTGTGGAACCCGGCCTGATGACGCAGGGCGGCGTTGATAATTTTCATAATCACTCCTGTGATGTTGTCTTGACCGACGGCATGGCGGTTCCCTGCGTTTGCGAACCTGACAGGCGCCAGATTAATAGCGCGACGGAGGCGTTGAGACGAAACAGCGGATCGTTCAACGTGCCGCCCGACAGCTGTTCAATACGTTGCAGACGCTGATGCAGCGTATTGCGATGGATCGCCAGCCGCTCGGCGGCCTTGATCAGATTACCGTTTTCCTGCAATACCGCATCCAGTGTTTCAATCAGCAGATGGGGCGACTTGCGGTTATTCTCCACCAGATTACCCAGCGCATCGTGCATAAAGCAGGTGAGTAAGGCCGGGTCGCTGACGGAGGTCAGCAGTTGCAACACCCCCAGATCAGTGTAGTCGCACAGGCCTTTTTCCGGGCGCAGGCTTTCCGCTGCGTTAAGCGCCTGCCGGGCTTCGCTCAGCCCCCGTCGGTAGTGCTCGGCTGCGCTTACCGGGCCGGAGATGCCGCCAAACAGCGTCAGAGGCGCGATATCGGCGTTGATGGCCTGACGAAATGCCGTGAGCTTTTGGTGTCCCCGACTTAGCAACGGACTGTCGGTCGGCAGCACCAGCAGGCAGAGGTCGCCCAGCGTGACCGGCGGCAATTCCCCTGACATGAGCGCCTGTAGCTGTTGCTGCAACTGCCGGCGCGACTCGTGCAGTTGTGCTTCCGGGCAGCCGGAATAAGACGGAGAAAACAGCGACGGCATCCCGGACAGGCGCCATGCCGTCACCCGGTGCGGCCTATCCAGCGGCCATTGCAGATAGTCGGCACGCTGATGGAGGAAAGGCAGATCAGGACGATCGCAGGTCAGCAACTGGAGCAGAAAGTCGCTTCGCCACCGGTCCCGGTCACTTTCGGTATGATGATGAGGCCCGTTCCTGTGATGAAATGCCGTCATAGTGGTCCCTCTGGTTTCGCCCCGGCATGGGGAACAGCAATGTCCGTGGAATTACGTCCTTTGAACTACGTCCTTGAAACTACGCCTTTGAACTACGTCCTTGAAACTGCGTCTGAAAGAAACTACGTCTTTGAAAATACAGCAAGGAACGTGCCGCTTTTGCGGTTAGCGGTAGTAGGGTGGATAGGGGGATCTTGTGCAGGTTGCATGGTTTGGCGCCGAAAACAGGCATGCCGCGCCCGTTTGTTGTGCGTCATGCACTGAAAGCGTGAGCGGGCTTACCGGGCAGGAAAAGGCAGAACATTCGCTTAGGCAGGGAAGGCAGTGACCGGCGAGCGGTCACTGCCGAAGCAGGGATGAGAATCAGCGTGCCTGCAGCAGCGCGGTGTGGTCTTCGATACGGAACATGGCCATCGCCTGCACCAACTGGCGAGATTGCTCTTCCAGCGATTGGGTGGTGTCGGCGGACGCTTTAACCAGCGAGGCATTCTGCTGGGCTACTTTGTCTATCTGGGTGAAGGCGATGTTCACCTGTTCGATGCCGCGATGCTGTTCCTGAGAGGCGTAGGAGATCTCTTTCATCAGGCTGGTGATTCGGTTGATCTCTTCCGCCACGTCGTCCATGGTGGTACCGGCTTTGGCCGCCAGATCCAGCCCTTCCGACACATGGGACTGCGAATCCAGGATCAGGGTGCGGATCTCTTTGGCCGCCTGGGCGCTGTGCTGCGCCAGACTCCGCACCTCGCCCGCCACCACCGCGAAGCCTTTGCCTTGCTCGCCCGCACGGGCCGCTTCTACCGCCGCATTCAGCGCCAGAATATTGGTCTGGAAGGCGATGCCGTCGATAACGCCGAGAATATCGCTGATCCGTTTGGCGCTGGCGGCGATTTCACGCATTTTCTCCACCACGTAGTTAACGGATTCGTTGCCGCGATCGGTGGTGTCGGAAACCTGATTGGTCAACTGATGCGCCAGCTCGGCGTTGTCGGCGTTGCGTTTCACCGTCGCGCTCAGTTCTTCCAGGCTGGCGGCGGTCTGTTCCAGCGCCGCGACCGACTCTTCGGTCCGCTCCGCCAGATTGCGGTTGCCGCTGAACAACTCACGGCTGCCCTGATCGATCTGGTGGCTGGCGTCACGCACCTGGCTGACCGAATCCAGCAGAGCCAACTGCATGCGCTCAATGGCGTCGCTCAGCCGCCCCAGTTCATTGTTGCCCCCCTGGGTAATGCGGCGGGTCAAATCGCCGGAGGCCACGTGTTCCAGTTGTTCAATGGCGTGATCCAGCGGTTTGAGCAGCATGTGGCGCAACGCCAGCCAACCCAGCAGCACCAGCGATAGGGACAGCAGGCAGGCAAACGCGATCAGCATCAGCATCAGCCGTTCGTTGCTATTGGCCTGTTGGATATGTTGTGCGGAGAGTTGCTGGGAGTAGCTGCGGAAGTTCTGGATGGATTTATCAAATGCGTCGCTCAGGGGCGTCAGGTTGTTTTCCAGCAAGGTGTAATATTCGTCGGTGTACTGTTTTTTCAGGGAGTCCATCATCGGCTTTAGCCCCTGATTCAGGTAGTCCTGATAACTTTTTAACACCTGTTGCGCCAGTTTCTGCTCTTGCTCGCCGTTGGTTTCAACGCTGTTGAACTGACGAATATCCTTTTCCGACTGTTGCACATAGCCTTCCAGCTTTTCGGTCTCTTTGACGCCGACATCCAGCAAACCGATTTCGATTTTGCGCACCGCCAGCGTGGCGGAGGCTCTGGCCCGCAGCGTCAGGTTATAACCATTCATCAACGCGCCCAGTTGTTCTCCCTGAATCTGATTGAGCGCCGTCAGGGAGGCACGGCTTTTGTTGATGGCCTGAATCCCCATACCGCTGACCAGCAGTAACAATAGGGTGATGACGGTCAGCAATGTTAGCAGACCGGTGCGGATGGAGAGATTTTTCAAACGCATGGTTCATTTCCTAGTGTGTGCAGAGCAAAAAACCACTGACAGAGCCTGTTCCGGGCTCGCCGTACGTTAAGATGTTGTAGGGTTATTTTTGTTCAGAACATAACAGATGAAACAGCATGTTAGGAAGCACGATTCTCTTATCTTTTGTGAATGGAAATGCATGGACTCGGGGAATTCGGCTTTGGAAAGGATCGGTTGGCGCTAAATAAACTCGCCCGACGTTGATCACTGGTTTATCATCTGCTGATAAAAAATGAACATGATGGGCACGAATCAGGGCTAACGAGCGCCATCCCGGTTCCAGTCCGCGTTTTTTCGGGGCGGTCGTATGACTGTCCGGCAAGGTACCCAGAGGTTTCTGTGCAGTTAACAAGTTTTACAGATTATGGTTTGAGGGCGCTGATTTATATGGCGTCATTGCCGGAGGGCAAAATGACCAGCATCTCAGAAGTAACTGAAGTGTATGGCGTTTCACGTAACCATATGGTGAAGATCATCAATCAGCTGAGCCGCGCCGGGCTGGTTATGGCAGTACGCGGCAAAAACGGCGGTATCCGGCTGGGCCGTGATCCGTCCACCATTCGCATCGGGGATGTGGTGCGAGAGCTGGAGCCGCTGTCGTTGGTTAACTGCAGCAAGGAATTTTGTCATATCACCTCCGCCTGCCGCCTGAAGCAGGTGCTGCAGCAGGCCGTACAGAATTTCCTGAAGGAACTGGATAATTACACGCTCGCCGATATGGTGGAAGAAAACCCGCCCCTCTATAAATTACTTCTGGTTGAATAAGCTTGTTCAGCCGCCTGCTGATGACAACGGAGGAACCGCAATGTCACAAGATCCGTTTCTGGAACGCGAAGCAGAAAAATACGAATTTCCTATTCCCAGCCGCGAGTACATTCTTGAGCATCTGGCAAAACGGGACACGCCGATCAGCCGTGAGGAACTGGCCTCCGACCTGCAACTGACCAACGATGAGCAACTGGAAGCCCTGCGCCGCCGGTTGCGCGCTATGGAGCGCGATGGGCAGTTGGTGTTTACCCGCCGCCAGTGCTATGCGCTGCCTGAAAAGCTGGATCTGCTGCGCGGTACGGTGCTTGGCCACCGCGATGGCTACGGTTTCCTGCGGGTGGAAGGGCGTAAAGACGATCTTTACCTCTCCGCCGAACAGATGAAAACGGTGATTCATGGCGACGTGGTGCTGGCCCAGCCGTTGGGCGAAGACCGCAGAGGGCGCCGTGAAGGGCGCATCGTGCGTATTCTGGAACCCCGCACCAGCCAGATCGTCGGGCGTTATTTCACCGAGGCCGGCACCGGCTTCGTCGTGCCGGACGACAGCCGGCTGAGCTTCGACATCCTGATCCCGCCGGAATTTATCGCCGGCGCCCGTATGGGGTCGGTGGTCGTGGTGGAACTGACCCAGCGCGCGACTCGTCGTACCAAGGCTATCGGCAAGATCGTGGAGATCCTCGGCGACAACATGGGCACCGGGCTGGCGGTGGATATCGCGCTGCGTACCCATGAGATTCCGCACAGCTGGCCGCCCAAAGTGGAAGAGCAGGTTGGCGACCTTGCGGACGAGGTGCCGGAAGACGCCAAGAAAGGCCGGGTGGATCTGCGTTCTCTGCCGCTGGTCACCATCGACGGCGAAGACGCGCGCGATTTTGACGATGCCGTGTACTGTGAGAAGAAACGCGGCGGCGGCTGGCGGCTGTGGGTGGCAATCGCCGACGTCAGCTACTACGTGCGTCCCGGCACGGCGCTGGACCATGAAGCCCGCGCGCGCGGCACTTCGGTCTACTTCCCGTCGCAGGTGGTGCCGATGCTGCCGGAAGTGCTTTCCAACGGACTGTGTTCGCTCAACCCGCAGGTGGATCGCCTGTGTATGGTGTGCGAAATGACGGTTTCCACCCAAGGGAAACTGTCCGGCTATAAATTCTATGAAGCGGTAATGAGTTCGCATGCCCGCCTCACCTATACCAAGGTGTGGAGCATTCTGCAGGGCGACGAGGTGCTGCGCGAGCATTACCAGCCGCTGGTCGCGCCGCTGGAAGAGCTGCACCGGCTGTACAAGGTACTGGATCATGCCCGTGAGGTGCGCGGCGGCATCGCTTTTGAAACCGAAGAAGCCAAATTTATCTTCAACGCCGAACGCCGCATCGAGCGGGTGGAAGCGGTGGTGCGCAACGACGCGCACAAGCTGATTGAAGAATGCATGATTCTGGCCAACATCTCGGCGGCGAAGTTTGTCGAGAAGAGCGAAGAACCGGCGCTGTTCCGTGTGCATGACCAGCCCAGCGAGGATCATGTGCTGGCGCTGCGCAGCGTACTCGGCGAACTGGGGCTGACGCTGAAAGGCGGCATGAAACCGCAGCCAAAAGACTATGCCGAACTGATGGATTCCATCGCCGACAGGCCGGATCACGAAATGCTGCAAACCATGCTGCTGCGTTCGATGAAACAGGCGGTGTACGACCCCGAAAATCGCGGTCATTTTGGCCTGGCGCTGACCTCGTACGCGCACTTCACCTCGCCGATTCGGCGTTACCCGGATCTGTCGCTGCATCGCGCCATCAAGTACCTGCTCAGCGACCGCAAAGCCCGCTGGACGCACAGCGGCGGCTGGCATTCGGATTTCAACGAGATGCTGCAACTGGGTGAACACTGTTCGATGACCGAACGCCGGGCCGATGAAGCCACGCGCGACGTAGCCGACTGGCTGAAGTGCGACTTCATGCAGGATCATGTCGGCGAAGCTTTTACCGGTATTATCTCCAGCGTCACCGGTTTTGGCTTCTTTGTGCGTCTCAACGACCTGTTTATCGACGGTCTGGTTCATGTTTCGACGCTGGATAACGACTATTATCGTTATGACAATGTCGGCCAGCGGTTGATCGGCGAATCCCGTGGTCAGGTGTACCGGCTGGGGGACGAAGTGCAGATTCGCGTTGAGGCCGTGCATATGGATGAACGCAAGATCGATTTTGCGCTGCTGTCTTCCACCCGTAAGGTGCGCGGCGAAGGTAAAACCGCACGCGATCGGGCGAAGAAAGGCGGCGAGGCGGACGCAAAACCGCCGCGCCGTCGCCGTTCCGGTCAGCGCGCCAACTTTGAGCCGGATAGCGCATTCCGTAGCGAGGGTGACGGCAAGCGTCAGCCAGCCGGTGCCGGCAAGGGCAAGGATAAAGATAAAGCGAAAACCGGTGGCCGGAAGAAGACGGCAAAACCGCAAAAGAACGCCGAAAAAACGCGTAAAATTGCAGCCGCTACTCGCGCCAAGCGCGCCAGCAAAAAGAAGAAACCGGCGGAGCCCGCCTGATCCTCGCATCCGTATCATGGGCAGCCGGGCCGGCTGCCCCGTTAACCTGTTTGAAGCGTATTTTTGAAGAGTATTAATGAGCGAAATTATTTACGGCATCCATGCGGTGAAAGCGCTGCTGGAGCAAGACCCCCAACGTTTTCTGGAAGTGTTCACCCTTAAAGGACGTGAGGACCGCCGCCTGCAGCCGTTGATCGCTGAGCTGGAAGCCAACGGCATCGCGGTGCAGGTCGCCAACCGCCAGTGGCTGGACGACAAGGTGGAAGGCGCGGTGCATCAGGGGATTGTCGCCCGGGTGAAAGAAGGGCGTCAGTATCAGGAAAACGACCTGCCGGGGCTGCTGGCATCGCTGGATACCCCATTCCTGTTGGTGCTGGACGGCGTGACCGACCCGCACAATCTGGGAGCCTGCCTGCGCAGCGCCGACGCGGCGGGGGTGCACGCGGTAATTGTACCGCGCGATCGTTCCGCCCAGCTTAACGCCACCGCGAAAAAGGTCGCCTGCGGCGCGGCGGAAACCGTGCCGCTGATTCGTGTGACCAATCTGGCGCGAACGCTGCGTTTCCTGCAGGAGCAAAACGTCTGGATCGTCGGTACGGCGGGCGAAGCGGATCACACCCTGTATCAGAGCAAGCTCACCGGCCCGCTGGCGCTGGTGATGGGGGCTGAAGGGGAAGGGATGCGTCGTTTGACCCGCGAGCATTGCGATGAACTGATCAGCATTCCGATGGCGGGCAGCGTGTCGTCGCTGAACGTGTCGGTCGCCACGGGGGTTTGCCTGTTCGAAGCGGTACGCCAGCGTCAGGCGTAATCATGGCGCAGGCGCGCTAAAAGAAACCGGCATCAGGTATGGTGCCTGATTGACAGGGCAACCGAGGCGGGTTGCCCTGCTGCTATCAGGTGTCGGACAGGCGTTATTTTTTCAGGCCGGCGAGTTTCTGTTCTACGGCCGCGCACCACAGCACCGAATTACGCGATGGCCAGGACGCCGCAGGCAGTCGGCTTTCCACCGCCTGTTGCCAGACCAGCGAACCCACTTCGACATCGCCCAGCAGCCCGCGGGTATTCACCTGCATTTCGACCCAGACATTCCATTCCGGGCTGCGGCACGGGTATTCTGAGGCCGCTGCCACGCCGCTAGCGCCGGTTGTCAGCAGTAACAGGGCGATGGCGGCAATCTTTGTTTTCATCCTTATCCTCTCAATCTCTTTAGGGCACTGATTTGGCCGGTTGGTTCAAGGGGCGGTCGGCGGCAGGCTGCGGTCGATAGAAGATTGCATAGCCGCGCCAGCTATCCCGTCGCACATGTTCGTCTTCCGTCAGGCTGACCACCCGGTAATAAGGCATGCCGCGTGCATTGGCCTGACGTTGTATTTCCCGTACCGCATCATCCAGACTGCCGCGTACATCCACCGAAACCGAACCGGCTTTTTCCAGCAGATAGCTCTGTTCTCTGGACACTTCGACCGCCTGTTCCGCGGGCGGCGGCGGCGGGACCGGCTTACCGGCCAGTAGCGTACAGCCGCCGATCGACATCGACAGTACGAGGCTCAGCAACACTCGGTTCAACGGCGGAGCGCTTAATAGCCATGATGGGCGTGTCATAGGTGGTGTTCCGGTCAGTCCGGTACAGGGTAGAGGTAGTGTAACCCCTTGAGGCAAACAGGGATACTGCTGGCATGTAACGGAGGATAACCCGCCGAAGCGGACCTCTGCCGGCGGCCGGCAGAGGTGATGAAACGATCAGGGATGGATGCGGAACACGCTGACCACATCGCTCAGATGGTGGCCTTTTTCGCGTAACCCTTGCGCGGTGCTTTCCGAGTTTTGCACCAGCGAGGCGTTCTGGTTGATGGCCTGCCCAATCTGGTTGATAGCCACGTTAACCTGTTCGATTCCCAGCGACTGCTCGCGCGAGGCGATATCAATGTCATTGACGATAGTGCTGACCTGCTGGATGCGGTGCAGCAGATCGTCCATTACCGAACGGGTTTTTTCCGAGAAACGGTAGCCGGTTTCGATCTGATGCAATGATTCGGCAATCAGCGCCTCGATTTCCTTCACCGCCGAGGAACTGCGCTGGGCCAGCGAGCGGACTTCGGCGGCGACCACGGCGAAGCCTTTACCGTGTTCGCCGGCGCGCGAGGCTTCCACCGCCGCGTTGAGCGCCAGAATGTTGGTCTGGAAAGCGATAGACTGGATGGTGGTGGTGATATCGGCGATCTTTTGCGACGAGCGCTTAATTTCACTCATGGTTTCCACCGAGTCCGCCACCGTTTTGCTGCCGTTTTGCGCCGCGCTGGCGCTTTCCGCCGCCAGCCCTTTGGCGGAGGAGACGTTGTCGGCATTCTGTTTCACCGTCGAGGACAACTGTTCCATCGTCGCAGAGGTTTCTTCCACGCTGCTGGCCTGACGGGATATCTGCTCGCTGATGTTGCCGCTGTCTTCGGCCAGCGCGTCAGTCCCGGCGGCGATCTCTTCCGCGGCGTCGCGCACCTGAGACACCAGTCGGGTCAGGCCGTGGCCCATACTGTTGATGGCGTCCACCAGCCGTCCGACTTCGTCCTGACTGTTGGTGGTCAGCGTCGCCTGCAGGTTGCCGGCGGCGAACTGTTCCGCCACTTTAACCACTTCATCCAGCGGCCGGCTCAGCCAGCGGCGGGTCAGGTAGACAAAGAACACGGCAAACAGCACCACCAGCGCGATGCCGCCGCCCAGAAACAGATTGCGGATCGTCTTGATTTCCGCCAGCAGGCTGGCCTTGCTGATAGTGCCGACGACGACCCATTTCCACTGCGGTACGCTGCGATACACCATCACCTGGGTACGGTCATCGCCGCTCAGGCTGTTATCATCGTATTCCAGCCTGCCGCTGTCGTTTTTCAGCACCTGTTGCAGCACATCGCCAGACCAGTCCGGTTTTTGCCCGGCCAGCGTCGGGTGCACCAGATACGCGCCGGCCGTCGCGCCAGCTTTGCTGAGCACGACAAAGTGGCCGCTGTCGCCGATACGCTTATCCAGAATACGTTTTTGCATCTGGGCAAATTCTTTGCTGATATCAATCCCCACGAACAGAATGGCGATCACGCTGCCGCTGGCATCGGTGACCGGTTTGTACTGGGTGATGTATTGTTTGCCGAACAGCACCGCTAAGCCGCTGAAGGACTTGTTGCCGGAGACGGGAGCGAACGCCGGGCTGGCGCGATCCAGTTTGGTGCCGATGGCGCGCGAGCCGTCCTCTTTTTTGAGCGAGGTGGTGATACGCACGAAGTCGTCGCCGTCGCGCACGAAAATGGTAGAAATAGCGCCGGTGCGGCTGAGAAAGTCGTCGGTGACGGCGGTGTTCATGTTGAGGACGGTATCACCGGACTTCAGGGTCGGCGCGGTCGTGCCGCTGATGGGCAGACGTGCCTGATTGTCCACGGTAAAACGAGAAGGAAGAAAGCTGGCAAACAGATTGGTATAGCTGTCGACGCTGGCCTGCAGGCTGGTGTCGTACATGCCGATCATATCTGTAATACCCGTAACCTGACTTTCCATGTCATGCATTGTCAATGATTCCAGTTTCTCACCGGCCGAGCGCGTCAGGCTGAGGCTGAATGCGATAAACAGCACAGCCACACTCAGGGAGGCGATAACTGAAAGTTTGACACCGAGGCTCCAGCGTCTAAAAGCAAGCTGCATGATAATTCTCTTTATTGTGGGACATTATTAGGGAGTGACTAATGCCGTTAACGGCAAAAAAGTGCGAAATTTTACACTAATTGATGCTTTTGTAACTAATTTGATTGAGATCATTGCGATATATTTTTTTGTGTGTTGAGTGTTACTGATGGTTAAATGATATACAGAATAATTGTAGGCGTTTTTTACGGTTTTACCTGTCAATCAACAAAGGAAAGAGGGCGATGATGGTAGAAATGGGTAGTGAAAATGTTTCAGGGATAGAGGTGCTGCACGCTTTTCCATCCGGCGGCAGAACGCGACCGTTGCCAACCATTTTCTTCTTTCATGGCTATACCTCGTCGAAGGAGGTTTACGCGTATTTCCCCTACGCGCTGGCGCAGGCCGGGTTCCGCGTTATCGCGCCGGATGCGTTGATGCATGGCGCACGGTTTGACGGCGATGAGGCACGCCGCTGGCGCTGTTTCTGGGATATTTTCCTTAATAATGTTCGGGAATTGCCAGGCTATCTGGACTGGTGCCGTGAACAGGGATTGATTGACGGAGATAGGGTCGGGATTTGCGGCGCGTCCATGGGCGGCATGACCGCGCTGGCCGCCATGACGCAATATCCCTGGCTGCGGGCTACGGCCTGCTTTATGGGCTCCGGATACTTTTCATCGCTGTCGCAGACGCTGTTTCCACCGGTAACGCCGGAGGAACCGGGCGCACAGGCGCAGTTACAGGCGCTGGCTGAGCGGGTCGCGCCCTTTGATGTGCGTCATCAACTGGACACCGTTTCCGACCGCCCGCTGTTGCTCTGGCACGGCCTGGCGGATGAACTGGTGCCGGCGCAGGAGAGCGAACGATTGTACCGGGAACTAACCGCCCGCCAGTCCCATCAGCGCCTGACTTACCTGACCGAAGCCGGCATCGGCCACAAAATCACCCCGACCGCTTTACAGGCCGGTGCGGATTTCTTCTCGCGCTCGCTTTGATTTACCCGCTTCTAACCCGCTGCCGGCGGGCTATTTCTCCTTTTTCTGTCCCCTTTATCTGTTTCCTCATGGTGGAAATCGGCGATACGGCTTGTTTTCCCTTATGGTGGTCATTATAATTACGCGTCATTTTTTTCAGCCGTACACACAACACGTTCCTTGCTTCCATGGGCCGCGGCTGACCCTGACAGGAGGCTGAATAATCCGTAAGGAGCAATTCGATGCGTCATTACGAAATCGTTTTTATGGTTCATCCTGACCAGAGCGAACAGGTTCCGGGCATGATCGAGCGTTACACTGGTGCCATCACTGGTGCAGAAGGCACGATCCACCGTCTGGAAGACTGGGGCCGCCGTCAGCTGGCTTACCCGATCAACAAATTGCACAAAGCTCACTACGTTCTGATGAACGTTGAAGCCCCGCAGGAAGTGATCGATGAGCTGGAAACTAACTTCCGCTTCAACGACGCCGTTATCCGCAGCATGGTTATGCGCGTTAAGCACGCGGTAACTGAAGCATCTCCGATGGTGAAAGCGAAAGACGAACGCCGTGAGCGTCGTGACGAATACGCTGAAGCCGATGATGATGCTGAAGTTGGGGATTCTGAAGAGTAATTGTTGTGGTGACGGCGAATCGGCTGGAGTTGTCGGGCACAGTGTGCAAGACGCCCATTCGAAAAGTCAGTCCGTCGGGTATTCCTCACTGTCAGTTTGTGCTTGAGCACCGCTCAGTGCAGGAAGAAGCCGGACTTAGCCGACAAGCATGGTGCCGTATGCCCGTGATTGTCAGCGGACACCCGTCACAGGCATTTACCCACAGTATAACGGTCGGTATGCAACTCAGGGTTCAGGGGTTCATTAGTTGCCACCAAGGGCGCAATGGCCTGATCAAAATGGTGCTGCATGCCGAGCAGATTGA
Source organism: Dickeya dadantii NCPPB 898 (assembly GCF_000406145.1). Lineage (NCBI taxonomy): Bacteria > Pseudomonadati > Pseudomonadota > Gammaproteobacteria > Enterobacterales > Pectobacteriaceae > Dickeya > Dickeya dadantii. Next base: position 3,838,123 of record NZ_CM001976.1, on the reverse strand, counting down.
ATTGATTGATTCTGGAGACTAGCCAAATGGCACGTTATTTCCGTCGTCGCAAATTCTGCCGTTTCACCGCGGAAGGCGTTCAAGAGATTGACTATAAAGACATCGCAACGCTGAAAAACTACATCACTGAAAGTGGTAAAATTGTACCGAGCCGCATCACCGGCACCCGTGCAAAATACCAGCGTCAACTGGCCCGCGCTATCAAGCGTGCGCGCTACCTGTCTTTGTTGCCGTACACTGATCGTCATCAGTAATCGGCCACTGTCCATTAACGAGACTTTGAGAGGATAAGGTAATGCAAGTTATTCTGCTGGATAAAGTAGCAAACCTGGGCAGCCTGGGTGATCAGGTTAACGTTAAAGCGGGCTACGCTCGTAACTTCCTGGTTCCGCAGGGCAAAGCTGTGCCGGCAACCAAGAAAAACGTTGAGTTTTTCGAAGCCCGCCGCGCTGAACTGGAAGCCAAACTGGCTGACGTTCTGGCCGCTGCTGAAGCCCGCGCTGAGAAAGTCAACGCGCTGGCTTCCGTGACCATCGCATCTAAAGCGGGTGACGAAGGCAAACTGTTCGGTTCCATCGGTACTCGCGACATCGCTGACGCGATCACCGCTGCTGGTGTTGATGTTGCCAAGAGCGAAGTTCGCCTGCCGAACGGCGTTCTGCGCACGCTGGGTGAGCACGAAGTGAGCTTCCAGCTGCACAGCGACGTATTCGCTAAGCTGAACGTCGTGGTTGTTGCCGAGTAAGTTTTACTTCGGTTGACCACAACAGGTAAAACGCTGGCCTTGTGCCAGCGTTTTGCATTGGTAAGCCAGCCAAAGCGGCCTATCATCAATTGTGTGTATCACTGAGCGACATACGAGATGAGCAAGCCTGTCCAACTGATGCGTGTCTATGATGCGCAGCCCCCTTTTTCTTCCCCCACGTTTCTGGTCGATCGACTGTGGCCGCGCGGCATCGCCAAAAGCCGTCTGCCCGGCGTCGTCTGGCTTAAAGACGTCGCGCCAGGCCATGAATTACGGCGCTGGTTTCACGCTAATCCGGTGGAATGGGAAACCTTTGTCGGGATGTACCGTGCGGAGCTGAGCCAGCATACCGAGTGGCGGCCGCTGGTGGCGTTACTGCGTCAGCCGCAGCCGATAACCCTGCTGTATGGCAGCCGGGATACGGAGCGGAATCATGCGATGGTGTTGCGTGATTTTCTGATGGAACAGGCGGCGCTCAGCGAATGCGAATGAAAGAACCGTCCTGCTGGCGAACGAACTGCACCTGTTGACCGTCCGGGGTGTCGATCTCAAGCTGGCTCACCATACCTTGCGTATTGAGCTGCAACCGGACCTTTTGCCCGGTCCGCAGATTGCTGAGCGGCTTGCTTTGTCCCTCCACCTGCGCCATGGCGAAGACATCGTTGACGGGAAGGTTGTTGTCGCGGAATAGCTGGGCCAGCGTCTGGCCGGACGCGATCTGATAGGCTTGCCAGTTGGCGCCAGACGTCGCCGGGCGCGGCGTCTGGCTGGCGGTGGCAGCGGGGTCCACCAGTTGCGCCTGTATCGGCGCGGTCTGCGAGCTGAGCGGCACGTCCACCTGACGGGAAGGCGCGGGAGCTGGTGGGGACACCGGCCACAACAGCACCAGCAACAGCAAACACAGCAAAATCAGAATACAACGACGGTGAAAATAGGGCAGCGGTTCCATCCAGCTGAAATCATCCGGCAGATGCCAAAGCGCCCGCAGCCAGGATGACTGTCTGCGATGCCGGCGGCGTGGCGCGGGGTCCGGGGTAACCGTCTCCGCTTCGTCTGCGCTTTCTTCCGGTTCACCGGGAATGTCCTTGCGTCGGCGCCATTGGGCCAGCCAGTTCTGGCAGGATTGCCATAGCGTCAGGTGATTCCAGGTGGATTGCTTTCTCCTGGGCGCGATTCTGCCCATGGTGACCTCTCTTAGAACCGTATAAAGGTGAAAACAACCTAATTATATCGGTAATCAACGGCAGATAACCAGTTAAGGTCATCGTCATTGGGTTCCGACGCCGCAAACATGAGCGATTTGACGCACCGCCGGCCGGCGAGGCGGCGAGATCGCGACAGAACGTTTTACCCTTAACCGACTCACTGCTATGCTGCGTTTTCGTATTTTACAGATTAAAGGAACATTCATGACAACGCCTTCTTATGACAGCGTCGAAGCGCAGGCAAGCTACGGCATTGGCCTGCAGATTGGTCAACAACTGCAGGAATCCGGCCTGGAGGGGTTGATCCCCGATGCGCTGGTGGCGGGTCTGTGCGATGCGCTGGCAGGAAAAGCGCCTGTGGTGCCGGTTGATGTGGTACATCGCGCGTTGCGTGAAGTGCATGAGCGGGCGGATGCGGTGCGTCTTGAGCGTCAGCGTGAGCAGGCGGCGGAAGGCCAGAACTTTCTGGAAGCCAATGCCGGTAAAGACGGCGTTAGCAGTACCGAAACCGGCCTGCAGTTCCGTGTGTTGACGCAGGGCGAAGGTGCGATCCCGGCGCGTCAGGATCGGGTTCGGGTTCACTACACCGGTCGCCTGATTGACGGCACCGTGTTCGACAGCTCGGTGCAGCGCGGCCAGCCGGCGGAATTCCCGGTTAGCGGCGTGATTCCGGGGTGGATTGAAGCGCTGACGTTGATGCCGGTCGGTTCGAAATGGGAGCTCTATATTCCTCAGAATCTGGCGTATGGCGAACGTGGCGCAGGCGCATCTATCCCGCCGTTCAGCACGCTGATTTTTGAAGTGGAACTGCTGGAAATCCTGTAAGTTTCCCCGTCGGGTCACGTTGTGGCCCGGCACGCTTTTTTCTGATCCCACATACTTTCTCCCGACCCATATACTTTCTCCCGACCCGTATGCTTTCTCCCGACCCGTATGCTTTCTCCCGACCCATATGCTTTCCCCTGACCCGTATGCTTTCTCCCGACCCATATACTTTCCCCTGACCTGTCATAGAGTTAGCCGCATCGGCTTCATCGTTTTTTATCAGCCTGGCACGCCGTGCCGGTTTGTCGATCCCGTGTTGTGTAACCAGTCGATACACCTGGTAAAGGCGGCCTGACGATTGCTCCGTTATGCTGACTTCGGCAAACGGCGCCAGACCTGAATTGCTTTCCTGAAGGTATTAATATTTAGCCATTTTCTGATAGCGGCTAATGGCGGCGCGCCGTATAAGTGAGTCATCCGCCGCATCGCGGTGAAGCAGAGGTTAGCATTATGATTAAGCCACTTTTATTAGGTGCCATTATGACGGGCGTACTGGTGTCGGCGATGCCCGCCGCGCAGGCCGACAGTCTGAGTCTGGCGCTGCCGGGTGTGTATCTTCACATCGGTGATCGTGACGATCGTGGCTATTACTGGGACGGCAACCGGTGGTGCGATCCAGATAGTTGGTATGAGCGCCGCCACCATCATGCCCGCCAGGTTTATTACTACGCACCGCCACCACCCCCGCCACGTGTTGTCGTGGTTGAACCACAACCGGTTTATGTTGTACCCGGTCCCGGACCGGGCGGCCCTGGCCCGGGATGGGGCTGGGGTCACCATCGCGGCGGTCCGCGTTGGTAACCAGAGGGTTGATGGCAAAGAAGCCAAACGGAAACCGCGCCAGTACGGCGCGGTTTTTTATTGTCAGCCCTAAACCATCGCCTCGGGAGGTGGTGATTGTTGCTGTGTATGCGATGACGACCAATCGGCAACGGACAACGGTCGTTACTCGCCTCGCAGCGCCCGTGGGAACAACTGGTTGTTTTCCAGATGGATATGCTCCATCAGGTCGTCGATAAACTCGTTGATGCCGGTATACAGCGCCCGCCAGGTGGTGCAGGCATTGTCTGGCGGTGTCACGTTGTTGGTGATGGTTTTGACCACTTCCAGTTGCTGACCGGCGTCATCATGTTCGTGTTCCATCATCGAAATCGGTCCGCCAGCTTGCGCACCCATACCGGACTGAATCATCGGGAACAGGATCCGCTCTTCTTTCATCATGTGCTGCGCCAGATCGTCGTGAATCAGCATCAGTTGATTAGTCAGTCCGTGCGGGCAGGCCGGTTTGTCGTGGTGCACGCGCTCTACTTTTTCGGCCATCCGGATCAGTTCCGGCAACTGCTCGCGGTGGCGATCGTGGAAGCGGCTGATGATGTGCTGGATCATCTCGCCCAGAGACGCCTGCTGCCAGTCTTTTTCCGTTGACGGTTGCGCCGCCAGCTCAGCCAGGCGAGATTCCAGTATCTCGATATCCAGCGCCTGTTTGCTGGCGGCACGCAGTAGCGTCTGTTTGCCGCCGCAGCAGAAATCGAGGTTGAATTCACGAAACAGCGCGGTGGCGCGCGGGATGGTGATGGCCAGTTCGCCTAATGATTGGTCGCGGTAATGCATGGTGGGTACCCCCTGAACGGTGTAATTTATAAAATGTATTTTAAATGCATCTTTTAGGATTAGCTATCCCTAAAAAGGATTACCGGGGAAGACGGCGAAAAAACCGCGCCGTGGAAGCGCGGTTGGATGGGGTTACTGTTTTTGTAGATCCAGACGGTAGACGGCAAAACCGATGTCGTCGTTACCCACCAGCGTTAGCGGGTACTGCGACTTTTCCTTGATGAACGCTGCCGCTTTCGGCGACGGTGATGTCTCGACCCGGATATCCAGCGGGGTATCGCTGACAATTTTCGCCAGACGCCAGTTGTTGTCCGCCGAGGGGGTTACCTCGCCGGCTTTTTTCGTTTCGGCGCTGATATAGGCGGCCAGCACCGCGCGGTTTTCATCCGGCGACGCAAACGCGACCTGTTTTTCACCGGTGCCGGCGAATTTCTCGCCGTAGGCGCGGTAGTTGTTGGTGGCGATCAGGAATGTGGCCTGCGGGTCGATCGGTTTGCCTTTGAAGGTCAGATCCTTGATGCGATGCGCATTGCCGTTGATCAACTGACACTCGCCGTCATAGCGGGCGGGCTGGGTGACGTCTATCTGATAGTTCACGCCGTCAATGACGTCAAAGTTGTAGGTGCGAAAGCCATCCCAGTTGATCAGCGACTGCGGCTCGCGTTTGTGCGCGTCAATCTGGTTGAACTGGCCGGCGGAACATTCCAGCCATTCCCGTACCTGCTCGCCTTTTACTTTTACCACCACCAGCGTGTTGGGATAGAGGTAAAGATCAGCGGCGTTACGGAAGGTCAACTGGCCTTTCTCCACTTCCACGTAGCTGGCCGGGTCGTTCTTGCGGCCGCCGGCCTTGAACGGCGCCGCTGCCGATAGCACCGGCAGCTCCGCCAGATCTGGGTCGCCCTGAATAAAGTGCTCGGCGTACGCGGTCTGCGCGTTGTTGACGATCTGGACCGTCGGGTCGTCCTGAATCAGCGACAGATAACTGTACATGTTGTCGGAAGCCTTGCCGATGGGCTTGCTGACAAACTCGCGGGTTTTCTGATGGGCGTCCGTCAGTACCTTAACCAACTGCGCATCTTCCGCCGCCAGCGATTTCTTCTGCGCTTTGTCGTAGATAGGGCGGGCTTCCGCCTTGCCTTCGGTTACTTTCCACTGGCCGCCGTCGTTGTTCAGTATCAGGTCCACCACGCCGAGATGGTCGCCCCACTGGCCGGGCATCACGGCGGGAACGCCGTTCAGCGTGCCTTTTGCGATGTCGGCGCCTTTGATGCCGGCGAAATCCTTGCTTGGGAACACCGCGTGAGCGTGGCCGAACATAATGGCGTCGATACCGGGGATCTGGCTTAAGTAGTAGACCGAGTTTTCCGCCATCGCTTTGTACGGTTCCGCCGACAGGCCGGAATGCGGGATGGCGATCACCACGTCCGCCCCTTGTTTGCGCAGTTCCGGCACCCATTTTTTCGCGGTTTCGGTGATGTCCGCCACCGTGACCTTGCCGCTCAGGTTGGCTTTGTCCCAGACCATGATTTGCGGCGGTACGAAGCCGATGTAACCGATGCGCAGTTCGTGGGGATTGCCGTCACGGTCTTTCACCGTTTTCTTTTCGATCAGGTAGGGAGTAAACAGCGGTTTGCCGGTTTTGGCATCCAGCACGTTGGCGTTGATATACGGGAAATGGGCGCCGGCCAGCGCGTTGTGCAGGTAGTCCAACCCGTAGTTGAATTCGTGGTTACCGATATTGCCGACCGCGTAATCCAACGTGTTCATCGCCAGATAGACCGGGTGCACGTCGCCTTTTTGCAGCCCTTTGGCGGCGACGTAGTCGCCCAGCGGGCTGCCCTGAATAATATCGCCGTTGTCCACCAGTACGCTGTTGACGGCTTGCTGTCGGGCAGCCTGAATCAGACTGGCGGTACGGACCAGTCCGAATTTATCCGTTGGACTGTCTTTATAGTAGTCATAGTCCATCATATTGCTGTGAAGGTCGGTGGTTTCCAGCACCCGTAAATCAACGGTGGCTGCCTGAGTTGCGGTAGCGATGGCTATCGCGAGCAGGCTCAGCACCAGCTTATGCTTCATATAAGGTCGCTCCTGTGAGAGGTATTGGCGTGGCGACGCCTGCGCAGTCGGGCAGTGGTCCGACAATGGCGGCGTGGCCAGAATGTATATCGCAGATTTTGATGAATATCGTGTTAAATATCAGCCTGAAGTGTGAAGCATGACATATACCCGTCATACTTCAAGTTGCAGGTGCGTTGGCTTTCTTGCTCGGCCCATCCATGGGCCACGCCCTTCGGGGCCAACGCGCTACGTTGTTCAACGCGCTACCAGCGTGTTGTCCTGCAACTTGAATTATTTTGGGTATAGAATTCCGGGGATAGACATAAAAATGGCCCGGTGTATGCGTTGTCGCGGTACCTGATACATGGCCTGTACGTATAACGAGGTGAAACGATGTTAGAACAGATCTGCCAACTGGCGCGTGAGGCGGGAGACGCCATCATGCAGGTTTATAACGGTCAGCAGCCGCTGAATGCGGCGCTTAAGAAAGACGACTCGCCGGTGACGGCGGCCGACCTGGCGGCGCACCGGGTCATTGCGCGTGGATTGGCCGAACAGTACCCCGAAACGCCGATGCTGTCGGAGGAGGACCCGCAGGCGTGGTCTGAACGTCAGCACTGGCAGCGTTACTGGCTGGTGGACCCGCTGGACGGCACCAAAGAATTTCTCAATCGCAACGGCGAATTTACCGTCAATATTGCGCTGATCGATAACGGCAAACCGGTACTGGGCGTGGTATACGTGCCGGTGACCGGGGTGATGTACGCTGCGGCGGACGGCAAGGCCTGGAAGGAAGAAGATGGGAAGCGCCGCGCCATTCGGGTAAAAGACGCTAGGCCGCCGCTGGTGGTGGTGAGCCGCTCCCACGCTGATGCGGAACTGGACGATTACCTGCGACAACTGGGCGAACACCATACCGTATCCATTGGCTCATCGCTGAAGTTCTGTCTGGTGGCGGAGGGCAAGGCCCAACTTTATCCGCGTTTCGGGCCGACCAACATTTGGGATACCGCCGCCGGACACGCGGTGGCGCTGGCAGCCGGCGCGCAGGTGCATGACTGGCAAGGTCGCTCGCTCTCCTATCTGCCGCGTGAATCCTTCCTGAATCCGGGCTTTCGCGTTTCACTATTCTGAGTTTCTTTCCGGCCGTTTTGGCCGGATTTTTCCTGATGATGGCAACGGCAGGCGATGAACCTGCCGTGCTCTTCCCGCTTTCCCGTTTTTATCTTTATGTCGCTGATGGCGCACTGTCGTTTTTTGGTCATATTTTCACGGTAGATTGGCGGCCGTTGATACGATCGACGCAGCGTGTGTGAGTTTGCGGCATATCGCACACACGGCAATAATTTGAAGGTTTATACTGATTTAGAAAGTATGGCATTAGTCTATTCGGTAAAAATATGTAAACGCCGTAAATAATTCTGTCATTGCGGGAACTAACCGCAGGATAAGGGCACTAACCAAGTGTGTGTGATCGATCAGTTGTGCATGATTGACCAACGGTACGTGATTGCCGCGCTGAGTATCATCCGATCCCCCAATTGGGAACGGGTAGCGTGGTGGAGAAAAAACGGGAGGAGAGAGGAAGACAATGAGGATCTTCGAACGTTATAACCCCTTGAAGGTCGCCAAGTATGTAAAAATCCTGTTTCGTGGAAGACTCTACATTAAAGGGATTGGCGCTTTTGAATTTGATCAGGGCCGCATTTTGTTGCCCAAAACGCAGGATAAACAGCATCTGGTGGTGATGTCCGAAGTCAACCGTCAGGTACTGAAGTTGCAGGCTGAATTGGGTTGAAGGAACATGCGCCCTGCGACAGGAAAACGGCCCGTTGACGGGCCGTTGCTATTTGTTGGGGTTTTATTATCTGTCGAGGTCAATGCGCGCAACGGCTTATGCCGGATGCGTTTCGGCGTTGGCCGCCGTTTTTTCTTCCAGCCGTGTGACCAGTAACTGGTCGATCTTGTAGCTGTCGATATCCACCACTTCGAACTTATACCCGGCGTAGCGCACAAAGTCGGTGCGTTTGGGGATTTTGCGCAGCGTGTACATCATGAACCCGCCGATGGTTTCGTAATTGTCGGAGTGGGGGAACTCATCGATGCTGAGCGCCCGCATCACGTCTTCTATCGGCGTGCCGCCCTCAATCAGCCAGGAATTCTCGTCACGGGCGACGATCTGCTCTTCCAGCCCTTGCCCGACCAGGTCGCCCATCAGCGTGGTCATCACGTCGTTAAGGGTGATAATCCCCACCACCAGCGCGTACTCGTTGAGGATCACCGCGAAGTCTTCGCCGGCGGTTTTGAAACTTTCCAGCGCTTCCGACAGCGTCAGGGTGTCCGGCACGATCAGCGCCGGGCGAATCTGTACGCCGCTGGTCAGTTCCAGACTCTGGTTGCCCAGTACCCGATTCAGTAGATCCTTGGAATCCACATACCCGACGATCTGATCGATGGTGCCGTTGCACACCAGAAACTTGGAGTGCGGTTGGTGCGCGATTTTCTCTTTGATCTGCGTTTCATCTTCATGCAGGTCGAAATAGACCACGCTTTCGCGCGAGGTCATTGAAGAAGGCACGGTGCGCGACTCCAGTTCGAACACGTTTTCGATCAGCTCGTGTTCCTGTTTACGCAATACGCCAGCCAGCGCGCCGGCTTCCACCACCGCATAGATATCGTCGGGCGTGATGTCTTCTTTGCGCACCATCGGCAGCTTGAACAGGCGGAAAATCAGGTTAGCCAGACCGTTGAACAGCCAGACTAGTGGGCGGAACACCAGCAGACAGAAGCGCATGGGGTTGATGATCCGAATGGCTATCGCTTCCGGGGCGATCATACCAATGCGCTTCGGCGTCAGGTCGCCAAACAGGATGAACAGGCTGGTAACCAGCACAAACGAGCAGATAAAACTGGCGCGAGCGACCATATCCTGCGGCAGAAAGCTGGCAAACAGCATTTCGAAGTAGGGCGAGAAGGCGGCGTCGCCGATGATACCGGCGAGAATGGCGACCGCGTTAAGGCCGATCTGAATCACGGTGAAGAAAATGCCCGGCGTTTCCTGAAATTTCAACACCAGGGCGGCGTTCAGGTCGCCTTCGTCGGCCATCAGCTTCAGCTTGATCTTGCGTGAAGCGGCCAGCGAGATTTCAGACAGAGAGAAAAACGCACTGATGGCGATAAGAAATAAAATAATTAACAGACTGTTTAACATGGTTTTTTCGCACAGTCGTCACGGACGGCGAACCTCTGAAAGGGAATAACATTATGGGTGCGGCATCGCCGCAAAAGGGGCCGGAAGCCGGCCCGTGGTCGCCCAGTATAGCAGGCGCGGTCAAATCGTCGCCAGTTTGGACGCAGGCGGCCTACAGACAACATACGACCCATGCTGGGTGGACAATCATCCGCCCAACCGCCCGTCCCTACAGGCAAGCGCAACGCGTACCCGTAATCGCCAGGGTAGCGGGCGTCGCGCTGGTCCAAAACGGCAAATAAAGTAGCCAGAGCGTTTAACCCTGCGGGGGCAGGCACACCCCGATGCCGCCCAGCCCACAATAGCCGTCCGGGTTCTTGTGCAGGTATTGCTGGTGCTCGTCTTCGGCGTAGTAAAACGGCCCGGCGGGCTGGATTTCCGTGGTGATGTCGTGGTCATTGCCCGCATCGCGCATGGCCTGCTGGAAGCGCTGGTAGCTCTCTTTCGCCGCGGTTTCCTGCTCTGTGGTTAACGTATAGATTGCGGAACGGTACTGCGTACCGATGTCATTGCCCTGTCGCATGCCTTGCGCCGGGTTGTGATTTTCCCAAAACAGTTGCAGCAACTGCGGGTAGCTCACCACCGCCGGATCGAACACGACGCGCACGGCTTCCGCGTGACCGGTCTTGCCGGTGCAGACTTCCCGGTAAGTGGGATTAGGCGTATAACCGCCGCAATACCCGGACGCGGTGCTGTACACCCCCGGCTGTTGCCAGAACAGACGTTCCACGCCCCAGAAGCAACCCATGGCGAAGATCGCCACTTCCATGTGGTCCGGCACATGGGTCATGGAATGCTGATTCACCACGTGCAGACGGGCGACCGGCATGGGGGTGGTGCGGCCCGGCAGGGCATCCGACTGGCCGATCGGCTGTGTCTTATCGAAATTCGCTATCACGTTTGGCTCCTGATTATCACCCTGTGTTTCATACTTTCAGAGCATAACCGAGTTAATGCGCTCTGTCTTTATGGCGAAATAGCATAGCAATATGACAGGGGTGTTGATGCCGAAACGTGTTTTACAACCACAGGTGCCGGCAGCAGAGAAACCGTCCGTTCGCTGGCGGACCATACTGTCATGAGCGATGGCGGTTTTCAGGGTGATAGCGTTGTCTGCATGACGACGACTATCTATAGTTAACAACAATAGTTAACAGCACCGTTACAGGCATACTTGTCTGTAGTTAATCAGAAAACACGTCGATTCTGCTGACACTGCCGGGAAGTTAAGTGACCATTTTTATCAGGACAAAAAACAGATTTTGCCGTCGTGGCGCCATGCTCTGCCGCACGTTGGGACTCGGAAGTCTGCTGCTGATGGCGGCGCCGGCGCTTGCCGCATCAAACGTGCGCCTGCAACTCACCGGACTGGAGGGCGAGCTGCAGAAAAATGTACGTGCCCGCCTTTCCACCATCACGCCGGATGAAGTCAACGCCGACGGTCGTTTCCGCGCCCGGGTCGATGAAGCGATCCGCAAAGGGCTGCGCGCACTGGGTTACTACGACCCGGAGATTCGCTTTGAGTTTATTCCGGCGCAGGGGCGCGGCCGCCCGGTGCTGAAGGTGACCGTCAAACCGGGGGAACCGGTGAAAATCGCCGGCTCCAGTATTGCCATCCGCGGCGGCGCGCAGAGTGATGAAGATTATCAAAAACTGGTGAGACAGCACCGTCCCGTTGAAGGCAGTATTCTCAATCACGGTGCTTACGATGATTTCAAAAGCCAGCTCAGTACCCTATCGATGCGAAAGGGGTACTTTGACGGCCGTTTTAATAAAAGCCAACTGGGCGTGATGCCGTCCACCCATCAGGCCTGGTGGGACATTGATTACGACAGCGGCACGCGTTACCGCTTCGGCAAGGTCAACTTTCGCGGTTCCCAGATCCAGTCGGCATATCTGCGGAATCTGGTGCCGTTTCAGGAGGGCGACGTTTACTCGGCGGAACAGCTGGGGGAGTTTAACCGGCGTCTGTCCGCCACCGGCTGGTTTAATTCGGTGGTGGTGGCGCCTGATTTTGAACAGGGTCGCCGGGGTAAAGTCCTGCCGCTGGATGCGGTGCTGACGCCGCGCACCCGCAACAGCGTGGAAACCGGGGTCGGCTACGCCACCGATGTCGGGCCGCGGTTGAAAACCACCTGGAAAAGACCCTGGGTTAATGCTTACGGCCACAGTCTGGAAAGCAGCCTGAGTCTGTCCGCGCCGGAGCAGCAACTGGATCTGAGCTACAAGATTCCGCTGCTGAAAAGCCCGCTGGAGCAATACTATCTGGTGCAGGGCGGCTTCAAGCGCGAAGACCTCAACGACACCCAATCCGACTCGACGTCGCTCAACCTGGCGCGTTACTGGGAACTGTCCAGCGGCTGGCAACGGGCGGTCAACCTGCACTGGACGCTGGATCACTTTACCCAGGCCAACGTCACCAACACCACCATGCTGATTTATCCCGGCCTCAGTTTTAACCGCACCCGGCAGCGGGGCGGGCTGATGCCCGACTGGGGCGACACCCAGCGCTATTCGGTGGATGTCTCCAATACCCTGTGGGGCTCGGATATCGATTTTGCGGTGTTTCAGGCCCAGAACGTCTGGATCCGATCGCTGGCGGAAAAACACCGCTTCGTGGCGCGCGCCAATCTGGGCTGGATCGAAACCGGCAGCTTCTCTCGCGTACCGCCGTCGTTGCGTTTCTTCGCCGGCGGTGACCGCAGCATTCGCGGCTATAAATACAAGTCCGTTTCTCCGCGCGACAGCGACGGCAAACTCACCGGGGCTTCAAAACTGGCTACCGGTTCGCTGGAATACCAGTACAACGTCACCGGGAAATGGTGGGGCGCGGTGTTTGTGGACAGCGGCGAGGCCGTCAACGATCTGGCGCGTACCAACCTCAAAACCGGCGCCGGTATCGGTATTCGTTGGGCATCGCCGGTAGGGCCGATCAAGCTGGATATCGCCCGGCCGATTGGGGATAACGACAAACACGGATTGCAGTTTTATATCGGGCTGGGGCCGGAGTTATGAGCAGGATGAAAAAAGCCGGAATTGGCCTGATGACCGGCGTGCTGGCGTTGTTGCTGGCGGTGGTTTTGCTGGTGACCACGACGCCGGGGTTGCAGCTGTTGCTCAGCGCCGCCGTGCGCTGGGTGCCGGGGCTGGAAATCGGGCAGGTCGAGGGCGGCTGGCGGGATTTGACGCTGAAAGCGCTACGCTATCAAATGCCCGGTGTGACCGTGCAGACGGACAATCTGCATCTGGCGCTGGCGCCGGATTGTCTGTGGCGCAGCCAACTGTGTCTGGACGACCTGTCGTTGCAGAACCTGACGGTGGCAATCAATACCGGCGACATGCCGCCGGCTGAACCCGAGCCTGCGGTGCAGGCGCCGCCGGTGGCCGAAATCAGCGCGCCCGTGGCGCTGGCGTTGCGTCGGTTAAACCTGAGCAACAGCCGTATTATTGTCGATGGCACCGATGTGTCGCTGTCGCTGCTGCAAACCGGCCTGAGCTGGCAGGGGCGGTCGCTGACGCTGCTGCCGACGCAGGTGTCGGGCCTCACCGTGGTGCTGCCTGCCGCACCGAAAACGCCGCCTACGCCGCCAGTTACGGCCAGCAAACCACCACCGCTGGGCGAAACGTTGCGCGCCCTGTTTGCCGCACCGTTGTTGCCGGCGATGCCTGAGTTTACGCTGCCGCTGGATATCACCATCGCCGATTTACGCGGCGAGTCCTGGCAGATTCAGGGCGACCAGCCGGTGACCATTTCCCGCTTTCAGTTGCAGGCCGTCACCCGGCAGCAGACGTTGACGCTGCAACAACTGACGCTGCAGTCGCCGCAGGGCGCGTTGTACGCCCATGGCGACGCCCGGCTTGCAGGCGACTGGCCGGTGACGCTCAACGTTAACGGTATGGTGAACATCGACCCGCTCAAAGGCGAACGGCTGCGGCTGACGGCCGAAGGCAGCCTGCGCCGGCAGTTGCGGCTGGCGGTGAACCTGTCAGGCCCGCAGCGGGCGCAACTGGATATCCAGACCGCGCTGGCCGAGCCGGGCCTGCCGCTGAACGTCAGCCTGCACAGCCCGCAACTGCGTTGGCCGCTGACCGGCGAGGCACAGTATCAGTTCAACGATGTGCAACTGAACATCGGCGGTAAAGCCACCGATTACTCGCTGTCCTTACGGGGCGATATTCGCGGCCGCGAGTTACCGCCCGGCACGCTGACGCTGGAGGGCAGCGGCAGCGAGCAGCAATTCGCGCTGACGCGACTGCGGCTGGCCGCGTTGCAGGGCACGGCGGACATAACCGGTCAACTGGACTGGCGCGATGCGATCAGCTGGAACAGCAACCTGACTCTGAAGGGTATCAATACCGCGCAGCAATGGCCGGAATGGCCGGCGCGGCTGGAGGGGACGTTGAGCACCCGCGGCAGTCTGGCGGGCGAGGCGTGGCAACTGGACGTGCCGCAGCTGGCGCTGGACGGGCAGGTAAGGCAGAACAAGGTGATGGTCAAAGGGGCGCTGAGCGGCAACGCCAGCGGCCAGTGGTCGATTCCGGGGGTTACGCTGGCGTTGGGGCGTAACCAACTGACGCTACAGGGCGAGCTAAGCGACCAGTGGCGGCTGAACGGCGATATCAACGCGCCGGCGCTCAACGGAATTCTGCCCGGTCTGGGCGGGCAGGTGATAGGCAAATTGCGACTGAGCGGCAAGCGTGATGCGCCGCAGTTGCAGACGGAAATCAATGCCACGGCGCTGCGCTGGCAGGAACTGAGCCTTGGCAAACTGACACTCAATGGCGATGTGCAGTCGGATAAGCAGGTGCACGGCACGCTGACATTGCAGCTACAGCAACTGACGCAGGGCAGCCTGCGTCTGGCGTCCCTGAATGTGCGTGCAGCCGGTGACGAGAACCAGCACCAGTTGCGTTTGACCATGAACGGCGAACCGGTGGGCGGTCAGCTGTTGTTGAGCGGTCATTTCGACCGGGGGCAGCAGCGCTGGCAGGGAGAACTCAGCGATACGCGGTTTGACACCCCAGTCGGCGAGTGGCGGCTGGCGCCGGCGATGTCGTTGGTTTATCAGGCGGCGGCGCAGAAGGTCACGGTGGGGGCGCATTGCTGGCGTAACCCGGATGCTGAACTGTGCGTACCACAGCCGATCGAGGCGGGAGCCAGCGGTAACGCGAGCGTCAATCTGAACCGGTTTAATCTGGCGATGCTGAAACCCTTTATCGGCCAGCAGACGGCGGTGAGCGGCACGATTACCGGTAACGCTCAGGTTAGCTGGCAGGCGAACGGCGGTCTGCCGGAGGCCCACGTCACGCTGGCCGGCAACGGCGTGACCGTGCGTCAGCAGGTGCAGGGCGGCACGCTGCCGGTGGCGTTTGATACGCTGACGCTGGAAGCCGGGTTGCAGCGAGGACAGGCGCGGCTGGCATGGCTGATGGGGATTCAGGGCAATGGCCGTTTTCGGGGCGACGTAGAGATTGCCGACCCGCAGCGACGCCGTAGCCTAAGCGGTACGGTGACGTTAAACGCCTTGTCGCTCGATCTGCTGCGGCCGATTCTGCGCCAGAACGAGAAGGCGGCCGGGGTGGTGAATGCCGACTTGCGGCTGGGGGGCGACTTGCAACGCCCGCAGGTATTCGGGCAGATGACGCTGGATAATCTTGACGTGGACGGCAACTGGATGCCGGTGGATTTGACCAGCGGACGGCTGGCGCTGTTGTTCAACGGTATGTCGTCGACGTTGCAGGGAGTATTTCGCACCACGCAGGGGCAGATTAATTTGGCGGGGAACGCCGACTGGTCGGTGCCTGAGGCCTGGCGGGCGCGCATTGCCGTCAACGGCGACCGCATGCGGGTGACGGTGCCGCCGATGGCGCGACTGGATGTGTCGCCGGATATCGTGTTCGAGGCGACGCCGCAGTTGCTGACGCTCAACGGCACGGTGACGATCCCCTGGGCGCGAATCGTGGTGCATGACATGCCGGCCAGCGCGGTGGATGTGTCGTCGGATGAGGTCATTCTGGATGAACGGCGACGTCCGATGTCGACCGCCGCCAGTTCGATTCCGATTGCCAGCAACCTGATCGTGCGGGTGGGCGATGACGTCTGGCTTGACGCCTATGGCCTGCGCGCCCGGCTGCGCGGCGATTTGAAGGTCACGCAGGACACGCAAGGGCTGGGTCTTAACGGCCAGATTTCGATGCCGGAAGGACGTTTCAAGGCGTATGGTCAGGATCTGCAGGTGCGTAAGGGACAGTTGCTGTTCTCCGGCCCGCCGACGTTGCCGATGCTGGATATTGAAGCGATCCGCAACCCGGACAACACCGCAGACAGCGTGACGGTCGGCGTGCGCGTAACGGGTACGGCCACCGCACCTAAGCTGGAAGTGTTCTCCGAACCGACTTTATCGCAGGAAGAAGCCTTGTCCTACCTGTTGCGCGGCCAGGGGCTGAACAGCAGCGGAACGGATAGTTCGATGATGACATCGGCTCTGATTGGTTTGGGGGTTGCACAAAGTGGTCAAGTTGTGGGTAAAATCGGCGAGGCCTTTGGCGTAAGCAATTTAGCTCTGGATACACAGGGGGTTGGCGACAAATCGCAAGTTGTTGTCAGCGGTTACGTCCTTCCGGGCCTGCAGGTCAAGTATGGTGTCGGCCTGTTCGATTCACTGGCAACGTTAACTTTACGTTACCGTTTAATGCCGAAACTATATCTGGAAGCGGTGTCTGGTGTGAATCAGGCGCTTGATGTGCTCTATCAGTTCGAGTTTTAGCAATGCGAATTATTGTCTACGGCAGTTTACGGCGCAAACAGGGAAACAGTCATTGGATGACCAACGCTCAGTGGTTAGGGGATTATCAGCTTGAAGGGTATGAGCTGTACGATCTGGGACACTACCCGGCGGCGGTTGCAGGCGACGGAGAGATTTACTGCGAAGTGTACCGCATCAGTTCGTCTATTCTGACCGAATTGGATGAACTGAAGCGGGGAGACGGCGTCTACCAACGTGAGCTTATCGCCACGCCTTTCGGTAGCGCCTGGATCTACCTGTATCAGCGCCCGGTCACCGGCCTACGCCGCATCGCCAGCGGCGATTGGTTGAAGCGTCAGGAATAACAGTAAAAAAAACACCGCCATCGGCGGTGTTTTTGTTGCTGGCCTTGCCGGTTCGCATTCGCTGCAAACGGCAGGTCGCCTTATTTATTTTTGGCGCGTTCGAAAGACGTCAGGATTTCAGCTTTCGCGGCGGCGGCGTCAGCCCAGCCGTCCACTTTCACCCATTTGCCTTTTTCCAGGTCTTTGTAGTGCTCGAAGAAATGGCCGATCTGGGCGCGCAGCAGCTCCGGCAGGTCGTTCACGTCTTTGATGTGATCGTACTCTTTGCTCAGTTTGGTGTGCGGTACCGCCACCACTTTAGCGTCTTCGCCGGATTCGTCGGTCATTTTCAGTACGCCAACCGGACGGCAGCGGATCACGGAGCCCGGCTGCAGCGGATACGGGGTCGGCACCAGAACGTCAACCGGGTCGCCGTCCAGAGACAGCGTGTTGTTGACGTAGCCGTAGTTGCACGGATAGAACATGGCGGTAGACATGAAGCGGTCTACGAACAGAGCGCCGGTTTCTTTGTCCACTTCGTACTTGATCGGATCAGCGTTGGCAGGGATTTCGATCACTACATAGATATCTTCCGGAAGGTCTTTGCCCGCCGGTACCGTATTCAAACTCATGTCGGTTTCCTTCTTCTTCAAACCAGAATGGAGTGGCGCTCATTATAGCCAACTGATGGCGAAAGTCGTGATTTTTTAGGCCGGGCGCATCGTGTCTGTCTGCCGGTTGCCATACCGGATTACCATAAGCCTAATCGATGGAAATTAAATAATTAATCTAATTAAAGAACAACGGCAGGATTCCGATAAACGTGGATCCTGAATCGTGTCACCCGGCGGGGTCCGCGATGCGCCGGCACGGTGCGTCGTACTGGACTGCGCCATCTTACTATTGGCTGTTTTTATTATTTTGAATCACAAGGGAGAGTACGGATGCTAAAGAACATTACGGTCAAGCATGGCCTGCTGGCGCTGGTAGGCATCATGCTGGTGCTGCTGGCGATTGTCGTTGGGATTGGCACCAGCGCCATCAGTCAGGGAAACCGTTCGCTGCTGTCTATCGATAAAATTCAGGGGAAAGAACTGAGCGCGCTGTCGTCAAGCTATACCGCTACGCTGCGTGCCCGTACCGCTGCGGCGCAGGCGGTCAGACTGTATGAAATCGGTTTGATCGACAAAGCGAAAGAAACCGCGGGGCGCGTGGCGAATTATGCCGAGGTGTCGCGCCGGGAGATGGCGCGGTTTCTGGCGTATGGTACCGTGACCAAACGCGGCGCTGAGCTGGCCGAACACATCAAAGTCGCCTATGACGCCTACGACCGTCAGGGAATGACGCCGATGATTGCCGCATTGAATAACGACAATCTCGATGACTACTATGCCCTGATGCAGGATACCCTGCCGGCGCTCAGCATCGGTATGGATACCGCCATCGCCGATTTCCGCGATTTTGCGCTGCAGGTGGGAGAAAATATGTTGCAGCAGGCGGACGAACTGGCTTACGGCCGTCTGTGGACGATGGGGATAGTATTTGCTGTGGCGCTATTGTTGGCGACGCTGGCATGGTGGGCGATCCGTCAGGTGGTTTTGCGCCCGCTGGACGGCGCGGTACAGCAGCTTGAGGTGATTGCGCAAGGCGATCTGTCCCGCACCATTGAAGACGGCGGCAACAACGAAATCGGCCGACTGATCCGGGCGATGAAATCCATGCAGCACTCCCTCGCCGTGGCGGTAGGGCGCGTGCGCGACGCTGGCAGCCAGATTGATATCGGCACCAGCGAGCTGGCGTCCGGCAACAGCCATCTGGCGGAGCGTACCGAAGAGTCCGCCGCGTCGCTGGAACAAACCGCCGCCAGCATGGAACAGCTGGCTTCCACCGTGAAGCTGAACGCCGATAGCGCCGATCAAGCTTATCTGCTGGCGCAGCGGGTATCCGATACCGCCACGAAAGGCAGCAAAGCGGTTGATCAGATGCTGGATAAAATGCAGATGATCTCCGCCACGGCGGCGCGGGTGGCCGACATTCTGACGATGATCGACGGTATCGCTTTCCAGACCAATATCCTGGCGCTGAATGCAGCGGTGGAAGCGGCGCGTGCCGGCGAGCAGGGCCGCGGCTTCGCCGTGGTGGCGGGCGAGGTGCGTAGTCTGGCGCAGCGTAGCGCCCAGTCGGCCAGAGAAATCAAGGTGCTGATGCAGGATTCGCAAACGCAGGTTGACGAAGGCGCCGAAATCGCCCGCGTCGCCGGGGAAACCATGAGTGACGTGGCGTCGTCGGTGTCGCAGGTGACCACCCTGATGCGTGAAATTTCCACCGCGACCCGTGAACAAAGCAATGGCATTGAGCAGGTAAATCTGGCGGTGTCGCAGATGGATTCGGTGGCGCAACAGAACGCATCGCTGGTGGAAGAGTCGGCGGCGGCGACCCGCTCGCTGGAAGATCAGGCGCGCGAACTGGCGGCCAGCATGGCTCAGTTCCGGCTGGAACAACAGGCTTTGGCGGCGCTGGGGCGTTACTGATCGTGACGTGAACGGTTCAGGTGAACTGGTGTGAGTACAAGACAAAGCGGCTCGTCGAGGCCGCTTTTTTTTACGCTCAGGAAGCGTCGTGTTTGTCTGGCGTATCGTCCGCCGAACGGCGTTTACGGCGCAGCTTTTTCCAGATCCTGCTTTCCTGACCACGCCACAGCCGCTGGATATTATCGTGATGCCGCATCAGGATCAGGCAGGAGAGCATAGCGACCGGAAAGGTGAACTGAGGCTTGAACCACCAGACGTAGAACGGCGCGATCAGCGCGCTGATAATCGCCCCCAGCGAGGAGTAGCCGCTCAACAGCACGGTCAGCAGCCAGGTGCCGGTCATCAGGCCGGTCAGATCCCAGCCGATAGGCGCGATGGCGCCAAACGCGGTGGCGACCCCTTTGCCGCCGTGGAAGCGAAAAAAAATCGGGTAAATATGGCCCAGACAGGCGGCGATGGCAGTCAGGCCGAGATACAGCGGCGAACTGCCCAGCGCATAAGCGCCCCATACCGGCAGCATGCCTTTAAGAACGTCAAAAACCAGTACGGCGGCGGCAGCGGTTTTACCGCCGATACGAAGCACATTGGTGGCACCGGGATTGCCGGAACCGTGTTCGCGCGGATCGGGCAAACCGGCGAGACGACAAATCAGAATCGCACTGGAGATCGAGCCACACAGATACGCGATGATAATCATTCCGGGCGCGATAACACTCATAAACGGCTTCCGTCCAATAAAGGTCGTTTTAAGTTCAGCATCTGTGGATAATACGCACTTTCTGTCGGAAGTGGTATCCGGCGGCGGCAAAAACAGGGGATGACGTGATGGATATCGTGTTTATTGAAGAACTGAGCGTAATCACCACCATCGGTGTTTATGACTGGGAACAGACCATCCAGCAGAAGTTGATGTTCGATATCGAAATGGCCTGGGATAACCGCCCGGCGGCGGCCAGCGACGACGTAGCGGATTGCCTGAGCTATGCCGATGTCAGCGAGGCGGTAATTGAACTGGTCGCCGGCGGGCGATTTGCGCTGGTGGAGCGGGTGGCTGAAGAGGTGGCGGCCAGGCTGATGCAGCGCTTCGGCATTCCCTGGCTGCGGCTGAAGGTCAGCAAGCCCGGCGCGGTGGCGCAGGCGCGCAGCGTGGGCGTGGTGATTGAACGCGGCGTCCGCCCGTCGGCATAAATCAGTTGGCGATCATTTCGGCGCAAACACAGACCCTTCTTAAGGTAATCAAAAGATAATATCTCTATTTTAAGCTGGTTCCTGAAAGCGTGGGACATCTTCGATGTGCTTTATACGTTGCGGCTTGCTGACAGCAAGGCCGCTTTTTTATGTGGCAGGTAGGGAGTTAACGGTCGATGGCGGATCTGCATTCGTTGCTGGTGGCGTTCATTCTAGGGGTGGTGGAAGGACTCACCGAATTTCTGCCGGTGTCATCCACCGGGCATATGATTATCGTCGGTCACTGGCTGGGGTTTGAGGGAGACACGGCCAAGACCTTTGAAGTCATCATCCAGTTAGGGTCGATCCTGGCGGTGGTGGTGGTGTTCTGGCGGCGAATGTTCGGGTTGATCGGCATTCACTTCGGGCAGCCGCCGCAGCATGAAGGGCGCGGCAAAGGCCATCTGACGCTGGTGCACATTGTGCTGGCGATGATCCCCGCCGTGGTGTTGGGGCTGGTGTTGCATGACTTCATCAAGTCGCTGTTCAATCCGGTTACCGTCACTTACGCGCTGGTGGCCGGGGGCGTGCTGTTGCTGCTGGCGGAGTGGTTCAAACCCAAAAAGCCGAAGGCGGAAGGGCTGGATGACATCAGCTATGTTCAGGCGTTCCTGATTGGCTGTTTTCAGTGTCTGGCGCTGTGGCCGGGGTTCTCGCGTTCCGGTGCGACTATTTCCGGCGGGATGTTGGTTGGGGTTAATCGCTACGCGGCGTCCGAGTTCTCCTTTATTCTTGCCGTGCCGATCATGCTGGGCGCAAGCGGGCTGGATCTGTATAAAAGCTGGCATTTTCTGTCGCTGTCCGACCTGCCGATGTTCGCTACCGGTTTTGTGACCGCGTTTGTGGTGGCGATGATCGCTATCAAAACCTTCCTGCAGTTGATTAAGCGCATCTCTTTCGTGCCGTTCGCCATTTACCGCTTTATCGTGGCGGCCGTGGTGTGGCTGGTGCTGATGTAATGCCGTCGGGATGAATCGATGCATCCCGACGATAACGGCGTTATGTGCTTATGACGACAGCCCGGCAGCTTCGGCGCGCCGGGCTTTCCATTCTTCCAGCGCGGCGCAGCGACGGCGCTGCAATTCTTCCCTGATCGCGGCATGCTGGAATCCGGCCGCCACCACTTCAGCGCTGGTTATCCGGCTGGCGGCAATAAAAGCTTCGCGCAGATAGTCTCCCTGAAGATAGGGTTGTTGCTCCAGACCGGCGCGCCCGCGTGCGTCCGCCTCGCTGGCGAGCAGCAACTGTTCCAGACGCTGGGGTTTGCGCCAGACATCGATGGCGTCAAATAGCTTAAGCAGGGTTTTGGGTTGCAGCATCTGCACAGTGTGGACCACATCATGGTACTCGGCCACCAGACAGGCCAGGTCGCGCAGCGCGTTAGGCACCCGTAACCGCTGGCACAACGCTTCCACCAGCGGTACGCCGGCCGGGCCGTGACCGTGATGGCGCGGCCACAGTTCAGGCGGCGTCAGTCCCTTGCCGAGATCGTGACACAAGGTGGCGAAGCGTACGTCAAGCGCCGGACTGAGGCGGGCGGCCATCGCCAGACTCATCATCACATGAATGCCGGTGTCGATTTCCGGGTGCCATTGGGCGGGAGCCGGCACGCCGTAAAGACGATCGATTTCGGGGAACAGCACCGCCAGCGCGCCACAGTCGCGCAGCACCTGAAAATAGACCTGCGGATCTTGAGTAGCGAGGGCTTTCTCTGTTTCTTTCCACACCCGTTCCGGCGTCAGGAAATCCAGCTCGCCGTTACGGGTCATCGCCTGCATCAGGTTCAGGGTTTCTTCGGCGATCAGGAAACCGAGATGGGCATAGCGGGCGGCGAAGCGCGCGACCCGCAGCACCCGCAGCGGATCTTCGCTGAAAGCGTCGGACACATGGCGCAGGAGCCGGTTTTGCAAATCACGCTGACCGTCGTAGGGGTCAATCAACTGCCCGTCTTCATCCTGCGCGATGGCGTTGATGGTCAGATCGCGGCGTTGCAGATCCTCTTCCAGCGTGATGTCCGGCGTGGCCTGGCAGGTAAACCCGGTATAGCCATTGCCGGATTTGCGCTCGGTGCGCGCCAGCGCATACTCCTCTTTGGTTTCCGGGTGCAGGAAAACCGGGAAATCCCGCCCAACCTGCTGGTAGCCTTGTTGCAACAGCATTTCCGGCGTGGCGCCGACCACCACCCAGTCGCGTTCGGTGACCGGCCTGCCCAACAGGCCGTCGCGCACTGCGCCCCCTACAAGGTAAATCTTCAAACCCGGCTCCCGATGTTAGGCTGTGTCGATAACTGGAATGATAGCCAGCCATAACCGAAATTATAGCTAACAATAATTTCGGTTATTGTTGATTAACATCCTCTTGAACACAATCTCGAACGCTATCCCGAAAACTATCTTTGAAAACTACCTTTGAAAGCCATTTCCGAAAACAGCGGGGGGACATCCGGGTGGTCGGCGAGCCGGTGTTCAGGAGTTACCCCATCCAGCGGTCGTTCTTTTTACGTCTGGGCAACAGGTGCGGCAGCAGTAGTCCCAGCACCAGACCCGCGCCCGCCACGCCTCCGCCGTACATAAACCACTGCATGATCAGCGTGCGCTGCTTGTCGTCCAGTTGCAGATTGGCTACCTCAAGCTTTTTCTGCGCCACCTCCAGCTGGCTCTTCAGCGCCTGATTTTCTTTTTGCAACGATGTGAGGGTGCCGTCACTGGCGGCGACTTTCTGGCGTAGGTCGACGGTGCGCTGGTTCCAGTCCTGATCGACGCTGTTAAGCTTGTCCGTCAGCGTTTTGACCTGATTCTCCAGTTCCGGCACCCGGGTTTTCAGGCTGGGTGTCTGGCTGAGCTGATCGAGCTGAATCCAACTGGTGCGGCCTTTTTCGTCACGGATCTGTGCGTAACCGGCACCGGCGTCGGCGCTGATAAGCGTGACGGCTTCACCGGCGTTCAACGTGCCGACGATACGGTACTGGTTGCCTGGACCGCTGCGGGTGTAGGTGGCAAGTTCATCGGAGATATAGCGTTTTTCTTCCGCATGCAGGCCCAATGTTGTGGACAGACCCAGGATCGCGGCAAGGAAAAAGGGTAATTTATTCATCATATTCAATATATTAAGTTCATAGAGGTTCTACGGTTCGCGCGCCCAGTCTGACGATGCCGCCGGCAAACCTGAATGGGAACAGTCTTACTCTTGGTTTTGTAAACTTGGTCCGGTAAATCAGTGCCTTGGTTAACTGGCGATGAGGACTCAAGCATAGTCAAAATTCGGCGAGGGAGAAAATCGGGTTGCACACGCCTTGTGAGAGCGCTCGCAGGGCGTGTGCGCCGCCATGCCGCAAAAGTGGCAACCTGAGATAAAATGTTATTTACTGGCGACATTTCCGCAATATCCGGTAGTGCAAGACTATGAGCGAAGAGATCGAGTTAAAATTTATCATTCACCCCGAGGCGTTGGCGGCGGTCAGGCAGGGCCTGAAAAACTGGCAGAGCGACGTGGGCCACAGCAACCATCTGCATACCCGCCAACTGGCGAATATTTATTACGAAACCGCCGACGCTTATCTGCGCCGGCATGGTATCGGGCTGCGTATCCGGGGCGAAAACGGCCGTTATGAGATGACGGTGAAAACCGCGGGGAAAGTGGTCGGCGGGCTCCATCAGCACCCGGAATACAACGTGGATCTGCCCGGGCCGCAACTGGATATTCGTCTGCTGCCTGCGGAGATTTGGCCGGAGGATTGCGATATCGACGCGCTGGCTCAGGCGTTACAGCCGCTGTTCAGCACTGATTTTCAGCGAGAAGCCTGGGTGGTGTCCCATCATCAGAGCCTGATTGAGATAGCCGTTGATCAGGGCGAGGTCAGCGCCGGCGAATTCATCGAACCGCTGTGCGAACTGGAACTGGAGCTGAAAAACGGTCGTACCGCGGATTTGCTGGCGTTCGCCAGCGAGCTGGCCGATATCGGCGGCTTACGGCAAGGGAGCCTGAGCAAAGCCGCCCGAGGCTATCATCTGGCGAAAGGCAATCCGGCCAGGCCGTGCAGTGAGCTGGGGTTCCTGCCGGTAGAGCCTAAAATGACGCTCGACCAGGGTATTGCCGCCGGGCTGGAATATGCATTTAGTCACTGGCAATACCATGAGGAACTGTGGGTGCGCGGCGATAATGCGGCGCGCCTGGCGTTGCTGGAGGCCGGTGCGATGATGCGGGAACTGCTGGTGCTGGCGGGGGGCGTGGTGCCGCGTAAGGTGACCTCGGAATTCCGCGCGGCGTTGACCCATCTCGAAGAGGGGATCGAACGTACGGAAACGGCGGATGCACTCTGCTACAGCGCCGATTACCTGAAGGGTAAACTGATTGTGACCTCGTGGCTGGTAAAACGCGGCTGGCGCGGCTACATGGACAACCGTGAGCTGATGCGGTTGCAAAGCTCCTGGAAACGCTTTGCCGATATCATGATGAGCCGCAGTCTGGCTGAATTGAAAGCTGTGTTCAGTCACGCGCTGGATGCGTTGCATTACACTCAGCAATTACCGCGGCTGCAGCGCGGCGTGTACGCCTTTTTACTGCTGGGCGGTTCCTACCCGCCGGAGGATACCCACCGCTATTTGCAGCCGTGGCGTGAGTTGATGCGGCTGATTGACGCGCTGTCCGCTGGCCAGAGTATACCCAGCGAGCTGGAGCACTGCCGTAAGCAGGCGATCGAACAGCCGCCGTTCTGGCTGCACAGCGGCCAATAATCCGCCTGTCGCGCTTCGGGGCTATCGCTTTTCCGGCGCCGGCAAGGCGATAACCCCGGTTCAACATTTATCGAAGCAACATTTATCGAAGCTGCCTGACGGGGCAGCTGTGCAAGGATATCGCCATGACCTGTCGTCCCGCATCGTTGTTTCCGCTCTCTGAACCACTGACCGAACAGGCACGCCATGAGGCGGAGCGCCTGTTGATTTCCGATCCGACGCCGCTGGACGATGAAGCGATGGCGGTACTGATTTGCAGCGAGTTCGTTAGCGACGCGCTGGCGCGCTATCCGGAGTGGCGGCAGGAGATGATGCAGCAACCGCCCCAGCCGGAGGAGTGGCGGCAGTATGCGGACTGGCTGTCGCAGTCGTTGAGCAGCGTTGGCGATGAGGCGGCGTTAATGCAGGCGTTGCGCCTGTTCCGGCGCCGCATTCTGACGCGCATCGCCTGGGGGCAATGGTTGCAGCTCAGTACCACCGAGCAGACGTTGCAGCAACTGAGCGTTTTGGCAGAAGTGCTGATCGTCGCTGCCCGCCAGTGGCTGTATGACGCCTGCTGCCGCGAGTGGGGCACGCCCTGCAATGCGGCGGGCGAGCCTCAGCCGTTGCTGATTCTGGGCATGGGCAAACTCGGCGGCGGCGAACTGAATTTTTCCTCGGATATCGATCTGATTTTCGCCTATCCGGAAAACGGCCAGACCCGCGGCGGACGCCGGGAACTGGATAACGCCCAGTTCTTCACCCGCCTCGGTCAGCGGTTGATCAAGGCGTTGGACCAGCCGACCGTGGACGGCTTTGTTTACCGGGTAGACATGCGTCTGCGGCCGTTCGGCGACAGCGGCCCGCTGGTGATGAGTTTCGCCGCGCTGGAGGATTACTATCAGGAGCAGGGGCGCGACTGGGAACGGTATGCGATGGTCAAAGCCCGGCTGATGGGGGGCGATGACGACCATTACAGCCAGGAACTGATCCGCATGCTGCGGCCGTTCGTGTTTCGCCGCTATATCGATTTCAGCGTGATTCAATCGCTACGCAACATGAAGAGCATGATCGCCCGCGAAGTGCGGCGGCGCGACCTGCGCAACAACATCAAGCTGGGGGCGGGCGGCATCCGCGAAGTGGAGTTCATCACCCAGGTGTTTCAGCTGATTCGCGGCGGCCGTGAGCCTACGTTGCAAGGGCGCGCTCTGCTGCCGACGCTGGCGCAGGTTGGCGAGCTGGGGCTGTTGACCCCGGCGCAGGCGGATCAGTTGCGCGAGGCGTATTTATTTTTACGCCGGCTGGAGAACCTGCTGCAGTCGATCGCCGACGAACAGACGCAAACTCTGCCGGGAGACCCGCTTAATCAGGCGCGGTTGGCGTGGGGGATGCGCTGTGACGACTGGTTGCAACTGAGTGAACGCTTACATCAGCAGATGCAGGCGGTGCGCGCGGTGTTCCATGAGCTGATTGGCGATGAAGCGCCCGACGGCAGCGAAACCCCGGAACACAGCCATTACAGCAGCCTGTGGCAGGATAGCCTGGATAGCGCGGACCTGGCGGCGCTGGCGCCTGACCTGACCCCGGAGGTATGCGAGCGGTTGCTGGCGCGGGTGACGGATTTCCGCGCTGATTTATCCCGTCGCACCATCGGGCCGCGCGGACGCGACGTGCTCGACCAACTGATGCCGGCATTGCTGGCGCAGGCCTGCGGCCATGCTAATGCCGACGTCATCGTGGCGCGCCTGACGCCGCTGTTGCTGGGCATCGTTACCCGTACCACCTATCTGGAACTGTTGCTGGAGTCGCGCCCGGCGCTGACGCAGCTGATCTGGCTGTGCGCCGTGTCGCCGATGATTGCCAGCCAACTGGCGCGTTATCCGTTGCTGCTGGATGAACTGCTGGACCCGGCCAGCTTGTACCAACCCACCGAGCTGAATGCTTACGCCGACGAACTGCGTCAATACTTAATGCGGGTGCCGGAGGAGGACGAAGAGCAGCAACTGGAAGCGTTGCGTCAGTTCAAGCAGGCGCAGCATCTGCGCATCGCGGCGGCCGATATCGTCGGCGCGCTGCCGGTCATGAAAGTGAGCGATCACTTAACCTATCTGGCGGAGGCGATAATTGCCGCCGTGGTACAGCAGGCGTGGAGCCAGATGGTGGCGCGTTACGGCCAGCCTGCCCACCTGCATGCTCAGTCCGGGCGCGGGTTCGCCGTGGTGGGGTACGGCAAGCTGGGCGGCTGGGAGTTGGGCTACAGTTCCGACCTTGATCTGGTGTTTCTGATTGATTGCCCGGATAACGTGGTGACCGATGGCGAGCGCAGCATCGACGGCCGTCAGTTCTATTTGCGACTGGCCCAGCGCGTGATGCACCTGTTCAGCACACGTACCTCGTCCGGTATTTTGTACGAGGTCGACGCCCGTTTAAGGCCGTCGGGAGCGGCGGGTATGCTGGTGAGCACCGTGGCGGCGTTCGAGGATTATCAGCGCAACGAAGCCTGGACCTGGGAGCATCAGGCGCTGGTGCGCGCCAGGGTAGTGTATGGCGAACCCGCCATTCAGCAACAGTTTGAGCAAATTCGTCAGCGGATTCTGTGCCGTGAGCGTGACGGCGACGCGCTGCGCACCGAAGTGCGCGAAATGCGGGAAAAAATGCGCCAGCACCACGCCAGCAAGGACTCGGGTTTTGATATCAAGGCCGACGCCGGCGGCATCACCGATATTGAGTTCATCGCCCAGTATCTGGTGTTGCGTGACGCGGCGCAGGAGCCGCGGCTGACGCGCTGGTCCGATAATGTGCGTATTCTGGAATTGCTGGCCCGCCACGGCGTGATGGCGGAGGACGAGGCTGATGCTTTACGGCTGGCCTACATCACCCTGCGCGATGAAATCCATCATCTGGCGTTGCAGGAACTGCCCGGTCGCGTCGGCCATGACCGTTTCAGCGCCGAGCGGCAGCAGGTGCTACAGAGCTGGAAAAAGTGGCTGGAATGAGACATGTCGCGCAAAACTGCCCCGCTGGGGCACTGTGGCTACCCGGTGAGTGTGGTAGTTGAGTGTGAGCGTGTGGTAGTTGAATGTGATGGTGTGGTAGTTGAATGTGATAATATAGCGCGCGTTAAAAATGAACCTGTTTTTGGAGCCAGGGAATGAAAGTAACGCTACCTGATTTTCGCCACGCCGGTGTTCTGGTTGTGGGTGACGTAATGCTGGACCGCTACTGGTACGGCCCGACCAGCCGTATTTCGCCGGAAGCGCCGGTGCCGGTGGTCAAGGTGGATACCATCGAAGAGCGTCCCGGCGGCGCGGCCAACGTAGCGATGAACATCGCCGCGCTGGGAGCGGGGTCGCGTCTGGTGGGGTTGACCGGTATCGATGATGCCGCCCGCGCCCTGAGCGCCAAACTGAACGAAGTGAACGTCAAGTGCGACTTCGTTTCCGTTCCCACCCATCCGACCATCACCAAGCTGCGTGTGCTGTCGCGCAACCAGCAACTGATCCGCCTCGACTTTGAAGAAGGGTTCGACAGCGTGGATCCGCAACCGATGATTGAACGCATCCAGCAGGCATTGCCGAAAATCGGCGCGCTGGTGCTGTCCGACTACGCCAAAGGCGCGCTGGTACACGTACAGAGCATGATCCAGACCGCCAGAGCCGCCGGCGTGCCGGTGCTGATCGACCCGAAAGGCACCGATTTCAACCGTTATCGCGGTGCGACGCTGCTGACGCCGAACCTGTCTGAGTTCGAAGCGGTGGCCGGGCGTTGCAAAGATGAAAACGATTTGGTGGAACGCGGCGCGAAGCTGCTGGCGGATCTGGATCTGTCCGCGCTGTTGGTAACCCGTTCCGAGCAGGGCATGACGCTGTTGCAACCGGGCAAAGCGCCGTTGCACCTGCCGACGCAGGCGCAGGAAGTGTATGACGTTACCGGCGCCGGCGATACCGTGATCGGCGTGCTGGCGGCGGCGCTGGCGGCGGGCAAGCCGCTGGAGGAAGCCTGCTTCCTGGCCAACGCGGCGGCCGGTGTGGTAGTCGGCAAGCTCGGCACCTCGACGGTAACGCCGATCGAGCTGGAAAACGCTATTCGCGGCCGTGCCGACACCGGCTTCGGCGTCATGACCGAAGCGCAACTGAAAGACGCGGTGGCGCTGGCGCGTCAGCGCGGTGAAACGGTGGTGATGACCAATGGCTGTTTCGACATTTTGCACGCCGGGCATGTCTCTTATCTGGCCAACGCGCGCCGTCTGGGCGATCGTCTGATTGTGGCGGTGAACAGCGATGACTCCACCAAACGCCTGAAAGGGCCGAGCCGTCCGGTCAATCCGTTAACGCAGCGTATGATCGTGCTGGGCGCGCTGGAAGCTGTGGACTGGGTGGTGCCGTTCGAAGAGGACACGCCACAGCGGCTGATTAGCGAAGTCCTGCCGGATATTCTGGTGAAGGGCGGCGATTACAAACCGGAAGACATTGCCGGCAGCAAGGAAGTGTGGGCCAATGGCGGCGAGGTGCGGGTGCTGAACTTTGAAGACGGCTGCTCGACCACCAATATCATCAACACCATTAAAGCCAGAGACTGACGGGCGCGTTTATGTTGGAAAAAGAGTCGAAGCCTGCCGACGATATCTCCACCGTGTCGGTGCAGATTGAAGCGCTGCGCGCTCAGTTGCGCTATCACGAGTACAAATATCATGTCGAAGATGCGCCGGAAATTCCCGACGCGGAATACGACAAACTGATGAATGCGCTGAAAACGCTGGAGCAGGCGCACCCTGAGCTGGTGACGCCGGATTCGCCGACCCAACGCGTCGGCGCCGCGCCGCTGGATGCGTTTGACACGATAGCGCATGAAGTGCCGATGCTGTCGCTGGATAACGTCTTCGACGAGACGAGTTTTTTGGCGTTCAGCAAGCGCATCAACGACCGTCTGAAAAACGATGGCGAGCTGACCTTTTGCTGCGAGCTGAAGCTTGACGGGCTGGCGGTTAGCCTGCTGTATGAAAACGGTCTGCTGGTGCGCGCGGCGACGCGCGGCGATGGCACCACCGGCGAGAATATTACCGCCAATATCCGCACCGTCGGCGCGATCCCGTTGCGTCTGCGCGGCGACAATATTCCGCAGCGGCTGGAAGTGCGCGGCGAAGTGTTCATGAAACACAAGGGTTTCGAAGCCCTGAACGAGGAAGCGCGCCGCACCGGCGGCAAGGTGTTCGCCAACCCACGCAACGCCGCGGCCGGTTCGCTGCGCCAGTTGGACCCGCGTATCACCGCCACCCGCCCGTTGACCTTCCTGTGCTACGGCGTTGGGCTGGTGGAAGACGGAGCGCTGCCGGATACTCACTGGCAACGGTTGATGCAGTTCCGTGACTGGGGTCTGCCGGTCAGCGATCGTATTCGCCTGTGCACCGGCAGCGACGCGGTGCTGGATTTCTACCGTCAGGTGGAGCAGGAGCGCGAGACGCTGGGATTTGATATCGATGGCGTGGTGATCAAGGTCAACGAGCTGACGTTGCAGGAGCGGCTGGGGTTCGTCGCCCGTGCGCCACGCTGGGCGGTGGCGTTCAAATTCCCGGCGCAGGAACAGTTAACCTGGCTGCGCGACGTGGAATTTCAGGTCGGCCGCACCGGCGCGATTACGCCGGTGGCGCGGCTGGAGCCGGTCGCCGTCGCCGGGGTGGTGGTCAGCAACGCCACGCTGCACAATGCCGATGAAATCGAGCGTTTGGGGATTCAGATTGGCGACCGGGTTGCAGTAAGACGCGCCGGTGATGTTATCCCGCAAATTGTCAGCGTGGTGTTGTCCGAACGCCCGGCGGATGCCCGCCCGGTGGTGTTCCCTGATCAGTGCCCGGTGTGTGGTTCAGAGTTGGAGCGGGTGGACGGCGAGGTGGTGACCCGTTGCACCGGCGGCCTGTTCTGCGGCGCGCAGCGTAAAGAGGCGTTGAAGCACTTCGTTTCCCGTCGTGCGCTGGATGTGGAAGGGATGGGCGATAAAATTATCGACCAACTGGTGGAAAAAGAGTACGTCAAGACGCCGGCGGACCTGTTTCGCCTGAGCGCCGGTATCCTTACCGGACTTGACCGTATGGGGCCGAAATCGGCGCAGAATCTGGTGAATGCGCTGAATAAAGCCAAATCCACCACCTTTGCCCGTTTCCTGTATGCGTTGGGGATCCGTGACGTGGGGGAAGCGACCGCCGCCAGTCTGGCATCGCATTTCGGTACGCTGGAGGCATTGCAGTCCGCCGATCTGGAGGCGCTGCAGCAGGTGCAGGACGTCGGCATCGTGGTGGCGACCCATGTGCGCAATTTCCTCGACGAAGCGCACAACCAGCAGGTGATTCAGGAATTAATCAGCGAGAATATCGGTATTCACTGGCCGGCTCCGGTGGTGGTGGATGTTGAAGCTTCGGATAGCCCGTTCGCCGGGAAAACCGTGGTGTTGACCGGCTCGCTGACGCTGTTGTCCCGTGACGAAGCCAAAGATCGCCTCACGGCGCTGGGCGCGAAGGTCAGTGGCAGCGTGTCGAAGAAAACCGATCTGGTGATCGCGGGCGAAGCGGCCGGCTCCAAACTGACCAAAGCACAGGAACTGGGTATTGAAGTCATTGATGAAGCGGAAATGATGCGTCTGCTGGGGTGAAGGCAAGATGGAAAAAGCGGATCTGCTGGCGATAGCCAATACGCCAATGCCGTTTGGCAAATACAAAGGCCGGATGCTGATCGACTTGCCGGAAGAGTATCTTCTTTGGTTCGCCCGCAAGGGCGAATTCCCGGCGGGGCGGTTAGGGGAACTGATGCAGATTACGCTGGCGATTAAGATGGAAGGGTTGCAGGGGTTGGTTAAGCCGCTGCGCCGTCCCCAGCCCTGATGCGTTGTTGTTTCAGATACATTGTTGTTCCAGATACATTGTTGTTTCAGATACAATTGTTGTTCCAGATACATTGTTATCTCAGGTACATAGCTATCTCAGGTACATTGCTATCTTGATACCTTAATAGCGGGAGTCAATGGCTGATGACCGCATTCTTTGCTGCTCTCTGGCGTCGCTATTATTTGCCTTCCGCACAGGCTTTCACCCAATAAAAAAGCACCATTAATCATATCGATAAATGATGCTTTCATTCATTTCAGGCGATAATCAGCCAGACACGGGATTAGATGTAAATATTGATGCTGTTCTCATCCGTCGGCGCGTTAACGCCTTCCTGAGGCTTGGTTGATTGAATGGAGGAAACCTCCGACGGCTGATTCTGCTGAGCCTGTTGTGTTTTTTGCTGCTGCAACTGCTGAATTTGCGCCTGCAGTTGCTGGATCTGCGCCTGAATCATCTTTTGCTGCTGTTCAAGCAATTTACGTTCTTCATCTGTTGTTGCGTCTTTCACCTGCTGAGTCAGCTTAACCGCTTGCTTGGACAGCGTTTGAATTTCCTTATTTAACTGGGAAATCTGCTGCTCAATACTGGCGCTACCGCTGCCTGATGACGCAGAAACGGCTGATGTTGCCGAGCCGATAGAGCTTGCCATAAATTCCTCCTGAAAATAGCCACAGTGGCTATGCCGTTATCGGCATAGCACAGTGGTATCTTTATTGGCTTTTCGCTTTCCTGACAAAGACCATACAAATGCGTCAGCAGGAATAATGGTCTATCAGATATAGATATCGACCGAACGGTCAGCGGCAAGCGGATTACTCTTTTCCTGCTGAGCGGACGAGGTGATGTCCGTTGCTTGTGATTGCTGCTGGGCTTTTTGCTGTTGCAGTTGCTGAATCTGCTGCTGTAATTGCTGGATCTGCGCCTGCAGCATTTTCTGCTGCTGCTGAAGCAACTGGCGCTCTTCATCCGTCTTAGCTGCGAGCATTTTTGCTGCCACTGTACCCAGCTCTTTGGTCAGGGACTGAACCTGCTTGGTGAGTTGCACGACCTTTTGTTCAACGCCTGCGGTGCTGGTGCTTGCTGCTCCCGGAGTTGATGTTGCCGAACCAACTGAACCTACCATACGTATCTCCTTGAAATCGTGATACCCGTGATGTTGTTATCGGTGCAGCTTACGAGGTGATTTTAATGATTGAGATTGCCTTCACCCTGAAAAACAAAACCCGCTGGGTTGGTAGCGGGCTTGGCTATGTGATTTCACGTTCCGACCGATCAGATGTAAATATCAATCGCGTGTTCGGCCGACGGGCGATTGACGCCTTCAACCGGCTTGACCAGCGGTTTGCTTTCCTGCGGCGGCGGCACTTGCTGGGTTTGCAACTGTGCGATTTGACCCTGCATCACGACAATCTGGGCCTGCATCGACTGCTGCTGACCGTTAATCGTGGTTTCCTGCTGCTTTTTCGTGCTTTCGCCAGATGTCTCGGCGGCTTTCAGGTTTTGCAGATTGCGATCGGAAACCTTCTGTTCAGTGTTGGTTTCGACGCTGGTGGATGCTGGCACCGGCATCACTGCAAACGCAGAGCTGGTAATTGGACTCAGCATACATCCTCCTGATTATGTCGTCTGGGCAGGGGACTGTCCCTGCTATCTCTGTTATCGGCACCTGGCGCGATCTTATGAGTGATTATTAACCAAAAAGCGAATTCTATCTACCCTTTGCTCGGGGCAAGGCGTAAAGAATTGTATCTTTGCGCCAACCATTATTTCCCGTAGACATTAATCATTTCCCGTAGACATTAATCGCATCGGTCAACCGCAGCGCTTGCCTGCTGAGGCTGGTGGCGAACTCGGCTGACTGATCGACCATACCGGTATTGCCGGCGGTCATCTGCTCGATCTGGGCAATGGAGTCATTAATCAGCGACAGCGCGGCGGTTTGTTCGCGGGTGGCGTTGCTGATCTCGCTGATCATGGTCGCGACCTGTTGCACGTCGTTGACGATGTCCTGAATATGCAGACCGGCTTTGTCCACCAGCGCGCTGCCGTTTTCAACGCTGGTCATGTTGGCATCGATCAGCGTTTTGATTTCGCGGGCGGCAGACGCGGAATGCTGCGCCAGGCTACGTACTTCCGCCGCTACGACGGCAAAGCCGCGTCCTTCCACACCGGCCCGCGCCGCTTCCACCGCGGCATTGAGCGCCAGGATGTTGGTCTGAAACGCGATGCTGTCGATGACGCCGATGATATCGACGATTTTGCGGCTGGCGTTCGAAATCGCCTCCATCATGCCCACTGCTTCAGCCATGATATCGCCGCCTTTACTGGCGGACAGGCTGGCGTTTTGCGCCATTTGGGTCGCCTGTGTGGCGGTGTCCGCGCTCTGTTGAACCGCGACGGTAATCTGCTCGATGGCTGCCGCTGTCTGTTGCAGATTGGCGGAGGTTTCCTCGGTGCGCGCGCTCAGATCGCCGTTGCTGTCGGCTAACTGCTGGCTGACGCTGTTGATGCCCGCGACCTGCGTGCCGACGTCGTCCACCAGCGAATGCAGGTTCAGCCCGAACTGATTGACCACCCGCAGCAGCAGGCCGATTTCATCCACCCGGTTGAGATGAATGCTGTCCGCCCGGCGACCTGACACCACCTGTTGCGCCTGGCGCAGAATCAAACGCAGCGGATGCGCGATTTGCCGTTGCAGAAACCGATCGATCGTTACCATCAATAGTAGGGTAGCGACAATCGACGTCGTCGCGCCGCAACCCAGTAAGGTCAGCGCCAGCGGCACCAGACCGCCAAGCAGGACCGCGAGTCGTAACCGTGAGCGTACCGATAGCCGCTGGAACAGCGACAGAACCGAGAACACACCGGTTCGAACCACCAGTCCTTTATAAAACCGAAGATGGCGCGCCTGCTTACTTTGTACTGCTTCGTACAAGGGTTCCGCCGCCTGAATTTCTTCCGCTTTGGGGGTATTGCGCACCGAAATATAACCGGCGAGCTGATTATGGTGATAAACCGGCGTGACGTTGGCGCGTACCCAGTAATGATCGCCGTTCTTGCGACGGTTTTTAACCAGACCGGTCCAGCTGTCTCCCTGCTGCAGCGTGTACCACATGTCGGCGAAGGCTTCGACAGGCATATCCGGATGACGCACAATATTGTGCGGCGTTCCCATCAATTCATGTTCATCAAAACCGCTGACGCGGATAAAGGCGGAATTGGCGTAAGTGATGTGGCTTTTAACATCCGTGGTCGACATTAATGTAGTGCCGTCATCCAACAGGTATTCCTGTTGTGTAATAGGTGCATTAACCCTCATTGGAAACCCCGATGCTGTGTATCAATAATATATCGTGAGAATAGAAGGGCCGACGTGTGAGCACGGCCTGATTAATCACACGGGCTGAGAGGTGTGTTGAATCATCATTTTTATTTTTTTTAACACAAGGTTAAAAGATACGAAAAAAAGGGCGCTTTAAATTTCAAAGCATCCCTGAGTAAAGTTATTCCATTTTTTTGTAAGGGGGAATTTATGCTTTGCGTCTTTGTGTTGTCAATGAAATCATTTTTTGAGCGGCGTTTTTTTTACCTTATTTGGGTTTATTAAATATTGTTCTATTTTTTCTTAAAGCCGAGATCACAATAAAAACGTTTTATTAACAGCAGTAACGAAAAAGTGCTTTGTGAAAATAAAAGGCAATAGTGCGAATTATTAAGTGAAATTAAATGGTGACGCAATGAAATGAACGGCTGGCTATTTTCTATCGAAAATAAATTTACGTGGATGATATAGCTAATTAATAAAAGGTTGCGGGCGGGAAATATTTTAAAACGCTCGCCACCGGATCAAACATCCGGTGGCGAGCGGGGCGGTTAACGCGTGGGTGGTTAACGCGTAAATAGGCGTATCAGGTAACCGGCGCCGGGTTGAATACCGACAGGGCGTTGTGCAGGCCCCATTGATCGGACCAGGTTTTTTTCCTGCCGCTGGCGATATCCAGAATAAAACGGAATAACTGCCAGCCCACATCCTCAATGGTGGCTTCGCCGGTGGCAATGGTGCCGGCGTTGATATCCATCAAGTCATGCCAGCGTTCCGCCAGCGCCGTGCGGGTCGCCATCTTGATAACCGGCACGGCTTTCAGCCCGTAAGGGGTGCCGCGTCCGGTGGTGAAGACCTGCACCGTGATGCCGGAAGCCAGTTGCTGCGTGCCGCACACAAAGTCGCTGGCCGGCGTGGCCGCGTAAATCAGACCGCGCCTGGTCGGGCGCTGACCCGGCGACAGCACTTCGACAATCGCGCTGGTGCCGGATTTGGCGATAGACCCCAGCGCTTTTTCCACCACGTTGGCCAGGCCACCCTTCTTGTTGCCGGGAGACGGGTTGGCGCTGCGGTCGGTCTTGCCGCTGTCCAGATAATCGTCATACCAGGCCATCTCTTCCAGCAGGCGTTTACCCACTTCTTCATTGATGGCGCGTGGCGTGAGCAGATGGATGGCGTCACGGACTTCGGTGACTTCGGAAAACATCACCGTGGCGCCGCAACGTACCAACAAGTCGGAGGCGAATCCCACCGCCGGGTTGGCGGTCACGCCGGAAAAGGCATCGCTGCCGCCGCACTGCATGCCGACCACCAGTTCGGAAGCCGGCACCGTTTCGCGCTTACGGCGGTTGAGCTGTTGCAGATGCTTATCCGCCATGGTCAGGATATCGTCCACCATCGATTTGAAACCGACATGATGTTCATCCTGCAGCCGCACGATACTGGTGTCGTCCAGTGAGATGGCCTGCACATCCGGCGTGCCCTGCAACAGGCGTTCCGGCTGGAGTTTTTCGCAACCCAGCCCGACCACCAGCACCTCGCCGCCGAAGTTCGGGTTCAGCGCCAGGTTATGGATGGTGCGAATCGGCACTACCGCGGCCGGGGCATTGATCGCCACACCGCAGCCGTACAAATGGTTCAGCGCCACCACGCCATCCACGTTGGGGTAACGGGGCAGCAGGTCGCGTTCGATCAGCGTGACGACGTAATCCACCACGCCGGCGACGCAATGGACGCTGGTGGTAATGCCGAGCAGGTTTTTGGTGCCGACGCTGCCGTCCGGATTACGGTAGCCTTCAAAGGTATAACCTTCCAGCGGTGGCAGTGCAGGTGGAACCCGAGTCGCCAGCGGCAGTGTTTCCAGCGCCGGGGCGTTGGGCAATTCCACCAACGACTCATCGATCCAACTGCCGCGGGCGATGTCCCTGAGGGCGTAGCCGATGATTTCGCCGTAACGGACGATGGACGCGCCGAGGGCGATATCGCTTAATGCGACCTTGTGACCCTGCGGTACGTGTTCTTTCAGTTCCAGGCCGCAGTTGAATCGGGTGCCGGCTTTCAGGCCGTTATTGTTGACGACAATGGCAACATTGTCAGACTCATGGACCTTGATATAAAGCGGCCGCTCACTGGCCACACCCTTTGTTATGTTATCTGACATGATGTTAACCTTCATATGTTTATAACGCTGGTTAAAGTTATAACGCGCGGTTTATTTTCGCTGCTACTGCTAATAATGACTTTGCTCGGCACCAGTATAGGTGAGCTTTCTGCCAACAGGCATTATGCAATTGACCGACATCCTGATGCACTGTGCTTAATTTCTCTGGCGAAGAAACAATAGGCAGTGAGACTTGTCACATTATTCCGTTCCCCGCGTTTTTCCTTCCTTATCGGCACCACCATGCTCTGCGACCAGAACGACAAAAAACGGCGTTTTCGTGAAATGACTCCCAATCCGTTGGGCGATTGCAATGATCCGTGTTGGTGATGGCGGTAATTGTTGGGCGCTTGTCCAGTGAGGCTGCCAAAGTCGCCCTTTATAATTCTCTCCAGAAGTCGAAGAGGTCTCGTGGTTTATTTTTGCTGTTCTGTTTGTTCCTTTGCTCAGGTTTCAAACTATTACCGACTCTTGATTTCATTCTGGTAACCCAACCCTACATTGTGTTGTTATACATTGTGTTGTTATTCGGAATGAATGAGCTAACCGCTATCTGAAAGTAGGAGTTCATCATGAATACCGTCAGCACAGCAGCAGGCGTATTACAAAAGAAAACCAACGCCCGTTACTGGATTGTCGTGATGCTGTTTATTGTCACGTCATTCAACTATGGCGACCGCGCCACGATCTCCATCGCCGGTTCCGCCATGTCCAAAGAGATTGGTCTTGATGCCGTGGGCATGGGCTATATCTTCTCCGCGTTTTCCTGGGCTTATGTCATCGGCCAAATCCCCGGCGGCTGGCTGCTTGACCGCTTCGGTTCCAAACGAGTCTATTTCTGGAGTATTTTCACCTGGTCGCTGTTTACCCTGTTACAAGGGTTCGTGGATCTGTTCCACGGTTCAGCCATCGTGATTTCGCTGTTTATGCTGCGCTTTATGGTCGGGTTGTGCGAATCCCCGTCCTTCCCTGGTAACAGCCGCATTGTAGCGGCCTGGTTCCCGGCGCAGGAGCGCGGTACCGCCGTCGCTATCTTTAACTCCGCCCAGTATTTCGCCACCGTTATCTTCGCTCCCATCATGGGCTGGCTGACGCACGAAGTGGGTTGGGCGCACGTATTCTGGTTCATGGGCGGTCTTGGCATCGTTATCAGTTTCCTGTGGCTGAAAGTGATTCACGACCCGAAAGATCACCCCAGCGTGAACAAGGCGGAACTGGAGTACATCGAAGCGGGCGGCGCGCTGGTCAACATGGATGTGTCGGCGACGAAAAAAGAGGTCGCCCGCGGCGAGAAGTGGCATCAGATTAAACAATTACTGACTTCCCGCATGATGATGGGCGTCTATCTTGGTCAATACTGCATCAACGCGCTGACCTACTTCTTTATTACCTGGTTCCCGGTGTATCTGGTTCAGGCGCGCGGTATGTCGATTCTGAAAGCCGGTTTTGTGGCGTCGATCCCGGCCATTTGCGGATTCGTGGGCGGCGTGCTGGGCGGCGTGATTTCCGATTACCTGATGCGTCGCACCCAATCACTTACCGTTGCCCGTAAGACGCCGATTGTGCTGGGTATGTTGCTCTCCATGTCGATGGTGGTTTGTAACTACGTCACCACGGAATGGGTGGTGATTGCGGTGATGGCGGCGGCGTTCTTCGGCAAAGGCATCGGCGCGCTGGGCTGGGCGGTGATGGCGGATACGGCGCCGAAAGAAATCAGCGGCCTGAGCGGCGGCCTGTTCAACATGTTCGGCAACATCTCCGGCATTGTGACTCCGATTGCCATCGGCTACATCGTCGGCAGCACCGGTTCGTTCAACGGCGGCCTGATCTACGTCGGTATCCATGCGCTGGTGGCGATTCTGAGCTTCCTGTTCATCGTGCAGGATATCAAGCGCATCGAATTGAAACCCTACAAACCCCAATGATGTAGGGTAAGGATGAGACTATGAGCAGTACGCAAGACACCCCTGTCATTACCGACATGAAAGTCATCCCCGTCGCGGGCTATGACAGCATGTTGCTCAATATTGGCGGCGCGCACGGGGCGTATTTCACCCGTAACATCGTGATTCTGACAGACAACGCCGGGCACACCGGCGTAGGCGAAGCGCCGGGCGGCGAGGTGATTTACAACACGCTGACGGCGGCAATCCCACTGGTGGTGGGCGCGCAGGTGGCGCGCATGAACCATCTGGTGCATCAGGTTCACAAAGGCAACCAGTCTTCGGATTTCGACTCGTTCGGCAACGGCGCCTGGACGTTCGAATTGCGGGTCAACGCTGTCGCCGCACTGGAAGCCGCCCTGCTGGATCTGCTGGGTCAGCACCTGAATGTGCCGGTGGCTGAATTGTTGGGGCCGGGCAAGCAGCGCGACGACGTGACGGTGCTTGGTTACCTGTTCTATATCGGCGATCGCACCAAAACCGATCTGCCTTATCTTGAAGGCGAGCAGGGTAAGCATCCGTGGTATCACCTGCGTCATCAGAAGGCGATGGACAGCGCATCGGTGGTGCGGCTGGCGGAAGCGGCGGCCGATCGCTACGGCTTCAAAGACTTCAAGCTGAAAGGCGGCGTGCTGCCGGGCGAGCTGGAAATCGACGCCGTCAAGGCGCTGAAAAAGCGTTTTCCGGATGCTCGCATCACGGTGGACCCGAACGGCGCCTGGCTGCTGGATGAAGCGATTGGCTTGTGCAAGGGCCTGAACGGTGTGCTGACTTACGCCGAAGATCCGTGCGGCGCCGAGCAGGGTTTCTCCGGCCGCGAGGTGATGGCGGAATTCCGTCGCGCCACCGGTTTGCCGGTCGCCACCAACATGATCGCCACCAACTGGCGTGAGATGAACCACGCCGTGATGTTGCAGTCGGTGGATATTCCGCTGGCGGACCCGCATTTCTGGACCATGCATGGCGCGGTGCGAGTGGCGCAGCTGTGCGACGAGTGGGGGTTGACCTGGGGTTGCCACTCCAATAACCACTTCGACATTTCGCTGGCGATGTTCACCCACGTAGGCGCCGCGGCGCCCGGTAAGCCGACGGCGATCGACACCCACTGGATTTGGCAGGAAGGCCAGCATCTGACCAAAGAACCGCTGCAGATTGTGAACGGCAAAATCAAGGTGCCGGAGCGACCGGGGCTGGGTATCGAACTGGATATGGAACAGGTGATGAAAGCCCATGAGCTGCACAAAAAACTGCCGAGCGGCGCGCGTAATGACGCGGCGGCCAT
Organism: Dickeya dadantii NCPPB 898; assembly: GCF_000406145.1. Taxonomy (NCBI): domain Bacteria; kingdom Pseudomonadati; phylum Pseudomonadota; class Gammaproteobacteria; order Enterobacterales; family Pectobacteriaceae; genus Dickeya; species Dickeya dadantii. The sequence continues at coordinate 3,797,278 of NZ_CM001976.1, read as the reverse complement.
GCAGTACCTGATCCCCGGCTGGAAGTTTGATCGCAAACGCCCGGTATTCGGACGTGAGTTACCTAAGAATTCAACGTTTTAACAGAAGGAAACTATCATGACGTCGCAAAGTTCCACCCCGGTTATTACCAGTATGCAGGTGATCCCTGTCGCCGGGCACGACAGCATGTTGCTAAACCTCAGCGGGGCTCACGCGCCGTACTTCACCCGCAATATCGTGATCCTCAAAGACAACGCGGGCCATACCGGTGTGGGTGAAATTCCCGGCGGCGAGAAGATCCGCCAGACGTTGGAAGACGCCGCCGCGCTGGTGGTGGGTAAAACGCTGGGCGAATACAAAAACGTGATGACCGCGGTGCGCAACCAGTTCGCCGACCGCGACTCCTCCGGCCGCGGCCTGCAAACCTTCGACCTGCGCACCACCATTCACGTGGTAACCGGCATTGAAGCCGCGATGCTGGACCTGCTGGGGCAGTTCCTGAACGTACCGGTGGCGGCGTTGCTGGGCGACGGTCAACAGCGTGACGCGGTGGAGATGCTGGGCTATCTGTTCTACATCGGCGATCGCAACAAGACCGACCTGCCGTACCAGAGCCAGCCGAATGAAAAATGCGACTGGTATCGCCTGCGCCACGAAGAGGCGCTGACGCCGGAAACGGTGGTGCGTCTGGCGGAAGCGGCGTATGAAAAATACGGCTTCAACGATTTCAAACTGAAAGGCGGCGTGCTGGCCGGCAGCGAAGAAGCGGAAGCGGTGACCGCGCTGGCCAAACATTTCCCGCAGGCGCGCATCACGCTGGACCCGAACGGCGCCTGGTCGCTGGAGGAAGCGATTCGCCTCGGCAAACAACTGCGCGGCGTGCTGGCTTACGCCGAGGACCCGTGCGGCGCCGAACAGGGCTTCTCCGGCCGTGAAGTGATGGCGGAATTCCGCCGCGCCACCGGGTTGCCCACCGCCACCAACATGATCGCCACCGACTGGCGTCAGATGGGGCACACCATTTCCCTGCAATCAGTGGATATCCCGCTGGCGGACCCGCATTTCTGGACCATGCAAGGGTCGGTGCGCGTGGCGCAGATGTGCCATGAGTGGGGCTTGACCTGGGGTTCGCACTCCAACAACCATTTTGATATTTCACTGGCGATGTTCACCCACGTGGCTGCCGCCGCGCCGGGCCGCATCACCGCCATTGATACCCACTGGATCTGGCAGGAAGGTAATCAGCGTTTGACCAAAGAACCGTTACAAATCGTCGGCGGTATGGTCGAAGTGCCGAAGAAACCGGGTCTGGGCGTCGAACTGGATATGGATCAGGTAATGAAAGCTCATGAGCTGTATAAAAACATGGGGTTGGGCGCGCGTAACGACGCCGTCGGCATGCAGTACCTGGTTCCCAAATGGACGTTTGATAATAAACGCCCCTGTCTGGTTCGTTAACCCATCGTTGTTCGTTAATTAAGACGCGCCGCCCATCCGGGGCGGCGAGGTAAAGAGTAAGGACAAAACATGAAGACGCCACTATTGCCTAACCAATTTCGCCAGGATTTACAGCAGGGGAAAACCCTGATCGGTTGCTGGTGCGCACTGGGTAATCCGATTTCCACCGAGGTATTGGGGCTGGCGGGGTTTGACTGGCTGGTACTGGACGGCGAGCACGCGCCGAACGACATCAACACCTTTATTCCGCAACTGATGGCGCTGAAAGGCAGCCACAGCGCGCCGGTGGTGCGTCCGCCCTGTAATGAGCCGGTAATCATCAAGCGTTTGCTGGATATCGGCTTCTACAACTTCCTGATCCCGTTTGTGGAAAGCGAAGAGGAGGCCGTCCGCGCCGTGGCGTCGACCCGTTATCCGCCGGCCGGTATTCGCGGCGTGTCTGTTGGACATCGCAGCAACGCTTACGGCACCGAACCGAACTACTTCGCCACCATTAACGACAACATCACCGTGCTGGTGCAGATCGAAACGCAGGAAGGGGTGGACAACCTGGACGCGATCGCCGCGGTGGACGGCGTTGACGGCATTTTCGTCGGCCCGGGCGACCTGTCGGCCGCGCTGGGGTATCTGGGGCAGCCCAATCATCCGGAAGTGCAGAAAGTGATTCGCCACATCTTTGAACGCGCCGCCGCCCACGGCAAGCCGAGCGGCATTCTGGCGCCGGTGGAAGCGGATGCCCGCCGTTATCTGGAATGGGGCGCGCGTTTTGTGGCGGTGGGCAGCGATCTGGGCGTGTTCCGCGGCGCCACGCAGGCGCTGTGCGACAAATTCAAAAAGTAACTTGGATTAATCAGGGCCGCATCGGCCGTAAACATATCTGACCATGTCACTGAATGGACAACGAGGTTATCGCAATGAAAATTGGTTTTATTGGACTGGGTATCATGGGCAAACCGATGAGCAAAAACCTGATCAAAGCGGGTTACTCATTGGTCGTGCTGGACAGAAACAGCGCGGCGGTCGCCGAAGTTGTCGCGGCGGGCGCCACTTCGGCTGAAACGCCGAAAGCGGTCGCTGAGCAGAGCGATATCGTGATTACCATGCTGCCGAACTCGCCTCATGTAAAAGAGGTGGTGTTGGGTGAGAACGGCGTGATCGAGGGCGCGCGCAAAGGCGCGGTGGTGATCGACATGAGTTCTATCGCCCCGCTGGCCAGCCGTGAAATTGCCGCGGCGCTGGCGGAAAAAGGCGTCGTTATGCTGGATGCGCCGGTCAGCGGCGGCGAGCCAAAAGCGATCGACGGTACGCTGTCGGTGATGGTCGGCGGCGACAAAGCGGTGTTCGACAGCAGCTATGAGGTGATGAAGGCGATGGCCGGTTCGGTGGTGCACACCGGCGATATCGGCGCGGGCAACGTCACCAAGCTGGCGAATCAGGTCATCGTGGCGCTGAATATCGCCGCCATGTCGGAAGCGCTGGTGCTGGCGACCAAAGCCGGCGTGAATCCGGACCTGGTGTATCAGGCGATTCGCGGCGGTCTGGCAGGTAGCACCGTGCTGGATGCCAAGGCGCCGATGGTGATGGACCGCAACTTTAAGCCCGGTTTCCGTATCGATCTGCATATCAAGGATCTGGCTAACGCGCTGGATACGTCTCACGGCGTCGGGGCGCAGTTGCCGCTGACCGCCGCGGTGATGGAAATGATGCAGGCGCTGAAGGCCGACGATCTGGGCAGCGCCGACCACAGCGCGCTGGCTCGTTATTACGAGAAACTGGCGAAAGTGGAAGTTACTCGGTAGTTGACGGGGCGGCGCCGGCACAAGGCGCGGGGCCGCCCGGTTAACGGAACATTTTTGACTTGCGCCGGTTCCTGGTTGTGTCCCGCAATTGTGCGTGACAGCGGCTGGCGGTCAAATCGCAGCGAGAGCGGACGCGAACCGCGTAGTTTGGCAAGCCAGACACGCGCCGCGTCAGGCGGGACACTGTGACTTGGCCCTGGTTCTACGTCGGCGACGCGAATAATTGCGGGACACAGCCTACAGCGCGGGTAGTTGATGACGCGAGTCGTTTATGAAAATAGTTATCGCACCGGATTCTTACAAAGAGAGCTTATCCGCCCAGGAAGTGGCGACGCAGATTGAGGCCGGCTTTCGGGAGGTGTTCCCCGACGCCAGCTACGTAAAACTGCCGGTCGCCGATGGGGGGGAGGGAACCGTGGAGGCCATGGTGGCGGCAACCCGCGGAAAAATCGTCAAGGTGAACGTCACCGGTCCGCTGGGCGATGATACCGACGCTTTTTTCGGGCTGTCAGGGGATGAAAAAACGGCGTTCATCGAGATGGCGGCCGCCAGCGGACTGGAACGGGTGCCGCCGCACCTGCGTAATCCGCTGCTGACCACCAGCTATGGCACCGGCGAGCTGATTCGCTGCGCGCTCGATCACGGCGTTCGCCACTGTATTATCGGCATCGGCGGCAGCGCCACCAACGATGGCGGCGCTGGGATGGTGCAGGCATTGGGCGCGCAGTTGCTGGACGACGCGAAGCAGCCGATCGGGTTTGGCGGCGCTGAGCTGGCGCGACTAGCGCACATTGATACTCGCTCGCTGGACCCGCGTATCCGGCAGTGCCGGTTTGAGGTGGCCTGCGATGTCACCAATCCGCTGACCGGCAAACAGGGCGCGTCGGCGGTGTTCGGGCCGCAGAAAGGCGCCACCAAGGCGATGGTGGAACAGTTGGATCAGGCATTACGGCACTATGCGGAAGTGATCCGCCACGATCTGGACATCGACGTGGAGCCGGTGCCGGGCGCAGGCGCCGCCGGCGGCATGGGCGCGGCGTTGCTGGCGTTTTGCGGCGCGGAATTGCGTCGCGGCATCGAGATTGTCACCGAAGCGTTAGGGCTGGATGAACTGGTCAGGGATGCGTCGCTGGTGATCACCGGCGAAGGCCGTATCGACAGTCAGACTATTCACGGCAAGGTGCCGATTGGCGTCGCTTCTGTGGCTAAACGCTACCACAAACCGGTGATCGGCATTGCCGGCAGCCTGACGGCCGACGTGGGCGTGGTGCACGATCATGGGCTGGATGCGGTATTCAGCGTGCTTTACAACATCTGTTCGCTGGAGGAAGCGCTGGATAACGCCGCCGACAATGTACGGATGACCGCACGCAATATTGCCGCCACCATCAAACTGGCGCAGGCGATTTCCTGAGCTCGTCGCTGGCCGTCGCCGCGACGGCTGACCAACCGGCAGGCGCTGCCTTTGCGTGCATCCGCCTGCCTGATGGCATTCTGTTTTTAAATCGCCGGCCGGCGTTTCAGGCTGAGGCTTCCAGCCGTTTGCGCGCCGCTTTTTCCACATTCGCCATTTCGTCCATCAACTCCAGCCATTCGGGTTCCAGTTCATCAACCGACATGCCTTTGCGCAGCGCCTGTTCGAGGCAGTGGCAGATCTGCTTGAGCCGCGGTACGCCGCTATAGCTGCAACTACCGTGCAGTTTGTGGATGATGTCGACTAGATTGTCCGGTGGGGTCCCCACCAGCACCGCGTCCACCTGCTGACGCACATCCGGCAGAAAATCCAGCAACATGACCAGCAGGTCGCGCGCCAGATCCGGTTTGCTGGCAGCCTGTCGCAACGCCAGGTCCCAGTCCAGCGACAGCGGCGACTGTGCCGTGACCGCCGGCGGCGGCAGCGCGGGCGGTTCGCTTAGTGTTTTACAGGCATGGCGCAGCAGCGTCTGGCGCAGCATCTGTTCGTCGATGGGTTTGGACAGATAATCATCCATACCCGATTGCAGCAGCACTTCGCGCTCGCCGCTCATGGTGTGCGCGGTTACCGCCACGATCGGCGTATGCGTATGCTGCGACAGTTGGCGGATATGCTCGCTGGCCTGCAGGCCGTCCATGCCGGGCATCTGTATGTCCATCAGAATGATATCCAGATGGGTGCCCTGCGCGCGGGCGATGGCGTCGGCGCCGCTTTCGCACAGAATGATGTTCTCCACCTGTTCTTCCAGCAGCGCGCCGATCAGCTTCAGGTTGGCCGGGTTGTCGTCCACCGCCATGACGCTGAGCGGCAAACGGCTGAACGACATGGTGGGCGGCGGTAGCGCGAGTTCGTTGCTGTCCTGACTAAACAGGCTGTTATCCTGCAGCATCGCCAACAGCCGCGGCGCCGTAATCGGCTTGCTCAGGCTGGCGTGGATGCCGAACGATTTCAGCTGTTCCGCTTCCATTTCCGCCATGCTCGGCAGCGCCAGAATCACGCAGGATGCCAGACGGCAGAAGTCACGAATCAGCGGTGTGAAATCCAGCAGCGTATTGCGGTAGTGGATCGGTACGCCGATCAGCAGGATGTCGAAGGTGCGTTCCGGCAACTGTTCCAGCGTCGGGCTGTAGCTGACGGTCAGCGGCGTATGCACCAGAATATCCAGCGTTGCCTGAGCCGCCGCCGGGTTGGCTTCCACGTAGGCCAGATGTTTGCCCTGTAAACGATCAAAGTGATAATCGGGTTCCAGCACGTGCGGGTTCAACTGTAGGTTGACGGTACACCAGAAGGTGGTGCCCTGATTCGGTTTGCTGTGGAAACTGATATCGCCGCCCATTTCCCGTACCAGTCGTTGGGTAATCACTAGCCCCAGGCCGGTGCCGCCGTGCTGGCGTGAAATACTGGTGTCTGCCTGACGGAACGCCTGAAACAGCTGGGTCTGCTGCGCTTCGGCAATACCGATGCCGGTATCCTTGATCTGGATTTCCAGCAGCACCTGCACACTCTCCTGCCTGCGCTTTTCGATGCGGATATCAATGTTGCCCTGTTCGGTAAACTTGATGGCGTTGCCCAGCAGATTGGTGATGATTTGCTGCAAACGCAGCGGATCGCCGACGAACTGTTCCGGCACGTCATGCTGGATGTTCAGCGTCAGTTCCAGCCCTTTCTCATGAGCGGTATGCGCCAGCAGCATAATCACTTCATCCAGCGTGTTGTGCAGCGAGAACGGGATGTTCTCCAGCACCAGTTTTCCGGCTTCCAGCTTGGAGAAGTCCAGCACGTCATTGATGATATTGAGCAGATTGTTGGCGGAGCGCTCGATGGTTTGCAGGTAATCCTTCTGGGTCGACGTCAGTTGGGTTTTCAGCGTCTGGCGGGTAAAACCGATAACGCCGTTAAGCGGCGTGCGCAGTTCGTGGGACATGTTGGCCAGGAACTCGGATTTGATGCGCGCCGCTTCCTGAGCCCGCTTTTTGGCCAGATCCAGCTCAACGTTCTGGATCTCCATCTGTTCCAGCGTTTCGCGCAGGTCATAGGTGGCCTGATCGATATTTTGCTGCATCTCCTCGTGATAGGCGGTGAGCGACATCGCCATCGAGTTGATGCCGTTTTTCAGCATGTCCAGCTCGCCCAGCATGTGGCCTTCCACCCGGCTGTCCAACTGGCCGCGACGGATACGATCCACCGTTTCCACCATGTTGCGGATGGGAATGGTCACATCGCGCATCAATCGATAAGCCAGCAGCATCGCCACGCCCATGCAGAACAGCAACAGCATCGCGGCCATGAACATCTCCCGGTATTGCTGCAACCGGATGGTGTTCAAATCCAACTCGACCGCCACATAACCCATCGGCGCCTGCCGGCTGATAATCGTACCCGCGGAGACTTCGCCCTCGTTTTCGATAGGCATCTGCAACACCAGGCACTCTTCTTCGTTTTGCAGCCGCAGAGTGGTCGGCAACGGGTTGCCGGACGGCACCTGTAACAACTGGCCGTGTGGATTGTTGGGGTTGCTGGTGACAATCAGCTGGTTGCGGGCGTCGAATACGCTGATGGTGCGCACAATGCCGGAGTGATGACGATGCAGCATATTGACCAGTTGCCGCAGCGATTCCGGCTGACGTTGGGTCAAGGCATAGGCGCTGTTGACCGCCAGCGGTTGAATGATACTGGCGCCGGCGTCGGCCAACTGTTCCTGCAACTGGTTATAGCGGTGGATGACGAAAAAACTACTGAGCAGCAGCCCGATAAGCATGGTCGGGGCCAGAATCAGTATCATCATACGTGCGCGCAGACTGTATTTGGTCATGAGGTTCCAATGTGGGACAATTAAGGTCGACTATTCCATTAAATCAATGACAGCACACTTATGGCGCAATTCTACTCTCCAAACCGGCGCGTGACGACCCGGCAAACCCTTACCGTGACGGCGAATGATCTGGATCCATTCGGACAGGGAGTAGCCCGCCATCAGGGAAAAACGCTGTTCATCCCCGGTGTGCTGCCGGGTGAGCAGGCCGAGGTGCAGTTGACGGAGGAGAAACGCCAGTTTGCCCATGCCCGGCTGCGGCGGTTGTTGACCACCAGCGACGAGCGCGTGACGCCGCGCTGCCCGCATTTTTCCGTTTGCGGCGGTTGTCAGCAGCAGCATGCCAGCCAGCCGCTGCAGCATCGCAGCAAGGCGGCCGCGCTGACACACCTGATGACGCGGGAAACCGGCGCCGTTCCGCCGGAGCCGGAAGTGATCGCCGGATCGGCCTACGCCTACCGCCGTCGCGCGCGCCTTGCATTATACTATCAGGCGAAAACGCGCCGGTTGCAGATGGGCTACCGGCAGGCGGGATCGCACGATTTGGTGGATATCGGCGCCTGCCCGATTTTGCGCCCGGAGCTGGAGGCGCTGCTGGCGCCGTTGCGCGACTGCCTCGGGCAGTTGCAGGCCGTCCGGCGGCTCGGGCACGTGGAGCTGGTGCTGGCCGAGCAAGGGCCGCTGGTGATTTTGCGTCATCTGGATCCGTTGCGCGACGCCGACCGGCAGGCGCTGACGGCGTTTGCCGCCCGGCACGGCACGGCGCTGTTTGCGACGCCGGAAGCCGGCGCGCTGGAATGCCTGCACGGCGACATGCCGTCTTATCGCATCGCCGGGTTGTCGCTGGCGTTCAGCCCGCGGGATTTTATTCAGGTCAATGACGACATCAACCAGCGTATGGTGGAACGGGCGCTGACGTGGCTGGACCCGCAGCCGCAGGACCGGGTGCTCGATCTGTTTTGCGGCATGGGCAATTTTACCCTGCCGCTAGCTGCGCGCGCCGGCAGCGTGGTCGGGGTCGAAGGCGTGGCGGCGCTGGTGGAAAAAGGGCGGGAGAACGCCCAACGTAACGGGCTGACGCAGGTCACATTTTATCATCATGACCTGGAAGAGGACGTCACCCGGCAACCGTGGGCGTCGATGGGATTTGATAAGATACTGCTCGATCCGGCCCGTGCCGGCGCGCCGGGAGTGATGCCGCAGATTGTGAAACTGGCTCCCCGGCGGGTGGTGTATATATCCTGTAACCCCACCACGCTGGCGCGGGACAGCAAGGTGCTGATGGCTGCCGGTTATCGTCTGGCCCGGCTGGCCATGCTGGATATGTTTCCACATACCGGACATCTTGAGTCGATGGCACTGTTTTTGCTTGGTTCCGATGGCTCGGTAAAGTAGGGAGAGATTATGGTTGCGGTAAGAAGTGCGCATTTGAATACGGAAGGCAAGTTCGTGCCGGACGCGTGGATTGCCTCCCTGGGTATCGCCAGTAAAACGTCGTGCGAGCGTCTCGCCGAAACCTGGCGCTACTGCGAAGAAAAGACAGAAGGTCACCCTGATGCGATGCTGCTGCTGTGGCGCGGTATCGAGATGGTGGAAATCCTCTCCACGCTAAGCATGGATAACGACAGCATGCGCGCGGCGATGCTGTTCCCGTTGGCGGACGCCAACGTGGTGGACGAAGATACGCTGCGGGAAACCTTCGGCAAGAATATCGTCAATCTGGTGCATGGCGTGCGCGATATGGATGCGATTCGCCAGCTTAAAGCCACCCAGCACGATTCGATGGCCTCCGAGCAGGTGGATAATATTCGCCGTATGCTGCTGGCGATGGTGGAAGACTTCCGCTGCGTGGTGATCAAGCTGGCGGAGCGTATCGCCCACCTGCGCGAAGTGAAGGATGCGCCGGAAGAAGAGCGCGTGCTGGCGGCCAAAGAGTGTACCAATATCTATGCGCCGCTGGCTAACCGGCTGGGTATCGGCCAGCTCAAATGGGAACTGGAAGATTTCTGCTTCCGCTATCTGCACCCGGATGAGTACAAACGCATCGCCAAACTGTTGCACGAACGTCGTATCGACCGCGAGCAGTACATCGACGATTTCGTCAAAAACCTGCGCGCCTCTATGGCGCAAGAGGAACTGAAGGCCGAGGTGTATGGCCGCCCCAAACACATCTACAGCATCTGGCGCAAGATGCAGAAGAAATCGCTGTCGTTCGACGAACTGTTCGACGTGCGGGCGGTGCGTATCGTGGTGGAGCGGTTGCAGGATTGCTACGCCGCGCTGGGTATCGTGCATACCCACTATCGTCACCTGCCGGACGAGTTCGACGACTATGTCGCCAACCCCAAGCCCAATGGTTATCAGTCGATCCACACCGTGGTGCTGGGGCCGGGCGGCAAGACGCTGGAAATCCAGATTCGTACCCGGCAAATGCACGAGGATGCTGAACTGGGCGTCGCCGCGCACTGGAAATACAAGGAAGGCGCCGCCACCAGCGGACGTTCCGGTTACGAAGAGCGTATCGCCTGGCTGCGTAAGTTGCTGGCCTGGCAGGAAGAGATGGCCGACTCGGACGAAATGCTCGACGAAGTGCGCAGCCAGGTGTTCGACGACCGCGTCTACGTGTTTACCCCCAAAGGCGATGTGGTGGATTTGCCGACCGGTTCCACGCCGCTGGATTTTGCTTACCACATCCACAGCGACATCGGCCACCGTTGTATCGGCGCCAAGGTGGGCGGGCGTATCGTGCCGTTCACCTACCAGTTGCAGATGGGCGACCAGATAGAGGTCATCACCCAGAAGCAGCCGAACCCAAGCCGCGACTGGCTGAACCCCAATCTGGGGTACATCACCACCAGCCGCGGGCGTTCCAAAATTCACAACTGGTTCCGCAAGCAGGATCGCGACAAGAATATCCTGGCGGGTAAACAGATTCTGGATGATGAACTGGCGCATCTCGGCGTGAGCCTGAAGATGGCGGAAAAACTGCTGTTGCCGCGTTACAACATCAATTCGATGGATGAATTGCTGGCCGGCATCGGCGGCGGCGATATCCGTCTTAATCAGTTGGTTAACTTCCTGCAGTCGAAAGTGAACCAGCCGAGCGCGGAAGAGCAGGATCGCGAAGCGCTGCGCCAGCTGACGCAGAAATCCCAGCAACCGGCCCAGCGCGCCAGCGCTAAAGACAACGGCCGGGTGGTGGTGGAAGGCGTCGGCAACCTGATGCACCACATCGCGCGCTGCTGCCAGCCGATTCCGGGCGACGATATCATCGGCTTCATCACCCGCGGGCGCGGCATCTCCATTCACCGTGCGGACTGCGAACAGCTCGACGACCTGCGCAGTCACGCGCCGGAGCGCATCGTTGAAGCGGTATGGGGCGAAAGCTACTCCAGCGGCTATTCGCTGGTGGTTCGGGTGACCGCCAACGACCGCAGCGGCCTGTTGCGCGACATCACCACCATTCTGGCTAACGAAAAGGTCAATGTGTTGGGGGTTTCAAGCCGCAGCGACGTGAAACAGCAGCTCGCCACCATCGACATGGACATCGAGATCTACAACCTGCAGGTGCTGGGCCGGGTGCTGGCCAAGCTCAATCAACTGCCGGATGTGATTGACGCCCGGCGGTTGCAGGGCAATTGATACTGTTTTAGTACCGTAAGGCGGGCAGGTCCCGCCTTTTCCATTTTAGAGCCTATCCCACCAGGCTATTTTACTTGCCATTTTGGACCTGGGCAGTGCTCAAAATCCTCACGTACTGCGTGTACGCTCCGGTTTTTCCGCGCTGTCCGTGTCCCAACTGGCTGCGCCAATGACGCCTGGTGGGATAGGCTCTTATTATCGGGATTACCATGAATATGAATTCATCCGCCATTGAGCGCTTACTCCACATCATGCAGCGGCTGCGTGACCCGGAAAACGGTTGCCCGTGGGATCGCGAGCAGACGTTTGACACTATCGCTCCTTACACGCTGGAAGAAACCTACGAGGTGCTCGACGCCATCAGCCGCAAGGATTTCGACGACCTGCGCAGCGAGCTGGGCGACCTGCTGTTTCAGGTGGTGTTTTACGCCCGTATGGCGCAGGAGCAAGGGCTGTTTGATTTCTCGGACGTGTGTGACGCCATCAGCGATAAGCTGGAACGTCGCCATCCGCATATCTTCGGCGACGCCACGCTGTCGGACAGCGACGCGGTGCTGGCTAACTGGGAGCAGACCAAGGCGCAGGAGCGGGCGGAAAAAGACCGTCATTCGCAGCTGGACGATATTCCACAGGCGCTGCCCGCACTGATGCAGGCGCATAAAATCCAACAGCGCTGCGCCGCCGTCGGTTTCGACTGGGCCACGCTGGGGCCGGTGGTAGACAAGCTGTACGAAGAGATCGACGAGGTGATGGTCGAAGCGCAACAGGCGGTGATCGACCCGGAAAAACTGGGCGAGGAGATCGGCGATATGTTGTTCGCGGCGGTTAATCTGTCCCGCCATCTCGGGCACAAGGCGGAAATCGCGCTGCAACAGGCCAATCGCAAGTTCACCCGCCGTTTCCAGCAGGTGGAGCAACTGATTGGCGACAGCGGTAAAGCCCTTGCCGACGCCACGCTTGATGAGATGGAAGCCGCCTGGCAACAGGTAAAAGCATCAGAAAAAAAGGATTGAAATCATTTTCTGAATGAAAGCCGGTTTTTTTCCGGTTTTTGGCGCTATCCGGCTGATTTTAAACCCGGTCATCGTCTCCCGCATCGGAGGGAGATACCGCATCAGCCGGAGCCTGTCAACATCACAAAGGGTAAAACGATCATTTGTGACGCCTCCCAGGTTCGGGTATACTACTTTCCCGTCCTGGTCTTTCCATCGTCCTTAAACCTAAACTTTCAGGTTCAGCATGACAACTAATTATATTTTTGTGACCGGCGGGGTCGTATCCTCTCTGGGTAAAGGCATTGCCGCAGCCTCTCTCGCGGCTATTCTCGAAGCCCGTGGCCTCAACGTGACCATCATGAAACTGGACCCGTATATCAATGTGGATCCGGGCACGATGAGCCCGACGCAGCACGGCGAAGTGTTCGTCACCGAAGATGGCGCCGAAACCGATCTCGACTTGGGTCATTACGAGCGTTTTATTCGCACAAAGATGACGCGCCGCAATAACTTCACCACCGGACGCATTTATTCTGACGTTCTGCGCAAGGAGCGTCGGGGCGATTATCTGGGGGCGACCATTCAGGTTATCCCGCACATCACCAACGCCATTAAAGAACGCATTATCGAAGGCGGCGAAGGCCACGACGTGGTGCTAGTGGAAATCGGCGGTACGGTCGGCGATATCGAATCGCTGCCGTTCCTTGAAGCGATTCGCCAGATGGCGGTGGAAGTGGGCCGCGAGCACACCCTGTTCATGCATCTGACGCTGGTGCCGTACATGGCGGCGGCGGGTGAAGTGAAAACCAAGCCGACTCAGCACTCCGTGAAAGAACTGCTGTCCATCGGTATCCAGCCTGATGTGTTGATCTGCCGTTCCGACCGTACTGTGCCGGCTAACGAACGCGCGAAAATCGCGCTGTTCTGCAACGTACCGGAAAAAGCGGTCATCTCGTTGAAGGACATTGATTCCATTTATAAAATTCCAGCGCTATTGAAATCTCAGGGTCTGGACGATTATATTTGTAAACGATTCAGCTTAAACTGTCCGGAAGCAAACCTGTCAGAGTGGGAACAGGTTATTTACGAAGAAGCCAATCCGGGCGGCGAAGTGACCATCGGCATGATCGGCAAGTATGTGGAACTGCCGGATGCTTACAAATCAGTGATTGAAGCGCTGAAGCATGGCGGTCTGAAGAACCGCCTGACGGTCAACATCAAGCTCATCGATTCGCAGGACGTGGAAACGCGCGGCGTCGATGTGCTGAAAGGGTTGGACGCGATTCTGGTACCGGGCGGCTTCGGCTACCGCGGGGTGGAAGGGAAAATCATGGCGGCGCGCTATGCCCGCGAGAACAACATCCCGTATCTTGGCATCTGCCTGGGTATGCAGGTGGCGCTGATGGAGTTCGCCCGCAATGTCGTCGGTATGGAAGGCGCTAACTCCACCGAGTTTGTGCCAGACTGTAAATACCCGGTAGTGGCGCTGATTACCGAATGGCGTGACGCCGACGGTAATATCGAGGTGCGCAGCGAAGACGGCGATCTCGGCGGCACTATGCGCGTAGGCGGGCAGCAGTGCCATTTGACCGAAGGCAGCTTGGTGCGTCAGATGTACGGTGAACCGACGATCATTGAGCGTCACCGCCACCGTTATGAAGTCAACAATATGCTGTTGAAACAGATTGAGGCCGCGGGGCTGCGTGTTGCTGGCGTCTCCGCCGACCGCAAGCTGGTGGAAATTATCGAAATCCCTGATCATCCGTGGTTTGTGGCCTGTCAGTTCCATCCGGAATTCACCTCCACGCCGCGTGACGGACACCCGCTGTTCGCCGGCTTTGTGAAAGCCGCCGGGGCGTACCAGAAACGTCAGGTGAAGTAAGGTTTTGCCGGTGAAATGAGTTTTGCAGCAACGCGCGGTCTTCCGATCGCGCGTTGCCGTCTGAGGTTTTAGTTTAACTTGTACTGAGGAAAATCTGATGTCCAAAATCGTTAAAGTCATTGGCCGTGAAATCATCGACTCACGCGGAAACCCGACCGTTGAAGCGGAAGTGCATCTGGAAGGTGGTTTCGTTGGTCTGGCTGCCGCACCGTCAGGCGCGTCCACCGGCTCCCGCGAAGCGCTGGAACTGCGTGACGGCGACAAATCCCGTTTCCTGGGCAAAGGCGTGACCAAAGCGGTTGCCGCGGTAAACGGCCCGATCGCACAGGCTGTTCTGGGCAAAGACGCCAAGGATCAGGCTGCCATCGACAAGATCATGATCGATCTGGACGGCACTGAAAACAAATCCAACTTCGGCGCCAACGCCATTCTGGCCGTTTCTCTGGCTGCGGCTAAAGCCGCTGCTGCGTCAAAAGGCCTGCCGCTGTATGCTCACATCGCTGAACTGAACGGCACCCCGGGCAAATACTCCATGCCGTTGCCGATGATGAACATCATCAACGGTGGCGAGCACGCCGACAACAACGTCGACATCCAGGAATTCATGATTCAGCCGGTTGGCGCGAAAACGGTTAAAGAAGCCATCCGTATGGGTTCTGAAGTGTTCCACAACCTGGCGAAAGTACTGAAATCCAAAGGCATGAGCACTGCGGTGGGTGACGAAGGCGGCTATGCGCCGAACCTGGGTTCCAACGCCGAAGCGCTGGCGGTTATCGCTGAAGCGGTGAAAGCAGCCGGTTACGAGCTGGGCAAAGACATCACGCTGGCGATGGACTGCGCCGCATCTGAATTCTACAAAGACGGTAAATACGTTCTGGCCGGCGAAGGCAACAAAGCGTTCACCTCTGAAGAATTCACCCACTTCCTGGAAGACCTGACCAAACAGTACCCGATCGTGTCTATCGAAGACGGTCTGGATGAATCTGACTGGGCTGGCTTCGCTTACCAGACCAAAGTGCTGGGCGACAAAATCCAGCTGGTTGGCGACGATCTGTTCGTAACCAACACCAAGATCCTGAAAGAAGGCATCGAGAAAGGCATCGCTAACTCCATCCTGATCAAATTCAACCAGATCGGTTCTCTGACCGAAACGCTGGCTGCAATTAAAATGGCGAAAGACGCTGGCTATACGGCGGTTATTTCTCACCGTTCAGGCGAAACTGAAGATGCAACCATCGCCGACCTGGCGGTAGGTACTGCAGCAGGCCAGATCAAAACCGGTTCCATGAGCCGTTCTGACCGCGTTGCTAAGTACAACCAGCTGATCCGTATCGAAGAAGCGCTGGGTGACTCTGCACCGTTCAACGGTCTGAAAGAAGTGAAAGGCCAGGCGTAAGCGTCTGCCTTGTGCCGGGCGTCCGCGCCCGGTGATAAACCCCGGTGGGTTTCGGCACCCGGGGTTTTTTTATGTTGCGACTCCACATTCAATTTTTCCCTGCCCGGATTTTTTCGATCCCGTCGGCGTCTGGCTTGCTCCTTACGAGTGATTTTCCTACCACTTAGTAATTACATTTTATTTTTCAGCTAATTATCAATTGATCCTGGGCAATGAGAACGAGATTTTTTCTTAAAAGCGTCTCGTATCTTTGTATATTGCGCATCGATATATAAAAAAATACATATCGATAAACAACATACAAAACCGAGATAAAAAAATGACAATGCAGAAATGGAAAAACAGCATTCATTGTCTGGTGCCTGCTTTGATGGCTGTTTCTTTTTCTACCTGGTCCGCCGAGGGCGGCGCGAAACTGGATGATGATAAATCGGCGGATGTGCTGGTAGTCACGGCCAAACCCACAGACGCCTCTCCGTATCCGGCCGGGGCTGGGATGAACACCAATGCCGTCGAGATTGGGCCGCTAGGCAAGCGTGACCGCGTCGACTCGCCGTATTCCACCACCACGGTGACCTCTGCGATGATCGCCAACCAGCAGGCGAAAAATGTCAACGATCTGCTGAAATACAGCGCCTCGGCGCAGATGCAGGCACGCGGCGGCATTGATGTCGGCCGTCCGCAAAGCCGCGGTATGCAAGGGGATGTGCTGGCGAACAGTCGCCTCGATGGGCTCAATATCATCTCCACCACCGCCTTTCCTGTTGAGATGCTGGAGCGGCTGGATGTGATCAACAGCCTGACGGGGGCGCTTTATGGCCCCGCCAGCCCGGCCGGGCAGTTTAATTTTGTGCAGAAAAGACCCACGGCGCAAACCTTGAACCGCGTTACCGTCGGTTACTCCAGCAAAGGCGCCGCTTCAGGTCACGCCGATCTGGGGGGACACGTCGGGGAAAACGATCGGTTTGGTTATCGCATCAACCTGCTGCATGATGAAGGCGAGGGTAGCGTTAGCGACAGTACGCTGCGTCGCCGTCTGGCCAGCGTGGCGCTGGATTGGAACCTCTCCCCGGATACGGTACTGGAATTTAATGCCAGCGAATATCGCTTCAAGAAGATGGGCTATGCCGGCGGCTTTTCCTATGGACCGAACGTCCAGCTTCCCAGCGCGCCGGATGTCAGCCGCAAAGGGTTTGGGCAATCTTATGCCGGGCTGGATCTGGTGACCAAAACGGTCAGCACCCGTCTCAAACACTATTTCAATAATGATTGGGTTATCACCGGTGGTGTCGGTTACCAGACGGCGGATCGCGGTATGCGAACGTTAACCCATTCCATTACCGACAATCAGGGTTCACTGCGTACCACATTGACACAACCCTATAGCGCCGGGCGGTTCCGGGTGTTGAGCAATACGTTGCAGCTGAACGGCCATATTGATACCGGCGGCTTATCTCACGATGTGGTATTCAGCACCACCGGATTCCAGTGGACCAACTATGCCGCACTGGGCAGCAGCAACCGCTACCTGCTTGGCAACAGCACCATTGACGCACCGGGCGGTTTTAACGATCCGAGCGATGGCCGCTTTTACGCGGGTTCCGGGCGTTACAAAGATAGCCGCAGCACCCAGCAGGCGGTCACCGTGGGAGACACGGTGGCCTTTAACGACCGCTGGTCGGCCATGGGCGTCGTCAGCCAGAGTTGGATCGCTTCGCGTAGCTACGGTGATAACAGCGACATTCAACATGACACCGGCACCAGTCCGACGGTTTCCCTAATGTATAAGGTGCTGCCCAATGTCATGACCTACGTCGCCTATGCGGATTCCCTTGAGCAAGGGGGCGTCGCGCCCACCGGTGCGGCCAACGAAGGCCAGGTATTGAAGCCTTATCGTAGTACCCAATATGAGGCCGGGGTGAAATCCCAATGGGGGAGCGTTAACCTGAATGCCGCGCTATTCCGGTTGGAACGTCCGTTTGCCTATACCAATGCGGTTGACAACATTTACAAAGAGCAAGGTAAGCAGGTCAACAACGGTCTGGAACTGATGGCTGATGGCGAAGTCTGGGATGGTCTGCACCTGTTCGGGAGTATGACGCTGCTCGATCCCAAATTGAAGGAAACCGCGCTGGCGGAAACCCGCAACAAGCGGGTGGTGGGCGTGCCTAAGTTTCAGGCTAACCTGCTGGCGGAGTATAGCCACCCGGCACACCCGGCTCTGGTGTACCAGGCTAATCTGCACTACACCGGTAAGCGAGCGGCTAACGACACCAATACCTCCTGGGCAGCGGGGGTCACCACGCTGGATCTCGGCGCGCGTTACGGCTTTAAACTGCACGATAAAAAGGCGGCACTGCGTGTGATGGTGAATAACGTCACTAACGAGCGCTACTGGGCGTCCATTTTCCCCGGCAGTACTGATGGCAATAACGGTTCCGCCAGCGCTTTCCTGGGCGAACCGCGAGAAATTCGCGCTTCCCTCTCCGTTGACTGGTGACGCGATGACTTATTCTGTTATTGGCCGCCGCGCGCGGCGTTTTTCGGCGGCGTTGCTCGCTTGCCTGCTGGCTGGCTCGGCGCTGGCGGATGCCGCACCGACAAGAACGGTGCATTACTACGGTGATCGTACGGTTGAGGTGCCCGCTCGGGTAGAACGTATCGCCACGTCCTGGAACGCGCAGAATTCGATTATCGCCATGCTGGGCTATGGCGATCGCATTGTTGCTACCACCAAAATAGTGCGCGATACGCCGTTGTTCCGTCAGTTTGTGCCGTCGATCGCGCAGGCCGCCTTGGCGTCGCGCAACGGCGATATGGGCATTAACAGTGAAGTACTGGTGGCTATGCGCGCGCAAGTCTTGTTTGTGCCGCAAAGTACGCCGCTGCCGGAGGCCGATACGCTGGGCAAGGCGGGGATCCGCGTGGTGGCGCTGCGCTATAACTCGCTGGCGGCGATGGTGGAACGCACTCTGATTACCGGGGAGATTTTGGGGCCTGATGCGTTAGCGCGCGCCCACGATTTCGCGGCGTATTATCAGGACAACGTGCGGCGCGTTAGTGACGTCATACAACGTATTCCGCCTGAACAGCGGCTCAAGGTCTATCATGCCGTGGGTGATCCGCTTACTACGTCGGGTCGCCCCTCCCTCAATCAGGATTGGCTGGATCTCGGTGGGGCGATCAACGTCGCGGAACCCTGGTTTCACCAGGCGGGTGTCAGTACGGCGCCAGTCTCCCTTGAGCAGATCGTGCAGGCCGAGCCAGATGTGATTATCACCATGCGGGCAAGCGATGCGGCGGCGATCCGTCAGGATCCGCAGTGGCAAACGCTAAAGGCCGTCCGGCAAGGGCGGGTGTATGCCAATCCGCAGGGGATGTTCTGGTGGTGCAGGGAAACGTCCGAGCAGGCGTTGCAGTTTCTGTGGCTGGCGAAAACGCTCTACCCGCAGCAAATGCAACATATCGATATGGAAAAGGAGACCCACGACTTCTACCAGCGCTTCTATGGCTTTGACCTGAGTGCTGAGCAGGTTGATCGTATTCTGCATCCGCGTTAAGTGTCTGGAACGCCGCCATCATGGGGCGTTCCGATTGTTCTTCTGTCTTCAAACTGACCCGCTCACCTTGTGATCGCCATAAACGAACCGTTGGTTTTATTGGCCTAAAATACTTTTTTATAAAAGCTTGAGCTCGATCGCCACGTTCTTCTCTGGGATGCCAATCCCTCCCGGGCCGTGGCAAACGCGCAAAGGTTTTTGCCTTGCCGTCTCGCTACTTTAACGCTACGGCGGCCACGATGTTTTGGGCTCGCTGCAACACCTTCATAAATACAATCAATGAGGAAGGATGGCGATGAAAACACGTAAGATTGGGCTGGCGAATTACCTGGCCTACGGTTCCGGTGATTTCCTCGGGGCCGGCACCACGGCGCTCACCGCCGGCTGGCTGCTCTATTTTTACACCACCTTTTGCGGCCTGACGCCCATCGAGGCGACCTTTATTTTTGCCATGGCCAGGGTACTGGATGCGGTGGTCAGCCCGCTGATGGGGTTCCTGACCGATAACTTCGGCTCTACCTGGCTGGGCAAACGCTTCGGGCGCCGCAAGTTCTTTATTCTGCTCGGTATTCCCTGTGTCTTCAGCTACAGCCTGATGTGGGTCGGCCACATGGATTACTGGTACTACCTGATTACCTACCTGCTGTTTGACGTCATCTACACCATGGTGCTGGTGCCGTATGAAACGCTGGTGCCGGAAATGACCGATGATTTCAAACAGAAGACCAAGTTCTCCGGCGCGCGTATCGCGCTGGCGCAGCTGTCGGCGATTCTGGCGGCGTTTCTGCCCGGTATCTTGTTGGGATATTTCGGCAAGGACAATGTGGTGTCCTTCTTCTACTCCAGTCTGGTGTTCTCGGTGATCTGCGCCTGCGTGCTGACGCTGGTGTACTTCTTCACTTGGGAGCGGCCACGCGACCAGATGTCGGAAGCGTCGTTGCGGGCGGAAAAAGAGCGCCAGTCGCTGACGCTGGGGCAGAGCCTCAAACGCCTCAACATTGAACTGTTGTCCACGCTGCGTATCCGTATCTTCCGCCAGCATCTGGGGATGTATCTGGGCGGTTACATCGCACAGGACGTGTTCAACGCGGTCTTCACCTACTACGTGGTATTCGTGCTGATGCAAAGCCCGACGATGGCGTCCAACCTGATGGGCACCATGGCGACCCTGCAATTTATCTCGGTGATTGCGATGATCCCGCTGTGCATCAAGTTCGGCCCGGCGCCGTCCTATCGCATGGTGGTTTGCCTGTTCGGTCTGAGCGCGCTCTCCTATGGTTTCCTGTACTACAGCGGCATGCATTCGGCGTTCTCGCTACTGCTGCTGGTGTCCGGTTTGGCCGGTTTGGGCCGCGGCGGCATCAACTATGTGCCATGGAATACCTATACCTACATCGCTGATGTGGATGAAGTCATCACCGCCCAGCGCCGTGAAGGGATCTTCGCCGGCATTATGACCCTGACTCGTAAAGCCTCGCAGGCCGGCGCGGTAATGCTGGTGGGCATCGTGCTGCAACTGTCCGGTTTTGTCTCCGGCCAGAGCGTGCAGGCACCGGGCGTCAGCCACACTATTTTGATGGTGCTGTGCTTCGGGACGGTCGGGGTGCTGGCATTAGGCTTCCTGGTATCTCTGCGCTTCAAACTGAATTTGCAGACGCATGAAGTGCTGCGCCAGGAAACGGCGAAAATGCGTGAGGCAGGCCGCATCGTACCGGAAAAAGTCACGCCGGAAGCCCGTGCCACGGTGGAAATGCTGGCCGGTATGCCGTACGAATCCCTGTGGGGGAACAACAACATTGGTTATCTCAATCGCCACAAGGCACCGGCCCGGTCGATGACCGGCAGAACGCCTCACCACGGTGTGCATTGAACGGCATTGCGTGGATTGAGACGTTATTGAGTAGAAGTCATCGATTGATGTGTAACGAAACTGGAACTGGATATCTGTTATGACCATTTTCCCTGTGAAACATAGCGCACTGCTGCGCCAGCCCGAATACTTCATCTCCCGGGACGATTTAAAAGCGTTGATTTGCCGGGTGACCGACAATTTGATCAACATTGAGGATAAAACCGGCGAATTCCTGTTGCGGCTGGACGACGGCCGGGTAATTGATACCAAGGGCTGGGCCGGCTGGGAATGGACGCACGGCATCGGGCTGTACGGCATCTATCAGTATTATCGCCAGACCGGCGACGAGCGGATGCGCGCTATCATCGATGACTGGTTCACCGCCCGGCTGGCCGAAGGGACGCCGACCAAAAACGTCAACACGGTATGTCCGTTCCTGACGCTGGCCTACCGTTATGAAGAAACCGGCGACAGCCGTTGGCTGCCGTATCTCGAACGTTGGGCTGAATGGGTGATGTACGACATGCCGCGTACCCACAAAGACGGTTTGCAGCATATCGTCTACAACAGCGAAAACACCGATCAACTGTGGGACGACACGTTGATGATGAGCGTGCTGCCGCTGGCGAAAATCGGCAAGCTGCTCAACCGCCCCGAGTTTGTCGAAGAAGCCACCTACCAGTTCCTGCTGCACGTGCAGTACCTGATGGATCGTCAGAGCGGCCTGTGGTTCCACGGCTGGACCTTCGACGGCAACCACAGTTTTGCGCAGGCGCGCTGGGCGCGCGGCAACAGCTGGCTGACCATTGTAATCCCGGAATTCATCGAATTGCTGGATCTGCCTGAACACAACGCCACCCGCCGTTTTCTGATTCAGGTGCTGGAAAGCCAGGTGGAAGCGCTGGCGAAGTACCAGGACGACAGCGGCCTGTGGCACACCCTGCTGGATGACCCCACCTCTTATCTGGAAAGCTCCGCTACCGCCGGGTTTGCCTACGGCATCCTCAAAGCGGTGCGTAAGCGCTACATTGACCGTCGCTACGCCGAGGTGGCGGAAAAGGCGATGCGCGGCGTGGTGGCGAATATCAGCGAGAACGGGGAATTGCTGAACGTGTCCTTCGGAACGGCGATGGGCAAGGAACTGGACTATTACCGCCAGATTCCGCTGACCTCAATGCCGTACGGTCAGGCGATGGCGATTCTGTGCCTGTCGGAGTATTTGCGCGTTTATCTGTAAAGCGTCTTGAAGAGAGAAAGGTTTTGAACGGGCTTTCTGCGAAAGCCCGTTTTTTGACGCTGACGGTGACTCACAGCCCCGACAGGCTGTAATTGACCGGTAGCCAACGATAGCCGTTGGTTTTGCCGCTGGCGTCGTGCTGTGCCGCGACGTGGCCGATGCCGGGGAACGGCAGGTGTGCGCCCGCCACCCAGTAACCCTGTTTCACCGTCTCTTTCAGCAATGCATCGCGGGTGCGAACCGCCTGCTCGCTATCGGAGTCAAACGCGATGGCGGTGTCCGGCAACGGCATTTGTACCGCTTCGGCGTGCACGATGTCGCCCCACAGCAGCATTTTCTGACTCTCGCTGTTGACCAGAAAAGCGGTATGGCCGGGGGTATGGCCTGGCGTAGGCACCGCGGTAATGCCGGCAGGCAGTGACTGATGGTCGGTGAAGGTCTTGAGTTTGCCGGCTTCGCGGATGTGGCGGAACACGTCCTGCACCCGCTCAAATCCGGCTTTTTTATCCTGCGGCGCTTTTTTCAGATTATCCGGGCTCAGCCAGAAATCGGTGTCTTTCTGATTCACGTAAATGGTGGCGTTGGGATACACCAGCTTGCCGTCGCTGACCAGCCCGCCGAAGTGATCGGCATGCAGGTGGGTCACCAGTACGGTATCGACCTGTGCCGGTTGGTACCCGGCCGCTTTCAGGTTGGCCAGCGTTTTACCGGTGGTTTTTCCGCCCAGCGCGCCGGTGCCGCTGTCGACCAGAATCAGGTTTTTGCCGGTATTGATCAGAAACGCGTTGATGGAGGTTTCCACCTGCGGTTTCAGGTAGCTGGCTTCCAGCAGACTGACGATTTTCTCCCGTGGGGTGCGGGTGAGCAGCTTGTCCATCGGCATGGTGTTGGTGCCGTCGGACAACGCGGTAATTTCATATTGTCCGACCATGATGCGGTAATACCCAGGCTGGGTTTTGACCTGCGCGACCGCTTCGGCGTTGGCGAACGCCGGAACCAGAGATAATGACAAACAGAAAACAGCAAGGGGTTTCAATAACGTCATCTTACATTTCCTTATTTGAATAGAGGTGTGGCATTTGAATAGAGGTATGGCTGTATCATGTGCGACCTGTTGATTATTAACCGGGAATCGCGCAGGCACAAATTCCTGGCTGCCGTTCTTTTTCGCTATCGCGCCCGGCGGTATTCGTTATCGCACCCGGCGGTTTGGCATGGCATCCGCTATCGGCGATAATAGTGGTTTAGCCAGAAGGAATAATGAAACACGATGCTTTACCCGATTAACGAAATGTTCCAGACCCTGCAGGGCGAAGGTTTTTTCACCGGCGTCCCGGCGGTGTTTATCCGTTTGCAAGGGTGCCCGGTGGGGTGTAGCTGGTGCGATACCAAACACACTTGGGAAAAACGGCCGGAGCGGCAGATTTCGCTGGCGGAAGTGCTGGTTAAAAGCGGGGAGAGCGACGCCTGGAGCGGTTCCAGCGCCGGAGATCTGATACAGCAGATAGCGCGGCAGGGATACACTGCCAGGCATGTGGTGATTACCGGCGGCGAGCCTTGTATCCACGATCTGACGCCGCTGACGCAGGCGCTGGAACAACAAGGGTTCAGCACCCAGATTGAAACCAGCGGCACCCATGAGGTGCGTTGTTCACCCAACTGCTGGGTGACGGTTTCCCCCAAAGTGAATATGCGCGGCGGTCTGGCGGTGTTGGATCAGGCGTTGCAGCGGGCGAATGAAATCAAGCATCCGGTGGCGCGTGAGCGGGATATCGAAGCGCTGGATGCGTTGCTGGCGAGGTTGGATGACGACAAGGCGCGGGTGGTGGCGCTACAGCCGATAAGCCAAAAGGACGACGCCACCCGGCTGTGCATTGAAACCTGCATCGCCCGCAACTGGCGTTTATCGATGCAGACCCACAAATACCTCAATATTGCCTGATGGGCATCGTGTAGCCTGCCAGTCGCGCAGGCCGCGGACTCAGTCGTCCTCGCCGCGGTAGACGCACCCGGCGGTGCAGGTTTCCTTGACGGTCACCGCGCTTAATAATGGCAGCGTCGGTTTGAGTTGCTGCCAAATCCAGCGCGCCAGTACTTCGCTGGTGGGGTTTTCCAGCCCCGGAATGTCGTTCAGGTAATGGTGATCCAACCGCTCCCAGGTGGGTTTGAACGCGGCTTTCAACTCGGCGAAGTCCATCACCCAGCCGGTATAAGGATCGACCTCACCGGTAATTTCCAGACGAACCATGAACGAATGACCATGCAGGCGGCCGCATTTATGGCCATTCGGCACATGGGGAAGCCGGTGCGCGGCTTCGAACTGGAAATCTTTAAACAGTGTGGTTGGCATGGTGAGGCTCTCGTGTCATTCAAAAAACCGTCGCATACTACCGGAAAGTGCCGTGTGAAGCACGTTTCCTGACGTCAGACTATCCTTTTTGCCAGTATCAGCGCGCCATCCTGCCAGGTTGTCAATCGGGCTATTCCGTCAGTTCGATAACCGCATCGTGGCTCCAGCCGGCGGGCAACGGGGACGGGCGCCGCAACGTCATGTGGTGCAACGTTAATCCGCTGACGCCGCGCGCAAACAGCGCCGGCAGCCCGGTTGGGTAAGTTTCCACCCCGTAAGCGCGACCGGTATCCGGGTTGACCATGTAGGCGTTGTCCAGCCCCATGCCGGTGGGGCGGTCCGGGTTGCAGGGCGGGCGGACGTCGTACAAGCCCTGTTCCGGCGAATGGCTCGGTCGTTGTTCTAACGTGATGCCATCGAAATGAATATCGCGGATATAGCCCGCCGGCGTGCTGTGCAGGTTGATGGCGCCTTCGCTAACGCCGGACAGCCGCACGAAGCGCACATCCTCAATCACTCCGGGTTCAATCGTCGGGTCGCGGTAACGTACCGATACGAATACCGGGTCGGCCTTGCCCCAGTGGCAGGGCGGCGCCGCGACGCATTCGAAGGTGATATCGCTAAAACAGATGCGGCGAAAGGCGCCGCCGTCGCGGGACATCAGGCCGATTCCCCGGTTGGAGTCGTAGATGGCGCAGTGGCTGACGGTCAGGTCTTCAATGTCGGCGAAGGTTTCGGTGCCGATTTTCAGCGCGCAACTGCGCGAACGCAGCCGGCAGTGGCTGACCGTCATACGCTGGGCTTTATACTGCATGGCGGGCGGTTTGGCGGTGGTTTTGATGCACAATGCGTCATCGGCGGCGCTCAGGTGGCAGTGATGCACCGTCACGTCCTGACAGCTGTCGAGATTGAGCGCATCGGTATTCGCCATGGTCATGTCGTTATCCACCGTCAGGCGCTCAACATTGACCTGACGGCAACTCACCAGATGGACGGTCCACATCGGCGCCTGTTCGATGGTCAGGTCCTGCAAATTGACCTGTTCGCAGTCCTCCAGCACCAGAATACGCGGGCGATGTTGTGCCGGCAGGCGATAACCTTGTTCATCGGGCTCGGCTGAGAAGTAGGCGTCGGCGTTACCGGTGATTTTCCCTTTCCCGCACAGGGTGATATTGCGCTGCCGGCGGGCGTACAAAAACGCGCGATCGGAAAGCTCGGCCACGCTGACGGTAGTCGTCTGAGCAAAATCGTCATAACAGGCGCTGGCGATCAGTTCCGCTCCGGCGTCCAGTTGCAGGCAAAAATTCGAAGGTAGCCGTAATCCTCCCAACAGATAACGCCCCGGCTCTACCACCAGCGTGCCGCCGCCTTGCGCGGTCAGGTCATCGATCGCCCGCTGGAACAACGCGGTGTCCGGGGTAACGCCATCGGCGGCGGGTGTGTAGGAGCGAATGGATAGCCTCATGGTTTTTATCCTGTTTCGATAGGGAAATGAGAGCCATTCCAGCACGGTTTTTCATTGCAGACAGCCGTGGCGCGATAGGAAATCACTCAGGGTTAGAGCGCCTTCACAGCCAGCCTGGGGCAATCCGGTGGAATGTGAGCGTGATAACGTCATACTCGCCGCAGTGTGAACGTAATGTGTGTTTCATCACGTTTTTATCCCTTCTGGCGAACGCGTACCGCGTTGGCGGCGCACTGTGTTTTATTTTTGTTAAATAACTGTGAACTCGATCGCGTGCTCTATTCACCGTTGCAGGCAGGTTGTGAGGCAAGGACGCAGCAATGCGCCGGACGGTGAACCCGCTTCCATGAAATGCGCCTTGCCGGTCCCGGCGACACGCATTTTTTCAGCCTGCTCCGCATAACGCGCATTTGGTCGCTTCCCGGCGCTGGTGAAGCAAAAAACAATCTGCCTATCTTGTTTCCCTGCGGGAGGCGCCCTGTACCTGCCTGATTACCCTTCCGCCCTGAAATAACAATATAAAGAGGATCGGGGACATGATGAGATTGCTGGTAGGACTGATGTTGTTGGCGTTTACCGTGCTGGGCCAGGTTCAGGCCGCGGAACAAGTGACATTGCGCATGTCCTGGTGGGGCGGCAACAGCCGCCATCAGGCCACGCTGGCCGCCATTGAGGCTTTTCAGAAAAAATACCCGGGGATCACGGTCAAAGCGGAATATACCGGCTGGGACGGCTACCTCTCGCGTCTGACCACCCAAATCGCCAGTGGCGAAGAGCCGGACGTGGTGCAGATCAACTGGAACTGGATACCGATCTTCTCCCGCACCGGCACCGGCTTTTACGATTTGAACAAACTGAAAGAGACCCTGAAACTGCAGGACTTTCCGGCGGATGCGCTGACCACGGTGGACGGCAAGGTCAACGCCATCTCCACCTCGCTCAACGGGCTGGTGATGTACTACAACGTCGATACCTGGAAAAAAGCCGGTCTGGCGTACCCGACCACCTGGGAGGAGCTGTTCCAGGCTGGCAAGGTGTTCAGGGATAAGCTCGGCGACAACTACTTCCCGCTGGCTTCCCCAGCGCAGGATAGCGGCGAAGGGCTGCTGGAGTTGATCAACACCTATATGACCCAGAAATTTCATATCGGCATGATTGACGAGCAGAACAAACGCTTCAATTACACCGAGGCGCAGTGGCTGGAAGCGTTCCGTTTCTACAAACGGTTGGTGGACGATCATGTCATTCCGTCGGCGAAATACTACAACGCTTTTGGCAAGGCCGGGGTGTTTGAAACCCGGCCGTGGATCAACGGCGAATACGGCGGGGCGCAGCTATGGGCGTCGGTAGTGAAGAAATACGCCGAGCCGCTGGCGCCGCCCGCCAGACTGGAACTGGGGCCGTACATCATGACGCCGGGTTCCGACAATCCGGGGCAATTCTTCAAGCCCTCGATGCTGTTTGCCATCAGCAAAAGCAGCAACCACCCGAAAGAAGCGGCGCTGCTGCTCAATTTTCTGATGAATGACCCGGAAGGCAGCCTGCTGATGGGCACCGAGCGCGGCGTGCCGCTCAGCCGGGTGGCGCGTCAGGCGTTGCAGGACAACCAGCGGCTGGATACGCAGGATCTGGCGGTGAAAGGGCTGATGCAGGCGCTGGAAAAACCGATGCAAACCCCGGTGTCCTCGTACATTGAAGATCCGCAACTGGCCAGCCTGATTCTGCAAACGGTTGAGCAACTGGATTACGGCAACCGGAGCGTGGAGACGTCGGCGAAGAATTTCAATGATACGGGCAACCGCATCCTGAAACGGGTGATCCGCTGATGATTAGCCGGTTTGGCGGCGTTACGCCGGGTGACGTGACGCCGCCTAATGACCGCCGCCGGTGTCCTGCGTTAGCGCGGTCAGCTGTTGTTGCAGGCTGTCCGACAGCGCGCGTGGGCGGGCGGCATCAAACATGACGTGCATGCTCACCGGGTAGTCCCGGTGTTGCAGGCAGAAATCGTCCATTTCATGCGCCACGCCGTAGAGCGCCTGAATATTGGTTTTGGCGATTTCACGCAGCGTCCAGTTGTTTTCTACCTGCTGGCAGTAGTGCAGGGTGAAAAAGGCTTTTTGCGCATGGACGAAGGCCCGGCAATAGAGCGCCAGTCCGCGCCATTCCTGCAGCCAGCGCTGGCGCAGCGGTTCCGGCAGGTCATGGTCGCGGGCAAACTGGCTGGCGGCCTGCCGGCTCTGGTCGGCTAACTGCCAGGCTGCGTCTTTCTCCCGCACGATCTGATACAGATTCTGGGAAGCCAGTTCCGTTTCGCGGCGATCAAAGGTGATATCGCGCCCGGAGCCGGGTAACCAGTGGTTGCGATTGAGCTGACCGTACAGGCTCCACACCGCCTGACCGTAACTGGACGGCAGCAGGCTATGGCGATGGAACACATGGTGGCGCGCATACAATGATAGCGACAGCGCCTGTTGCGCCTGTTCCAGCAGGGCGCGCATGGTGTGACAGACCGTGTCGTCCGGCTGCCATTGCCAGCATTCCGCCAGCCACTGACGAAACAGTTCGCTTTCGTTAACCGGCGGCGCGCTGTCGTTCAACAGACGTGCGCAGGCGAACAGCGTGAATTCGCTCAGCGACCCCAGCACGCTGTGGTTATCGACGCCATCCCAACTGATGCGGCACGCCGCGCTGACGATGGCCGGATTCTTTTCCCTGCACCACAGCAATCGCCCCTGAATTTCGGTGTAACGCAGAAACGGCAGATTGCCCCAGCCGACTTCCTCGCCCGCCACATCCAGCTCCACCCAGATTTCCCGGTCATCCAGCTCCAGCAGCGCCGGGTTGTTGGGGAATTCCGGCCAAAAGCGCTCCGGCGTCATCTTGATGGCGGCGGACACGGTGGGCGGCAGGCTGCGGAGGGCCTCCAGTACGTGGGACATGTCGTGATGATTGGCCGGAAAGGCGCGCAAGACCAGATGACGCTGATGGGCGTGAACAACGCGGGAAACGGCGGTAAACAATTGCCGGTAAATCGGTTCGCTGTCTAGGGTTGGCGGCATTGCCGGTGGCATCGTCGGTGAAATAATGCCGCTTTGCATCTCCTCGCCGGGCGGCGGCGCAAACCGTATCAGGCTGTCGCTGTTGGAGATCGCCAGCATCAGCCCGCTCAGCCGTGGGATCTGCTGCATCAGTTGCTCTACCTTGGCGGCCAGGTAATCGCACCAGAAATGGGTATCGATACGGAACTGACGCGCATCGTCCAGCAACTGCGGGTGCAGCAACAGCAGGTCGGTAGGGAAGGACAGCTCTTTGCATTGCAGGTACAGCGCCAGCCCCTGTTCGCGGCAATAGGCGGCGACCTGATTGAGATAGACGCAGCGCGAGCGTTGCTGACTGCTGATGCGATCGTCAAAGCGGGCGTGTTGATAAGCGGGCGGCGTCACCAGCTTATCCAGCAGGTCCGCTTGCCCCAGCACCAGCGTATTGAAACCGTAACGGCGGGCGTAGTCCGCCAGCGCGGTGATGTGCCGCCAGTGCCAGATATCCTGGGTGTTCAGTTCCAGTGCGCGACGCTGCCACATAATCGGTGTGCTCCCTGGGCCACGGAATGGCGAGTATAACGCCAGCGCGATAGCCCAAAAGAAACATTAAAATAATCAATGCGGTAAATTGTGATCAATAACACTTAAAGCAATAAGTGTTATCAAAAAAACTATTTAGTCGTTTTGGTTATTAAATATTTCCATCATGTCTTTAATTGTTAAGATGGGGATGGTTACCTTATATCCCATCTGACTTTCTATTTCATGAAATTGGCTATTGCGGCAACCCGGCATTAGCGCCCGCGGCCAGAACAAGGATACCGATACCACAATGACAACTTCGGCTTCTCCGACTCCGCTGCTCCCGTTGAGCGCGGAGCAACTTTCGCGTCTTCAGGCCGCGACCGGCGATCTTTCGCCGACGCAACTGGCCTGGTTGTCCGGCTATTTCTGGGGCGTGATTCAGCAACAGCCCGGTGCGGTTGCCGTTCCGGCCGTGACGGCGGCGCCAGCCGCCGAAGTAGCGCCGCCGGCGGCGATTACGCTGATTTCCGCCTCTCAGACCGGCAACGCCCGCCGCGTAGCGGAACAGGTGCGCGACGATCTGCTGGCGGCCAGCCTGCCGGTAACGCTGGTGAATGCCGGCGACTATAAATTCAAACAGATCGCGCAGGAAAAACTGCTGCTGGTCGTTACCTCGACGCAGGGCGAAGGCGAGCCGCCGGAAGAAGCCGTGGCGTTGCACAAATTCCTGTTCTCGAAAAAAGCGCCGTCGCTGGCGGGCGCGGCGTTTGCGGTGTTTGGCCTTGGCGATACCTCGTATGAGTTTTTCAGCAAGGCGGGTAAGGATTTTGACGGCCGTCTGGCTGAGTTAGGCGCGGAACGCCTGCTCGATCGCGTCGATGCCGATGTGGAATTCCAGCCGCTGGCGGAACAGTGGCGTCGTCAGGTGGTGGAAACCTTGAAGGCGCGCTTTGCCGGCCAGACGGCGGTGGCGGTGCAAACCGCGGCCAGCGGCCAGGTCAATGCCATCACCACCAGCCCGTATCACAAGGATGCCCCTTATACCGCGTCGCTGTCGGTCAACCAGAAGATCACCGGTCGTAATTCGGAAAAAGACGTTCGCCATATCGAAATCGATCTGGGCGACTCCGGTCTGCATTACCAGCCGGGTGATGCGCTGGGCGTGTGGTATGAGAACTCCCCGGCGCTGGTGCAGGAGCTGCTGGGGCTGTTGTGGCTGAAAGGCGACGAGTCCGTTGTCGTGAACGGCAACACCCTACCGTTGGCTGAGGCGCTGCAACGCCATTTTGAACTGACGCAAAACACCGCGCCGATTGTCGCTAATTACGCGGCGTTGTCGCGCAACGAGGCGCTGCTGGGGCTGGTTGCCGATAAATCCGCGCTACAGCAGTACGCACAGCGTACTCCGCTGGTGGATATGGTGCGCGAAGCGCCGGTGGAACTGACGCCGGAACAGCTCACCGGGCTGCTGCGTCCGCTGACGCCGCGTCTCTACTCCATCGCGTCGTCGCAGGACGATGTCGGCGGCGAAGTGCACATCACCGTCGGCGCGGTGCGTTATGAATATGAAGGCCGTGCGCGTAGCGGCGGTGCGTCGGGCTATCTGGCGGACCGGCTGGAAGAGGATGGCGATGTCCGTGTGTTCATTGAGCACAATGACAATTTCCGCCTGCCCGCCAACCCCGAAACGCCGGTAATCATGATTGGTCCGGGCACCGGCATCGCGCCATTCCGGGCGTTTATGCAGCAGCGTGAAGCCGACGGCGCTGGCGGTAAAAACTGGCTGTTTTTCGGCAACCCGCACTTTACCGAAGATTTCCTCTATCAGGTGGAGTGGCAGCGTTACGTTAAAGACGGGCTGTTGACGGAAATCGACCTGGCCTGGTCGCGCGATCAGGCGCACAAGGTTTACGTACAGGACAAAATCCGTGAAAAAGGCGCGGAGGTGTGGCGCTGGATTCAGGATGGCGCCCATATTTATGTCTGCGGCGACGCCAATCGCATGGCGAAAGATGTAGAGCAGGCGCTGCTGACCGTTGTGGCTGAACACGGCGGGATGGACGCCGAACAGGCGGATGAGTTTTTAAGCGAGCTGCGTCTTGAGCGGCGTTATCAGAGAGATGTGTACTAATGAGCGAAAGATATTCTGGTCCGCTGGTGGTCGAGGGCAAGCTGGCTGACGCCGAGCGCCTTAAGCTGGAAAGCAATTACCTGCGCGGTACGATTACGGAAGATTTGAGCGACGGCCTGACCGGCGGCTTTAACGGCGACAACTTTCTGCTGATTCGCTTTCACGGCATGTATCAGCAGGATGACCGCGATATTCGCGCCGAACGCGCGGAACAGAAGCTGGAACCGCGTCATGCCATGATGCTGCGCTGCCGCCTGCCGGGCGGGGTGATGACGCCGAAGCAGTGGCTCGGCATCGACCAGTTCGCCGGTGAAAAAACGCTGTACGGCAGCATCCGCATCACCAACCGTCAGACGTTCCAGTTTCACGGCATTCTGAAAACCGATCTGAAATCCGCTCACCAACTGCTGCATGCGGTTGGGCTGGATGCGTTGGCGACCGCCAACGACGTCAACCGTAACGTGCTGTGCACCTCTAACCCGGTGGAATCTGAACTGCATCAGCAGGCTTATGAATGGGCGAAGACGATTTCCGAACACCTGCTGCCGCGCACCCGCGCCTACGCCGAGGTGTGGCTGGATAAGGAAAAAGTCGCCACCACCGACGAGGAGCCGATTCTGGGGGCGACCTATCTGCCGCGCAAGTTCAAGACCACGGTGGTGATCCCGCCGCAGAACGATGTGGACCTGCACGCCAACGATTTAAACTTTGTTGCCATTTCAGATAACAACCAACTGGTAGGTTTTAACGTATTGGTGGGGGGCGGCCTGTCTATCGCCCACGGCGACAAGGCGACCTATCCGCGTACGGCCAGCGAATTGGGCTATATTCCATTAGCGCATACGCTGGCGGTGGCTGAGGCGGTGGTGACCACCCAGCGCGACTGGGGCAATCGCACCAACCGCAAGAACGCCAAGACTAAATACACGCTCGAACGGGTAGGCGTCGAGACTTTCAAACAGGAAGTGGAACGCCGCGCCGGCATCACTTTTGAACCCGTTCGTCCGTATGCCTTCACCGGTCGCGGCGATCGCATCGGCTGGGTGAAGGGGATCGACAATAAATGGCACCTGACCCTGTTCATTGAAAACGGTCGCATTCTGGATTATCCGGGGCGCCCACTGAAAACCGGCATGGCGGAAATCGCCAAAATCCATAAAGGCGATTTCCGGCTTACCGCTAACCAGAACCTGATCGTGGCCGGCGTTGCCACTCGCGACAAAGCCAAAATCGAGGCGCTGGCGCGCCAGTACGGCCTGATCGACGATAGCGTTACCGAGCAGCGGCAGAATTCGATGGCCTGCGTATCGCTGCCGACCTGCCCGCTGGCGATGGCTGAGGCCGAGCGCTTCCTGCCGGAGTTTGTCACGCAGGTGGAAGGCATTATGCAGAAACACGGCGTGGGTGATGACCATATCGTGTTGCGCGTGACCGGTTGCCCTAATGGCTGTGGCCGCGCCATGCTGGCGGAAATCGGCCTGGTGGGCAAAGCCATCGGCCGCTACAACCTGCATATCGGCGGTAACCGCGAAGGCACGCGTATTCCGCGCATGTATCGGGAAAACATCACCGAGAAAGAGATTCTGGCCGATATCGACCAACTGGTCGGGCGCTGGGCCAGCGAACGCGAGAACGGCGAAGGGTTTGGCGATTTTGCGATCCGCGTCGGCATCATTAAACCGGTGCTGGACCCCGCCGTTGATTTTTACGACTGACAGGAGAACCTGATGTCTACGCTGAATCTGGAGGCGCTGCGCGCCTTGCCCCAACCGGAACAGACCGCCGCGCTGGCGGACGTCAACGAACAGCTGGAGAATCTGTCCGCGCAGGAGCGCGTCAGCTGGGCGCTGGAAAACTTGCCGGGCGAGTTTGTGCTTTCCTCCAGTTTCGGCATTCAGGCGGCGGTGTGCCTGCATTTGGTTACCCGACAGCGGCCGGATATTCCGGTTATCCTCACCGATACCGGTTATCTGTTTACGGAGACGTATCAGTTCATCGACCAACTGACCGAACAGTTGGCTCTTAACCTGCAGGTTTACCGTGCCGCACAGTCTCCTGCCTGGCAGGAGGCGCGTTACGGCAAGCTGTGGGAGCAGGGGCTGGAAGGCATTGAGCAGTACAACCAGATCAATAAAGTCGAGCCGATGGATCGGGCGTTACAAGAACTGCGCGCCGGCACCTGGTTCGCTGGTCTGCGCCGTGAACAATCGGACAGCCGCGAAGGATTGCCGGTGCTGGCGATCAAACGCGGGGTATTCAAGTTTTTGCCGATCATCGACTGGGATAACCGCACGGTGTACCAGTACCTGAAAGCCAACGGATTGAGCTACCACCCGCTATGGGAACAGGGCTATCTGTCGGTGGGCGATACCCATACCACCCGCAAGTGGGAACCGGGCATGAGCGAGGAAGAAACCCGTTTCTTCGGCCTGAAACGCGAATGTGGGCTGCATGAAGGCTGATGGTCGCCGCCTGATGCGCTACGAACGCGGTGACATCAGCAGCACAGAAATCCATCCATCCCGATAGCGGGTATCAACCAGACGCTGATTAACCTGTATGATAATCACGAGCAGTCATCTGACGTAGCTATCCGACATGATTCGGCCGGGCGGTGTGACATTCTCCGGCGCGAGCATCAGGCGTGTGGTCATTGCTGCTTTAACGGCGTTTGGGGAACTGTCAGCCGTATTTTTGTGAAACGTCATCGCCTGCGTACTGATGGTGCTGTCTGTCCGGCGCAGGCACAGGTGAACGTGAAGTGTAAAAACCGTTATTAAGCGTTTTTATTCTTTCCCGCATAGTTTGTTATTCCATTACGGAACTAATCATACTAATTCGGCATTTCATAACCTTTCTCTTCACGTTTTATAGTCGCTTTATAGAATTTTTAGCTTAGTAAAGGCATCTGTGAACTATCTCCCTATATTCGCCGATCTCCGGCAACGCCCTGTGCTGGTTGTCGGGGGCGGTGAGGTGGCAACACGCAAGATTGACCTGCTGCAACGCGCCGGGGCTGATGTTCGGGTAGCGGCGCGCGCGCTGTGCGAACCGCTGCACGCGCAGCATCAGACGGGCCGGCTGGCATGGGTGGCGCAGGAGTTCTCGCCCGCGCTGCTGGATAGCGTGTTTCTGGTGATTGCCGCGACCGATGATGCCGCGCTGAATGCCACGGTGTTCGAGGAAGCCAATCGCCGCCAATTGCTGGTCAATGTGGTGGATGACCAGCCCAAATGCTCATTCATTTTTCCCTCGCTGATTGACCGCTCGCCGCTGATGGTGGCGATTTCGTCCGGCGGTCAGGCGCCGGTGCTGGCGCGTTTGCTGCGGGAGAAACTGGAGGCGCTGCTGCCTGCCCGTCTGGGGCTGATGGCGGAGCTGGCCGGAAAATGGCGTGGTCGCATCAAGCAGCGGCTGGCGTCGGTAACGGAACGCCGTCGTTTTTGGGAGCGTATTTTTACCGGGCGTTTCTCCAGTCTGGTGGCTGCCGGGCAACTGGCGCAGGCCGAGCAGGAACTGGAACAACAACTGGCGCAGCCCGATGTTAAGCAAGGCGAGGTGGCGCTGGTGGGCGCCGGGCCGGGCGATGCCGGTTTGCTGACGTTGCGTGGCTTGCAGGTGATTCAGCAGGCGGATGTGGTGCTTTACGATCATCTGGTCAGCGATGAGGTGCTGGATCTGGTGCGCCGCGATGCGGAGCGGATTTGCGTCGGCAAACGCGCCAGCGCGCATCTGCTGCCGCAAGACGAGATTAACGCGCTGCTGGTGAAGCTGGCGCAGGAAGGCAAACGGGTGGTGCGGCTGAAAGGCGGCGATCCCTTTATTTTCGGTCGCGGCGGCGAAGAGCTGCAACAGGTGGCGCAGGCGGGCATTCCATTTCAGGTGGTGCCGGGCATCACCGCGGCGGCCGGCGCCACGGCGTATGCCGGCATTCCGCTGACGCACCGGGATTACGCGCAGAGCGTGATATTTATCACCGGGCATTGCCGCCCGGATGGCGATGCGCTGGAGTGGTCGACGCTGGCGCGCGGCCGACAAACCTTGGCTATCTATATGGGTACGGTCAAGTCGGCGGAAATCAGCCAGCAACTGATCGCGCATGGCCGGGCGCCGCATACGCCGGTGGCGGTCATCGGCCGCGGTACGCGACAGGATCAGCAAGTGCTGACCGGCACGCTGGCGGAACTGGAACAACTGGCGCAGCAGGCTCCGACGCCGGCGCTGCTGGTAATTGGCGAGGTGGTGAATTTGCATCAACACATCGCCTGGTTTGGTGAACAAGCGCGGATGACGCCGACTGACGGGCGCTCGGCCGTGGTGAATCTGGCTTAAGGTTAAGGTTATGGACGAGAAAAGACTCACGCATTTAAAACAGCTTGAAGCGGAAAGTATTCATATCATTCGTGAGGTAGCGGCTGAGTTCGGCAACCCGGTGATGCTGTATTCCATCGGTAAGGATTCCTCCGTGATGCTGCATCTGGCCCGTAAGGCGTTCTTTCCGGGCACGCTGCCGTTCCCGCTGCTGCATGTGGATACCGGTTGGAAATTCCGCGAAATGTACCAATTCCGCGATCGTACCGCCAAAGCCTACGGCTGCGAGCTGCTGGTGCACCGCAACCCGGAAGGGGTAGCGATGGGCATCAACCCGTTTGTGCACGGCAGCGCCAAGCATACCGACATCATGAAAACCGAAGGGTTGAAACAGGCGCTGGACAAGTACGGCTTTGACGCCGCGTTCGGCGGCGCCCGCCGTGATGAAGAGAAATCTCGCGCCAAAGAGCGTATCTACTCTTTCCGCGATCGTTTCCATCGTTGGGACCCGAAAAATCAGCGCCCGGAGCTGTGGAACAACTATAACGGCCAGATCAACAAGGGGGAGAGCATCCGCGTATTCCCGCTGTCCAACTGGACCGAACTGGATATCTGGCAGTACATCTATCTGGAAAACATCGATATCGTGCCGCTGTATCTGGCCGCCGAGCGTCCGGTACTGGAGCGCGACGGTATGTTGCTGATGGTGGACGACGACCGTATTGACCTGCAACCGGGCGAGGTGATTGCCCAGCGCATGGTGCGGTTCCGTACGCTCGGCTGCTGGCCGTTGACCGGCGCGGTGGAATCGCAGGCGCAAACGCTGCCGGAAATCATCGAAGAGATGCTGGTGTCGACCACCAGCGAACGTCAGGGACGGGTGATTGACCGCGATCAGGCCGGCTCCATGGAGCTGAAAAAGCGTCAAGGGTATTTCTGAGGAATCGTCAAATGAATCATAGTATTGCAAAACAGATTGCCGATCAGGGCGGGGTTGAGGCTTATCTTCACGCACAGCAGAACAAAAGCCTGTTGCGTTTTCTGACCTGCGGCAGCGTTGACGATGGCAAAAGCACCCTGATTGGCCGGTTGTTGCACGATACTCGTCAGATTTACGAAGATCAGCTTTCTACGCTGCACAATGACAGCAAGCGCCTTGGCACTCAGGGCGAAAAGCTCGATCTGGCGCTGTTGGTGGACGGCCTGCAGGCCGAGCGCGAGCAGGGCATCACCATTGATGTGGCTTATCGCTATTTTTCCACGGAAAAACGCAAGTTCATCATCGCCGATACGCCGGGGCATGAGCAGTACACCCGCAACATGGCGACCGGTGCGTCCACCTGCGAACTGGCGATCCTGCTGATCGACGCGCGCAAGGGCGTACTGGATCAGACCCGTCGCCACAGTTTTATCGCCACGCTGCTGGGGATTCGCCATCTGGTGGTGGCGGTCAACAAGATGGATCTGGTGGAGTATCAGCAGGCGGTCTTTGATCGGTTCAAGCAGGACTATCTGGACTTCGCCGGTCAGTTGCCGACGGATCTGGATATTACGTTTGTGCCGATTTCCGCGCTGGATGGCGACAATGTCGCGACGCCGAGCACGACCATGAGCTGGTATCACGGCCCGACGCTGTTGGATGTGCTGGAGACGGTCAATGTTTCCTCCCGCAGCCTGAGCCAGCCGATGCGTTTTCCGGTGCAGTATGTCAATCGTCCGAACCTGGATTTTCGCGGCTACGCCGGCACGGTGGC
This sequence comes from Dickeya dadantii NCPPB 898, assembly GCF_000406145.1. NCBI lineage: Bacteria > Pseudomonadati > Pseudomonadota > Gammaproteobacteria > Enterobacterales > Pectobacteriaceae > Dickeya > Dickeya dadantii. Next base: position 3,759,614 of record NZ_CM001976.1, on the reverse strand, counting down.
GTCTGGAGTGGTGCGAGTCGGGCAGCGTGTGAAGGTGCTGCCGTCGGGTGTGGAGTCCAGCGTCAGTCGTATCGTCACCTTTGATGGCGACCTGCAACAGGCGCAGGCTGGCGAAGCGGTGACGCTGGTGCTGTCCAGCGAAGTCGATATCAGCCGCGGCGACCTGCTGGTCGGCAGCGAGGAAACGCTCCAGCCGGTACGCAGCGCGAAGGTGGATGTGGTCTGGATGGCGGAACAGCCGCTGGTGCCGGGACAGAGCTACGACATCAAAATTGCCGGTAAGAAAACCCGCGCGCGGGTGGAAAACATCGACTATCAGGTGGAAATCAATACCCTGACCCAGCGGGTTACCGAGTCGCTGCCGCTCAACGGCATTGGTCTGGTCGAACTGACCTTTGATGAACCACTGGTGCTGGACAAATATCAGCACAACGCTGTCACCGGCGGCATGATTTTCATCGATCGCCTAAGCAACGTGACGGTCGGCGCCGGGCTGGTGCGTGAGCCGGTTGAGCTGGAGGAAGCGGAAGCCGGTAACTACAGCGCTTTTGAGCTGGAACTGAATGCGCTGATTCGCCGCCACTTCCCGCACTGGGGCGCGCGCGATCTGCTGGGAGGAAAATAACGTGGCGCAAACGCAGGCCCGGCCGGGCGCGCCGGCCGATAACAATGTGGTGTGGCACGACCATCCGGTCACACGCGAAGACCGTGAACGTCAACACGGGCATCGTGGCGTGGTGGTGTGGTTCACCGGGCTGTCCGGTTCCGGCAAATCTACGCTGGCCGGCGCACTGGAGCAGGCCTTGTTTGCCCGTGGCGTGAGTACCTATTTGCTGGATGGTGATAACGTCCGGCACGGGCTGTGTCGTGATCTGGGATTCAGCGATGATGACCGGCGCGAGAACATTCGCCGGGTGGGGGAAGTGGCCCGGTTGATGGTCGATGCCGGTCTGGTTGTATTAACCGCGTTTATCTCTCCGCACCGTGCTGAACGGCAGATGGTTCGAGAACTGCTTGATCAGGAGCAGTTTCTTGAAGTGTTCGTCGATACGCCGCTGGCTATTTGTGAAGCCCGCGACCCCAAAGGTTTATACCGGAAAGCCCGTGCCGGTGAGTTGCGCAACTTCACCGGTATTGACGCGGTTTATGAGGCGCCGGAACAGCCGGAATTGCATCTGGACGGCCAACAATTGGTAACAAATTTAGTCGCTGAATTATTAGATATGCTGCACGGTCGAGCTATCATCTAAGCCTCAGCTTGCCCCTTTGCAGGCTACGGTATGCGTGTTTTGTCTCGCTGCCGATGGTCTGACGAAGGGGCAGTCTTAAGGCCCAACGGTTACCCGGTGATGGGGTAAAGCAGGAACGATGATGCAGAGTGTGACGCCATTACCTGATAGCAATACGCAAGCCGACCATGACGAGGGGGAGGACGCGTCCTGCGTTTCTTGTAGCCCGCTGGTAGGCGCGCTGGCTGGTTTCTGTTTTTACTGGCTGGCCTTCTCTCTGCCGTTTATCGTGTATGGCCTGAACTCCACGCTGTTGCTGATGCTTTACACCTGGCCCTTTTTTCTGGCGTTGATGCCCCTGTCGGTATTGATAGGCATGCTGTTTCGCCTGTTGTTGCCGAATCATGTGGTGTGGATGATGGTCTGCTGCGCGGTTAGCATTCCAGGCGTGTTCTGGTTGGTGTTCTTATTGATCACCGGATGGTAACCGCTCGCAAGTAGCACATATCATCAGGATATCGATTTTAGAGAAACCGATTTCAGACTGTTTTGTTTCTTACCGAAACTATTTCCCTGTGTGAGTAATTTTATCCTTCCCTCCCAGCGTTCGCCTGACTTTTTCCCACCAGAGGGGAATTGTTGGTGAAGGTGGAGTCCTGATAAAAGTTATGGGATGATTAGGCGGCTTTTCAGGGGGCTGGATGGGAAAACTTTCGCTTTTATTGTTGATTCTTCTCGGTTGGTTGCAATATTCGCTCTGGCTGGGGAAAAACGGTGTTCATGATTACGTGCGGGTGAAGGATGACGTGGCGGTGCAACAGGCCAACAACGTCAAACTGAAATCCCGCAACGAACAGCTGTTTGCGGAAATAGACGATCTCAATGGTGGTCAGGAGGCTATTGAGGAGCGGGCGCGCAACGAGCTGGGCATGACCAAACCCGGAGAAAGCTTTTATCGTCTGGTGGCCGACCCGGCGGATCGCCGCGTCGGTGCAAACCCGTCGCCGGCCCCTTCCACTTCATCATCGACGTCTCGCTAGGTATGTCTACTCCAAATCAGTCTTTGGCTGAGGTGGTTGCTGTCCTGCCGGCGGCTGGAAACGGCAGCCGGATGCAGAGCGACCGCCCCAAGCAGTACCTTTCCATCGGTAATAAAACCATTCTTGAGCACACGGTCGCGGCTTTACTGCGTCATCCGCGTATTCAACGGGTGGTAATCGCCATCAGCGCCGATGACCGTTATTTTCCCGAACTGCCCCTCGCGGCCGACCCGCGTATTCAGTTGGTGACCGGCGGCCGCCAGCGGGCCGACTCGGTGCTGGCCGGCTTACTGCATTTGCCGCACACCGATTGGGTGCTGGTGCATGACGCGGCGCGGCCCTGCCTGCATCAGGACGATCTGTCCCGGCTGCTGGCGCTGACCGGGCAAAGTGAGGTCGGCGGCATCCTGGCTGCGCCGGTGCGTGATACCATGAAGCGAAGCCGCGATGGCGCCATCGACCATACGGTGGAGCGCGAGGCGCTGTGGCACGCCCTGACGCCGCAACTGTTCCCACTGGCGCTGTTGCGGGAATGCCTGGAACGGGCGCTGCGTGAAGGCGCGACCGTTACCGACGAGGCGTCGGCGCTGGAATATTGCGGTTATCGCCCGCAGATTGTTCCGGGACGGGCAGACAACATCAAGGTCACGCGCCCGGAAGATCTGGCGCTGGCGGAATTTTATCTGACGCGCCGCCCGGATCATCATCAACAAGATAATAAAGGAGCCTGAGTGATGCGTATCGGTCACGGTTTTGATGTGCATAAATTTGGCGGAGAAGGCCCGCTGGTGATCGGCGGGGTGCGTATTCCCTATGAACGCGGCTTGCTGGCGCATTCCGATGGCGACGTGGTGTTGCATGCCGTTACCGATGCGCTGTTGGGCGCGGCGGCGATGGGCGATATCGGTAAACTGTTTCCCGACACCGATCCGGCCTACCGCGGCATCGACAGCCGCGAACTGCTGCGTGAAGCCTGGCGTCGCATCACCGCCAAGGGTTACCAACTGGGCAACCTCGATGTCACCATCATCGCACAGGCGCCGAAAATGGCGCCGCACATCCCGCAGATGCGCGTCAACATCGCTGAAGATCTGCAATCGCATATGGATGATGTCAACGTCAAAGCCACTACGACCGAGCAACTGGGCTTTACCGGCCGTGGCGAAGGGATTGCCTGTGAAGCGGTAGTCTTGCTGGTCAAGGGCGACGCCACCGGCGTGGTGGCATGGTAATGCGTGAATCACTGCTTTGGTTGCATGGCGAACCGGCCGCAACGGGGGTACTGAAGGCATCGCCGGATGATTTTTTTGTCGCCGAAGATCTGGGGTTTGCACCGGATGGCGATGGCGAACATGTGCTGGTGCGTGTTCGTAAGCGCGGCTGTAACACGACGTTTGTAGCGGAAGCGCTGGCGAAGTGCGCCGGAATTCCGGCGCGTTCCGTCAGCTATGCCGGGTTGAAAGATCGTCATGCGGTAACCGAACAATGGTTCTGCCTGCATTTGCCGGGCAAAACGGAGCCGGCGTGGTCGGCATTCGCGCTGGACGGGTGCGAAATCCTTGAAGCGCAGCGCCATCGCCGTAAACTGCGTATTGGCGCGTTGCGCGGCAACCATTTTAGTCTGGTGCTGCGCGAGGTTAGCGACCGTGCCGATGTTGAAGCCCGTCTGGCGCTGATCGCCGGTAAAGGCGTACCCAACTATTTCGGCAGTCAGCGTTTCGGTCGTGACGGCAACAATCTGGAACAGGCCCGCCGCTGGGCGAATGACGAGATTCGGGTTAAGGATCGCAGCAAGCGCAGCTTCTACCTTTCCGCCGTTCGCAGTGAATTATTCAATCTAATGACCAGTGCGCGTCTGGCGACGTATGGCGCAACGCAGGTGCTGACCGGCGATGCGCTGCAACTGACTGGCCGCGGCAGCTGGTTTGTGGTCAAGCCGGAAGAATTGGCTGACGCGCAGTCGCGTGTGATAGCCGGCGAACTACAGATTACCGCCGCATTGCCGGGGCAGGGTGAACCGGGTGTGCAGGAACAGGCGCTGGCGTTCGAACAGCAATGCCTGGAGGATCAGGCGCTGTTGTTGTCATTGCTGACGCGTGAACGGGTGGACAGCGCGCGCCGCGCCATCATGCTACATCCGCAGGATATGCGCTGGTCATGGCGGGATGACGCCACGCTTGAGCTACACTTCTGGCTGCCGGCCGGGTGTTTCGCCACCAGCGTGGTGCGGGAACTGCTGCTTCCCGTGCAACAGGAAAACGAGTGGGTGGCCTAATAGCCGGCTGTTTTTGTCGGCTTCAGACGCGTGATTTATCCTGATACGGGCTGTCGATTTTCTTTGCTATCGGAGGACGGAGCGAGTTGATGAGGTGGGCTAACGCGGGAGTTGACGGGGAATGGTGAATAAACGCGTGCAAACGTTGCTGGCGCAGCTTCACCAGCAGGGCATTCAGGACGAACGCCTGTTGCAGGCCATGGCCTCGGTTCCTCGCGAGCGTTTTGTCGATGAGGCGTTCGAACATAAAGCCTACGATAACGTCGCCCTGCCGATCGGTTCCGGACAAACCATCTCTCAACCCTATATCGTCGCCAGAATGACCGAACTGCTGCAGTTGACGCCGGAGTCCCGCGTGCTGGAGATCGGCACCGGTTCCGGCTATCAAACCGCGATTCTGGCACATCTGGTGCGGCATGTCTTCTCCGTGGAGCGCATCAAAGGGTTGCAGTGGCAGGCCAAGCGGCGGCTTAAGCAACTCGATCTGCACAACGTCTCCACCCGTCATGGCGACGGCTGGCAAGGCTGGGCGTCCAAAGGGCCGTTTGACGCCATCATCGTCACGGCGGCGCCGCCGGAGATTCCGTCCGCGCTGATGGCGCAACTGGATGAAGGCGGCATCATGGTATTACCGGTAGGCGAAGAGCAGCAGACATTACAGGTCGTTTTGCACCGCAACGGCGAGTTTATCGTCCAGACGGTGGAAATGGTTCGGTTTGTTCCGCTGGTCAAAGGAGAACTGGCCTGATACCGTTGCCAGTCTCGGTAAAAAGTCCGTCTTTAAAATTTCAATACAACTGTCTTATGGTTATAACGGATTGATATTGATAGGCTGTGTCCCGTCGTTGTCCGTGTTTTGACCCTGTTGGTATGGCGTGATCGCCAGACAGACCTTATGGTACCGCCTGTTTGCGTCGACGAATAAAATAAACGGTAATCGTTTTTACGTTCCTCGCTCTGCATGATTGCCAGCCTTAATCAGGGTGTTCCGAACGGAAATAAACGTCGGGACCGGGCAGATTTCGTCATTTTTGGTTATAGGGGGAATTTGGCGCATGGGAAGCCAAATCGTGAACTGGCGTCAGATCGCTGTGTGTTCGGTTATTACTCTGGGATTGGCCGGTTGTGCAAATGACAATAATCAGGCGGCCCCGATCAGCAGCGTGGGAGATAACGGCGCAGGAAGCCGCTCGGGCAGTACCACCACCTATTCGCCGCCGCCGCGTATTTCCAGCGTCGGCAGCGTGAACAATAATACTCAACCTGTTCCTTCGGCGGTCATCAGCCACCCTTCCAGCGATGCGGCGGTCACCACCCGCGAAGGTAAGATTGTCTATAACCGCAGCTATAACAGCATCCCCAAAGGGAGCTACAGCGGTAATACCTACACCGTCAAACGCGGGGATACCCTGTTCTATATCGCCTGGATTACCGGTAATGATTACCGCGAACTGGCGCAGCGCAACAACATTCAGGAGCCTTACAGCCTGAATGTGGGTCAGTCGTTAAGCCTCGGCAGCAACATGAATGCCGGCGGCAGCACCCAGGGCATGGCGATTGCCAGCGCGCCGACCACGATAACGACATCCGCGCCGGTAACAACGTCCGCGCCGGTAGAAAGCAGCCCGGCCGGCAGCGGACATATGCTGCCTGAAAATGCCGGCAAAGCCTCTGGCGGCGGTCGCATGCTATCAGGCAATAATACGGCCGGCAGCAGCGGTCATATGCTGCCGGCCAGCGCGGCCGCGGCTGGAGCCGCGTCACCACAAATGCAAACGACGCAGGTTGATTCTCAACCAACTAATGCGTATTCTGAAGGTTCGGGTAAACAGAATGTGGGTAAGATGTTGCCCACGGCGGGAGCGGCGACCACGCTTCCGACGACCGAACCGACGCAAACGAGCACGGCAATTGCCAGCTGGCGTTGGCCTACAGACGGGAAAGTCATAGATAGTTTCTCAGCCTCAGAGGGGGGAAATAAAGGGATTGATATCGCCGGCTCACGTGGGCAATCCGTTATCGCTACCGCATCCGGGCGTGTAGTGTATGCGGGGAACGCGTTACGCGGTTACGGTAATCTGATCATCATTAAACATAATGATGACTACTTGAGCGCCTATGCCCATAACGAAACCATGCTGGTCCGGGAACAACAAGAGGTAAAGGCGGGTCAACAAATCGCTACCATGGGTAGCACCGGAACCAGTTCAGTACGCTTGCATTTTGAAATTCGTTACAAGGGGAAATCCGTAAACCCGCTGCGTTTTCTTCCGCAGCGATAAATCGGGCAGAGTATTTCGGTATTCTGCCAAGGGATCACGGGTAGGAGCCACTTATGAGCCAAAATACGCTGAAAGTTAACGAGTTACATGAAGATGCTGAATTCGATGAGAATGGAATCGACGTTTTTGACGACAAAGCGTTGGCGGAGGAAGAAACCAGCGATAGCGACCAGCTCGACGAGGAATTGCTTTCGCAGGGAACTGCTCAGCGCGTGCTGGATGCAACCCAGCTTTATCTGGGAGAAATCGGCTACTCACCTCTTCTGACTGCTGAAGAAGAAGTTTACTTTGCCCGTCGGGCGCTACGCGGCGATGTTTCATCTCGCCGCCGTATGATCGAGAGTAACCTGCGGCTGGTGGTGAAAATCGCCCGCCGCTACAACAATCGGGGACTGGCGCTGCTGGACCTGATTGAAGAAGGGAACCTCGGTTTGATCCGCGCAGTCGAGAAGTTTGACCCTGAACGCGGGTTCCGCTTTTCGACTTACGCCACCTGGTGGATCCGTCAGACCATTGAACGGGCCATCATGAATCAAACCCGCACCATCCGTTTACCCATCCATATCGTTAAAGAACTCAATGTCTACCTGCGTACCGCACGCGAACTGTCCCACAAGCTTGACCACGAGCCCAGTGCGGAAGAAATCGCCGAGCGGCTGGATAAGCCGGTGGATGACGTTAACCGCATGCTGCGTCTCAACGAGCGCATCACCTCGGTGGATACGCCGCTGGGCGGGGATTCGGAAAAGGCGCTGCTGGATATTCTGGCCGACGAGAAGGATAACGGCCCGGAAGACACCACGCAGGATAACGATATGAAACAAAATATCGTTAAGTGGTTGTTTGAACTGAACGCAAAACAGCGTGAAGTGCTGGCCCGCCGTTTTGGTCTGCTGGGATATGAAGCCGCCACGCTGGAAGATGTGGGCCGTGAAATCGGGTTGACTCGTGAACGGGTTCGCCAGATTCAGGTAGAAGGGCTGCGCCGTTTGCGCGAGATCCTGCAGGTGCAGGGGCTGGACATCGAAGAGCTGTTCCGCGAATAACTCGCACAATAATTAACATGACACAAAAAAATGGTGGGATGTCCCACCATTTTTTATGTCTGCGATTTGGTCCGTGCGTTACCGGGCACACTGAGACAGCAGGAACTCGACGATATCGCCGGCCTTGATCATCTCTTTTTCGCCTTTACGGCGGTGCTTGTACTCGATCTCGTCGTTATCCAGATTGCGGTCGCCAATCACGATGGTGTGCGGAATACCGATCAGTTCCATGTCCGCAAACATCACGCCGGGGCGTTCTTTGCGATCGTCCAGCAATACATCGACGCCGTTGGCGCGCAACTGCTGGTAGATGCCCTCGGCTACTTCCTGCACGCGGAAGGATTTATGCATGTTCATCGGCAGAATCGCCACCTGGAACGGCGCAATGGCGTCAGGCCAGATAATGCCGCGGTCGTCGTGGTTCTGTTCAATGGCGGCGGCGATCACGCGCGTTACGCCAATACCATAGCAACCCATGGTCAGGGTTTGGTTACGGCCGTCTTCACCCTGAACCGTCGCTTTTAAGGCTTCGGAGTATTTTTTACCCAGTTGGAAGATGTGACCGACTTCAATACCACGCTTGATAAGCAGCGTGCCTTTGCCGTCCGGGCTGCGATCGCCTTCCACCACGTTACGGATATCGGCAACCTGCGGCAGCGCGGTATCGCGTTCCCAGTTAATGCCGAAGTAGTGTTTACCGTCGATATTGGCGCCGGCGCTGAAATCGCTCATCGCGGCCACGGTACGGTCGACAACGACCGGCACCGGCAGATTCACCGGTCCCAGTGAGCCGGGGCCTGCTTTCACCGTCGCACGGATCTCTTCTTCGGTAGCGAAGGTCAGCGGGCTGGCGACCAGCTCCAGTTTTTCCGCTTTAACTTCGTTCAGTTCATGATCGCCACGCACCAGCAGCGCAACCAATTTATGGCCGCTTTCTTCGGTCGCTTTCACCAGTAGGGTTTTGACGGTTTTCTCCACCGGCACGGCGAATTGTTCCACCAGTTCGGCGATGGTTTTGGCGTTCGGGGTATCCACCAGCGTCATGGCTTGAGTCGGCGCGCTTAGGCCGCGTTCCGGCGCGACGGCTTCCGCCAGCTCAATGTTGGCGGCGTAATCCGACTCGGTAGAGAACACGATGTCGTCTTCGCCACTGCTGGCCAGCACCTGGAATTCATGTGATGCGTTGCCGCCGATAGAGCCGGTATCGGCCTGTACAGGGCGGAAATCGAGATCCATCCGGCTGAAAATCTTACTGTAGGCCGCGTACATGGCATCGTAAGTGACCTGTAGGGATTCCTGCGTGGTGTGGAACGAGTAAGCATCCTTCATCAGGAATTCACGGGCGCGCATCACGCCAAAGCGCGGGCGGACTTCGTCACGGAATTTGGTCTGGATCTGATAGAAATTCAGCGGCAACTGCTTGTAGGAACTGATTTCATTGCGGATCAAATCGGTGATGACTTCTTCATGCGTCGGGCCGAGCACAAACGGGCGGTCGCCACGGTCGACAAAGCGCAGCAGCTCCGGACCATATTGTTCCCAGCGGCCGCTTTCCTGCCACAGATCGGCGGGTTGAACCACCGGCATCGAAATTTCGATGGCGCCGGCATTGTTCATTTCTTCACGCACGATGTTTTCGACTTTTTTCAGCACCCGCAACCCGGTCGGCAACCAGGTGTAAAGGCCGGAAGCCAGTTTACGAATCATCCCGGCTCGCAGCATCAACTGATGGCTGATGACTTCGGCATCGGCGGGTGTCTCCTTCAGCGTGGAGAGCATGTATTGACTTGTACGCATGATGTTTGAGTTCCGTCAGAACAAATAAATAGCATTAACCACAACGTGGTTCAGGCAGAAAAAGTGGTTTAGTTTACCAGTGCGGGCCGCTCCCCAAAAGGCGCAGCAATGTTTTTTAACCGGCATTAAGGCTGATGACTTCCGTTTGCCCATCAATTACGCGCCAACGGACGTTAAATTCCAGCAGCAATGCGGCATAGACCTTGAGGTCATCTTCCCCTTTGCGATAAGCCGGACGGGGGTCCTGCGCCAGCACCTGGCTGATGAAACGCCGCAGATTTGGGTAGCGTTGCTGATGTTCCATCAGCTGCTGTTCCGCCAGCGCGGAAAAATGGATCGGCATATCGGCTTCGGGCGCCAATTGGGCAAAACCGGCGCGCGCCTGCGGCTGACTTTCCGCAAACGGCAGGTAGGGCTTGATGTCCACGACCGGGGTGCCGTCTACCAGATCCAGACTGCCCAGTTCCAGTATCACGCTGTCTCGCATGGTGCGTACCGCTTTGAGTTCAACCAGCGACATACCAATCGGGTTAGGGCGAAACGTTGAGCGGGTGGCGAACACGCCCATGCGGGCATTGCCGCCCAGGCGAGGCGGCCTGACTGTTGGGTGCCAGCCCGCGGAGGCTGTCTGATGGAAAATGAACAGCAGCCACAGGTGGCTGAAATCTTCGAGCCCGCGTACGGCCTCGGGTTGGTTATAAGGCGAGAGGAGATGTAATTCTCCACCGCCATCCCTAATCAGACCGGGCTGTCGGGGTATGGCAAATTTTTCTTTATAAGGTGAACGGATAACGCCGATCTGATTAAAGCAAAATTGGCTCATTGCGCGGAAACTTTCAGTGCGGAACCCTGGCAGACGGCCTGACGGTAGCATCCTGCGACATTACTGACGATCTGGCAGTCATGCAGCAGTACGGCATTGGCTTTCATGGCGGTGGCGCGATTCTGCATTCTTCTGCGGGCGGACGGAATGCTAGGCGGCGTATCTTGCGCGCTGGACTGACAGGATGAGCCAGACACTTCACCCATATCGCGGAACGGCTTGCCTACCAGTTCTTCAGCACTTTTATACAGCACGGCAGGAGCGGGATGCGTGACCGGCTTCGGCTTCGGCGGAGGTTCCACAGCCACCGGTGTCTGCGGTTGTGGTGCCGGCGCAGCAGGTTTGTGCAGCAGGGAACATCCTGTCAGCGAAAACGCCAACAGCAGAACAGGTACAGCACGCATAAATTTTCCTCTGGCTTGGATAAAGTGCGGTTATTGAAGCAAGCAATACAGAAAATAACAAGACGGGCAGTTGCCCGTCTCTCATCTCTTTTGTGCAATAAAGTAAGTATTAACTTACCAGCCTTTCACCGCGCCACCATTAAATACTTTCAGCGCTGCCTGGTTTACTTCGTCAGACTGATAAGCTTTTACGAATTTTTTCACGTTTTCTGCATCTTTGTTGTCTTCACGAGCAACCAGCAGGTTAACGTACGGCGAGTCTTTTTCTTCCACGAACAAACCGTCTTTGGCCGGGGTCAGGTTAATCTGGCTGGCATATGTGGTGTTGATGATGGCCAGCGCGATCTGATCGTCATCCAAAGAACGCGGCAACTGCGGCGCTTCCAGTTCGACCAGCTTCAGGTTTTTCGGGTTTTCAGTCACATCCAGCACGGTCGGCAGCAGGCCAACGTTGTCTTTCAGTTTGATCAAGCCCACTTTCTGCAGCAGCAGCAGCGAACGGCCCAGGTTGGTCGGATCGTTCGGCAGGGCGATCTGCGCGCCGTTCTGCAGATCATTCAGCGATTTGATTTTTTTGGAGTAACCGGAGATCGGATACACGAAGGTGTTGCCGACGGAAACCAGCTTATAGCCGCGATCCTTGATCTGCTGGTCAAGGTACGGTTTGTGCTGGAAAGCGTTCAGGTCGATATCGCCTTTGCTCAGCGCTTCATTCGGCAGCACGTAATCATTAAAGGTAACCAGTTCAACATCCAGACCGTATTTTTCTTTGGCGACTTTCTGCGCCACTTCCGCTACCTGCTGCTCGGCACCGACGATCACGCCGACTTTAATGTGGTTAGGGTTCTTCTGCTCCTGACCGCATCCGGCCAGCGCCAGCGCACCAATCAACGCACCAACCGCCGCGAGAGATTTCAATTTAATTGCCATTTTTTACCTCTGTTAATGTTTTAACCTGCACCGAAGAATAATAGACGCGATGATAAAACCCGTTATTTATGGGTAACCGCGCGAACTGCTCTGTCACCAAAAAACTGAATGAGATAAACCAGAACCACCAGCAGGATCAGTACGGTATTCATCACGGTGGCGTTATAGCCGACGTAACCATATTGATAACCAATCTGCCCCAGACCGCCGGCACCGACCGCGCCGCCCATGGCTGAATAACCGACCAACGTAATTAATGTAATAGTGGCGGCGTTGATCAGGCCGGGAAGGGCTTCGGGCAGTAGAATCTTACGGATAATCTGCAACGGCGTGGCGCCCATGGCGCGTGCTGCTTCGATCAATCCGGTCGGAATTTCCAACAGGGCGTTTTCCACCATGCGGGCAATAAAAGGCGCAGCCCCCACCGTCAACGGTACAATCGCTGCCTGCAGACCAATTGCGGTGCCGACAATCACTCGGGTAAAAGGAATCATCCACACCAGCAGGATAATGAACGGAATGGAACGGAAGATATTCACCAACGCGGAAATGCTGCGATAGAGCTTAGGATTAGCGATAATCTGCCCAGGGCGGGTGATATATAACAGCACGCCGACGGGCAAACCCAGCATAAAACCGAAAGAGCCGGACACGAATGTCATCACCACGGTCTCCCAAACGCCGCGGGCAATCAACCAGAGCATGGCTTCAGACATAACCCAATACCTCAATATTCACGTGGTGCTGCTGCAGAAAGGCGATGGCTGCCTGAGTGTCGGTTTCCTGTCCGTGCATTTCGGCCAGCATGATGCCGAATTTCACGCCGCCGGCGTAATCCATCTGCGCGCTGATAATGTTGTTGTTGACGTTGAATGTCCGAGCCACCTCGGACAGTAACGGCGCATCAACCGACTGGCCGGTAAATTCCATACGCAGCAGCGGCACGCTGTTCGGACGAGGCGTCGCCGACAGTCGCTGCTGATAATCATCCGGAATATCCAGATGCAGGGTGGACTGGATAAATTTCTGAGCCAGCGGCGTTTTCGGGTGCGAAAACACTTCGCTGACCGTATCCTGCTCAATCAGTTTGCCGTCACTGATCACCGCCACCTGATCGCAGATCCGCTTAACCACATCCATCTCATGCGTAATCAACAAAATCGTTAGCCCCAGCCGACGATTGATGTCTTTCAGCAATTCAAGAATAGAGCGGGTGGTGGCAGGGTCCAGCGCGCTGGTCGCTTCATCACACAACAGTACTTTAGGATTGCTTGCCAGCGCACGAGCAATAGCGACACGCTGTTTTTGCCCGCCGGACAGATTAGCCGGATAAGCGTCGTGTTTATCCGACAGCCCGACCAGGTCCAGAAGCTGATGCACCCGCTGTTTGATTTCAGACGCGGGCGTGTTATCCAGTTCCAGCGGTAACGCCACGTTGCCGAATACGGTACGCGAGGATAACAAATTGAAGTGCTGGAAAATCATGCCGATTTGACGGCGGGTGCGCGTCAATTGGCTTTCCGACAGGCTCATCAGGTCTTTCCCGTCGATCAGCACTTTCCCCTTAGTCGGTCTTTCCAGCAGATTCACGCAACGAATCAGCGTGCTTTTACCTGCGCCTGATGCGCCAATCACGCCATAAATCTGACCCGCGGGCACGCGTAATGTCACGTCGTCCAGCGCAGTGACGGCGCGCCCTTTTTGCTGGAAAACCTTTGTAATATTAATCAGTTCAATCATAAATTTTATCAAAGATGACGATGGCCGGATAAGAAACCATAATATTCCGACCCAATGTGGAGGGGATGTTAAGGCGTCTAGACGTCTAAGTCAATCGAGATCCCATCAGGGATGACATTCTCTCTAGTGATGAAAACATGCGATACTAAGCGCAATTTACGCCATCAGGAGCAAAGGTAAGTGGCAAACAGCGTCCCTGCAATTTTTCTCGACCGTGACGGTACCATTAATGTCGATTATGGCTATGTCCATGAAGTCGATCAGTTCCAGTTCATTGACGGCGTGATTGACGCCTTGCATGAGCTCAAAAAAATGGGTTTTGCTCTGGTACTGGTGACCAACCAGTCAGGGATTGCCAGAGGCAAGTTTACCGAAGATCAGTTCATGCAACTGACCGAGTGGATGGATTGGTCGCTGGCCGATCGTGGTGTTGACCTGGACGGCATCTATTATTGTCCCCATCACCCTGATGCCGGTGAAGGAGAATATCGCCAGCAGTGTGATTGCCGCAAACCTCAGCCGGGGATGTTTATCTCCGCGCAGCGCCATTTGCACATTGATATGGCTGCTTCTTATATGGTGGGCGACAAAGTGGAAGATATGCAGGCGGCACAGGCTGCAGGGGTAGGAACTAAAGTATTGGTTAAAACCGGCAAACCGGTCACCGAGGAAGGCGAAAAATTGGCTGACTGGCTAATAGATAGCCTGGCGGACCTGCCAAAAACGATCGAAAAGCGCGTAAAATAGCTGTAAGGGTGGAAAAATGCGCGAACGGAAAAAAAGATCGAGAAAGTGGTTGTGTAACCCGTTCGGATCCCTATAATGCGCATCCACTGACACGGCAACAGCGGAAACGCAGCGCGGTGTCAGGCGGAGAAAACGAGAAAAAAGTCGTTGACTCTGCAGGAGGAAAGCGTAGTATACGCCACCTCGCGGCAGCAGGCTCAGGCCGGTCGCACTGCTCTTTAACATCAATCAGACAATCTGTGTGGGCACTCGCAGGACACTTCACTAAAATATTTTGTGAAAGTCTTGAAGAGTGACAACAGTTAATTCATATGAACTAACAGTAAATTCTTTGAGCACCGCTTCTT
>NZ_CM001976.1:3614231-3744854 GCF_000406145.1 Dickeya dadantii NCPPB 898 | reverse complement strand
AATTATGTGTGCTGATATGGCTCAGTTGGTAGAGCGCACCCTTGGTAAGGGTGAGGTCCCCAGTTCGACTCTGGGTATCAGCACCACTTGTTTTAAGTAGTGTTCGGCGAATTAAATAAAAGAATTTGTCTGGCGGCAAAAGCGCGGTGGTCCCACCTGACCCCATGCCGAACTCAGAAGTGAAACGCCGTAGCGCCGATGGTAGTGTGGGGTCTCCCCATGCGAGAGTAGGGAACTGCCAGACATCAAACAGCAAGAAAGGCCATCCAGACGGATGGCCTTTTTTCTTTTGCTTGTCCTGAATAACGTTGAGGCGTTCCATTTACTATCCCCATATTCACTGATTATATCCTTACCATATTCCCGGGATTTCCTGCTTTAATCGCAATGAAATAACCTTTGCTGTTATTTCATTGCAGAGTGACGCCGTCAGCTTAAATAATTACATGAACCAGTTAGCCTTTGCCTTGAACTACCGAGCCTGTTTTACTGTATCTACTATAAAATAATCATTAAATAGCAGACAGGAAGGGTAACGCTTATATGGCAAAGACAATAAACCCACAACAAGAAACAAACACCATAAATACCGCACGCCAGCGTATCTGGGCGATCGTTGGTGCGTCATCGGGAAATCTGGTGGAATGGTTTGATTTTTATGTCTATTCGTTTTGCTCTCTTTATTTTGCTCATATCTTTTTCCCGACCGGTAATACCACAACGCAATTGTTACAGACCGCCGGCGTATTTGCCGCCGGATTTTTGATGCGTCCGATTGGCGGCTGGATATTCGGCTATATTGCCGATAAATATGGCCGTAAGAAATCGATGCTGATTTCTGTGTGCATGATGTGTCTGGGATCGCTGGTGATCGCCTGTCTGCCTGGTTATGCGGCGATTGGCGTCTGGGCGCCGTTATTGTTATTGGTAGCTCGTCTGTTTCAGGGGCTGTCGGTTGGCGGGGAGTACGGTACTAGCGCAACCTATATGAGCGAAGTGGCGCTGGAAGGGCGTAAAGGATTCTATGCTTCGTTCCAATATGTAACATTGATCGGCGGTCAATTGCTGGCATTACTGGTAGTAGTGATCCTGCAACAAGTGCTTTCCGATACGGATTTGCGTACGTGGGGTTGGCGTATTCCGTTTGCGTTAGGTGCGGCACTGGCCGTGGTGGCGCTGTTTCTGCGTCGTTCGCTTAACGAAACGTCAGCCAGTGAAACTCGCGCGCATAAAGATGCCGGATCGCTGCGCGGGCTGTGGCGCAACCGTAAAGCTTTCATTATGGTGCTGGGTTTTACCGCCGGCGGCTCGCTGAGCTTCTATACTTATACCACCTATATGCAGAAATACCTGGTGAATACCGCCGGGATGAATGCCAAATCCGCCAGCGGGTTGATGACACTGGCACTGTTGGCTTTCATGCTGTTGCAACCCGTGTTCGGCGCGCTGTCCGATAAAATCGGGCGTCGCAGTTCCATGCTGTTTTTCGGGTCGTTATCGGCATTGCTGACGGTGCCGATTCTGTCTGCATTGCAAGGGGTAACCAACCCGGTCATCGCGTTTGCGCTGGTGATGCTGGCTCTGGTGATCGTGAGTTTTTATACCTCGATCAGCGGCATTCTCAAGGCGGAAATGTTTCCTCCAGAGGTACGGGCGCTGGGCGTTGGGTTGTCTTACGCCGTGGCGAATGCCCTGTTCGGCGGTTCTGCTGAGTATGTGGCGCTGTCGCTAAAATCGCTGGGTACGGAAGAGGCGTTCTTCTGGTATGTTTCGCTGATGGGCGCGCTGGCGTTTCTGGTTTCACTCGGGCTGCATCACAAAGGGAAAGGCGAGAAGCTCTAACGATGGGCGGCCTGCCATAAACAGTAGCCGGCCGTTGCGCCGGCTATGTCCCAGGTGAAATCTTTCCAGCTCCAGCCACTACCTTGCGGCCGGCTGTCGTAAGCTTCTTTGGCCGCGCCGATGCTGACGGAAAACATCAGTCCGAATGCGGCACTGCGATCACGGCTCTGATGCTGGTGTTCCGCGAATTCACTGCCCGCGGCGCTGAGCAGCGCTGATGCCATGAAATGTTTCGCTTTGTCGATGCCTGTCCACTGATCCTGCGCCATGTGCGCGCATCCTGAACAAACGGGCAGCAATAATAGTAGTGCTTTGCGCATCATCTCCCCTCGTGACCGGTATTGCCACTGGCCGAAGAAACCTGACAAAGCTTACTACAGCAATGACCATTCCCGGCAGAGTATTAACAAACTGTGCCGGGAATACGGCAGATGGTTACAAAATCCGGCTGATCAGGCGATCGATGCGGATACGGCGCAGGCGGCGGATAAGCTTGCGCACTTTTACCGGATATTGCGCGATGCTTTGCAACTGTTGGTAGTGAGTAATGATTTGAGTATGGGCGCGGATGCACTCCAGCTCTTGCTGACGTTGTACCTGCAATACCTGCTCCGGGTCGTGAATCAGGATGGCGTTTTCCAGATCCAGCCGCCAGGCGCGGGGATTGAGGTTATTACCTGTCAGCAATTGCCAGTTATCGTCCACCCACATGCCTTTCAGGTGAAAGCTGTTGTCACCGTCCTTCCACAGTCGGATCACCAGTTGGTTGCTGTCGATGTATTTCTGCAACCGGCTCAGAAAGCGACGCAGGTTGATTTCATACAGGTACGGCAGCGCACCGATAATCCGGAACGGCTGATCTTCGGGGATAAAGAAGTCGTTTGCCGTCTTGTCGCCAATGATAATCTCGATCTGCTTGCCGTTGCGTAGCAGACGGATAATGTTGCGTACCAGCAAGGCCGGTAAGTTGAAGTAGGGGGTGCACATCACCAGGCGCTGCTCAGTGCAGTACATCAGATGATGGATCGTACGGTTCAGCGGGCTCTGCTTGCCCAGACCGACCAGCGGCGTCACCGTCAATTGGTGGTTGTTGTCACCGACGCCCGGCAGCAGATAAGTCGCGGAGCGCAATGACTGGCGGAACTGGCGGATATCGTTCTTGATATCGATAGTTTTAGGGCGAGACGAACGGTCCAGCCGCTGTACGGCGGACGACGCCAGTAGGTCCTGTACATAACGCGCCATGACATCGGCCAGTACAGGGTTATGAATCAACTGATAGCGGTCATAACGATATTTTTCATGCTGATGCAGGTAGACATCGTTCAGACTGGCGCCGCTGTAAAGCACCGTGTCATCGATAATAAACCCTTTCAGATGCAGGACGCCCAGCGCTTCGCGCGTATTGACCGGGACGCCATAAATCGGGAAGGGCGCATCATCGTACCGTTGCGCCATTTCGTAGTACCAGTCAGCGTTGGTGCTGTCGGCGGCGACGCCGATACGGCCGCGCTGGGCGCGATGCCAGTCGACCAGTACGACGATCTCCAGTTCCGGGCATTGGCGTTTGGCCTGATAGAGTGCGGACAGAATGCCTTCGCCGCCGTCATCGTGTTCCAGATACAGAGCTACCAGATAGATGCGTTTCTTCGCCTGCAGAATCTGTTCTGTCAGCGTAGTACGGAAAAGCGCCGGGCTATGAAGCGTCTGGACATCATCGGCAGACTGATGAATTTTAGGCAGTTGTGCAAGGTGTTGTTGATATTTCGTACGCTTTAATTTTGACAACATCACAGTGCGATTCTTCTCTCATCGTGGGACCGCATGGTCATAAATATACGTTAAGGCATAGCCGAATCGGGCGATGATACCACTACTTGGCAGGCGTTGTGAGCAAGTTTTACAGCCTGTAGCGAGATCCCGCCCGCATCTGCGCGCCTGATTATGGCTGTGTGGACGATGCCAGCGGCAGTTCCAGCGTCACAATACCGTCTTCCAGTTGCACATCAACGGCGAAGCCCAGTTTTTTCGCCAGCGTGACCATACCTTGATTCGTCGGCATAGTGATGCCGCTCAGACGAGCCAGGCCGTGGGCGCGGGCATAGTGGATCAGCTTTTCCAGCAGTTTTCTGCCTAATCCCAGCCCTTTCAGATCGGATCGCACCAGTACGGCGAATTCCGCGCTGATATTGTCCGGGTCGGCGATGGCGCGTGTGACGCCGATGATCTCCTGTTTGCCTTCCGCGCCTGACCGTACAGCAATAAACGCCATTTCACGATCGTAGTCAATTTGGGTCATATTGGCTAAATCTTCGTGGGTAAATTCGTTGATTTCACTGAAATAACGGTAATACAGATCCTCGCGGGTCACTTTCCCGATAAAGCTGGCCAGCAACGGTTCGTCTTCGGGCAAAATGGGGCGGAACAGGCAGGATACGCCATCTTTGAGCTGGACGGTTTCTTCCAGTTCCTGCGGGTAAGGGCGGACAGACAGACGAGACTGCGGGTCGCCGCTGAACGGTGCCAGATGCAACGTCACATCCAGCAGCGTGAATTCGTCGCCGGAGGCCAGCAGCGGGTGAATATCCAGACGCGAGATCTCCGGGCAATCCAGAATCAGGTTGGAAACCTGCACCAGTAACCGGCTGAAAGCCGGAATATCCAGTGGCTTGAGCGCGATTTGGCTGCGGATTTTGCCGCTTTTCAACGCCTGGACGATCAGATAACGCGCCAGCGCCATATTCAGCGGCGGTAATGCCACCGCCGCCTGCGTTTCCCGGCTCCATTCGATTCCGCCTTCACCCAGCATGATGATCGGACCAAAGATGGCATCCTGCTCGACCGCGATACGCAATTCCATTGCACCGGTACGATTCGCCATGCCCTGTACCAGCAAACCATGTACGCGGGCTTGCGGGTTGGTGTGCCTGACCCGTTCCAGCATCGCTTCCGCCGCCAGTTGCACCTCTTGCGCATTCTGCAGGTACAGCATGACGCCCTGAATTTCCGATTTGTGGGGAATATCCGGAGAGCGTAGTTTAAGCGCGACCGGGTAGCCGATTTTTTCCGCGATGTACACCGCTTCGGTACTGTCGCCGGCAATCCAGGTCGGCAACGTATTCAGTCCGTAGGCCTGCAGAATCGGCTGAACTTCATGGGTATCGAGCCGGGTGGTGCCTTCCTGCAACGCCTGTGCGATCAACTGGTGCGCCTGTGCGGCATTGGCGGTGAGATCTGATGGCAGCGCCGGGGTTTCTTTCAACTGCTTCTGGTTACGGCGGTATTCGACGATATGCATGAACGCGATCACCGCGCCTTCCGGGGTGCGATAAGTTGGGATTCCCGCCTCGTTAAACAGGCGGCGCGCTTCTTGTGAGGAGAATTCGCCGCACCAGTTGGTCAGCAGCGTGATGCGTTTGCCGCGCGGATGTTGCTGCAACTGCTGAATCAGGCTTTCTGCGCTTTCCGTGCCGGGCGCGGCGGCGCTTGGGGCGTGGATAATCAGCAGCGCGTCGTAATCGTCGCTGTCCAGCAGTGCCGACAATGCCGCCAGATAACGTTGCGGCGTGGCGTCGTCGCGCAAGTCCAGCGGATTGCCGACGGCGACGGTGTCGGGCAACGCGGCGCGCAACGCCTGCTGCGTTGCCTCGCTCAGCGCCGCCAGTTTGCCCTGACGGGCGATTAACTGATCCAGTGCCTGAGCGGCGGGCGACGCGCCGTTGCTGACGATCAGCAAGCGCTCGCCGCGCAGCGGACGCAGGTGGCTGAGGGTTTCCACCGCCGAAAACAGCTCGTGGGTATCCTGCACCCGCAGTAGCCCGGCGCGCTGGATGGCGGCGTCATAGGCGGCGTCCAGCCCGTGCTGGCCGTCATGCAACAGTTGCTGCGCCTGTCGGCTGCGCCCGCTTTTGATTACCAGAATCGGCTTGTTGCGGGACGCGCTGCGCGCTGCCGAGAGAAAACGCCGGGCGTCGCTGATATGTTCCAGATGTAGCAAAATGGCGCTGGTTTTGCCGTCCCGCGCCAGAAAATCCAGCAGGTCGTCGACGTCAATATCCAGGCTGTCGCCGAGCGCGATAAAGTAGGAGAAGCCGATACCGCGCTGTTGCGCCCAGTCCAGTATGGTGTTGGACACCGCCGCCGACTGGGAGATAAACGCCAGCTTGCCTTTCAGGATCGGTACCGGCGAAAAGCTGGCGTTGAGTCCCTGCCAGGGCGCCAGCAGGCCAAGGCTGTTTGGCCCCAGCAGCCGTATGGCATAGCGCGTGGCGCAGCTTTTTAGTTCGGCGAACTGCGATGGCGGCGCTGAGAGCACGATGACCGTTTTACAGCCGCGCTGCCCCAGCGCTTCCAGCAGCGGCAGATTACGGTCGGCGCGCGTGCAGATAACGGCGAGGTCGGGCGTCATCGGCAGGCTGGCGACATCGCGGTACGCCAGTACGCCGCAAACCGCTTGATATTTGGGCGTTACCGGCAGCACCGGTCCGTTGAAGCCGCCGTCAAGCAGGTTGCGCATCATCAGAAATCCGGCTCTCCCCGGTTTTTCCGACGCGCCGATCACCGCAATCGAACGGGGCCGCAGCAGAGCCTCTAATCCGCGCTGACTCATCAGTTACTCCTGTTGGAAGACACCTGATTGATCTTAAACGTCTGTTGCCGGTTTTGCTGTGACAGTGGAAGAAATTTTCTTTTTCGCGTGGTGGGCTTTGCCTGCCAGATAATGGCGGCGAAAACGGTCGAAATGCTCTGCCAGCGCTTCGGCGGCATCGCTGTCGCCGGCCTGGCGTAACAAGGCAATGGCGATTTCCGCCGTACAGTGCTGCCCGGCGCTGCTGGCCTCCCGTAGTTGATAGCTGGACAACGCATCTACACTTAGCGACAGGATCGGCAGCGTATCGAGGTATGGGCTTTTGCGGAACATTTTGCGCGCTTCCGGCCAGGTGCCGTCCAGCATCACGAACAGCGGCGGTTTGCCACCGGCGGGCAGTTGGTGACAGACCTGACGGCCGCTTTCATTGTCGTCCGCCAGAAATACCAGCCAGGGTTGATACTCTTCTGTCTGCAAGGCGGCAAGCAACGCCGGATCCGGCTCGGTACGAGACCACAGAAAGGCATCGGTCTGCGGCAGGACATCGGCAATCAGGCGGCCGGTATTACTGGGCTTCATCGGTTCGGTGTCGAACATGACCAGACAGAAGCGGCTGCGGGCGGTACGCGGCGAGAGGGTGTCGCACAGGCAGTGGATTTCCGGCAGCAGGCAGCGCTGGCAGCGGATTACACGACAGCCGCGGGCACGAAACGGGCGAGTGGAGAGAGCAAGGCGCTGCTGGCGCAGCCGTAGCACAGCGTTACCGGTCATGATTTTCCGTTCAAAAGCGACATTCTAAACGACTGGGCTGCCGAGCTGAAGCCCCGCGTATTGGCGGGGCGTGTTGTGAGAGACGACTTACAGCGACTCGCTAAGCCAGCTTTCAAACGGGGCTTTGGGCATGGCGCCGTTGAGCATATCAACCACCTTGCCGTGTTTAAACAGCATAATGGTAGGAATACTGCGGATACGGAAGCGGGCGCTCAGGCCGGGCTCCGCTTCGGTGTTGACTTTGATAAAGCGGATTTTTCCGCCGTTTTCGTCGGCGACGCTTTCAAAAACCGGGGCAAAGTTAACGCACGGCCCGCACCAGGGCGCCCAGAAATCCACCACCACCGGCAGATCGTCCTGCAACAGTTTATCCAGCGTTTCTTCAGTGGCATTAATCACCTTGCCGCTGAACAATGCTTGACCGCAGCGGCCGCATTTGGCGTGTTGGTGATCATGACTACGTTCTTCTGGCAGGCGGTTGGTGGCGTGGCAGGATGCACATACCGTATTCATAAACGGGCCTCGGTAGCAAAAGGGCTGGAATCAAGTGTACTGTTGATGGAAGCGCGCCCAGCATACGCGAAGAGATCAACAGACGGTGGTGCGAAAAGCAGGATAAGTATGGATAGCGGGCCGAACGCCAACAAGGCGTTTTACTCAATGGTTATAATAGTTATACCCGTCATACTTCAAGTTGCAGATGTGTTGGCTTTATTACTCGGCCCATCCCTGGGCCTCGCCCTTTCAGGGCCGCAGCACGCTGCGTTCAACTCTGCTCCCGGCAGAGTTGTCACTCACCCCAGTCACTTACTCATGTAAGCTCCTGGGATTCGCTGCGTCGCCGCGTTACAAGGCTCAATGAGCCTTGCCCTGTCGGGCCAACGCACTGCGTTGTTCAACACGCAATGCGTGTTGTCCTGCAACTCGAATTATTTTGGGTATAGTGACTTTTATGATCGGGTTGGTGGCTAAGCGGGTGGACATAGGGTAATCTTCGCGCCCAGCGCGTAGGTGGAGAACAACATGAGCGATGAATTAAGTGGAAAGAGCGGCAAAGTCCGCGTCATGTACGTCCGCAGCGAAGACGGGGACGAGAAGAGCAGTAAGCCGAAACGTACGCCGGATAAGCGTCGTGGCGATGGCGACAACCGTGGTCGTAAAGGGCGGGATGGCGCGCCTCGCGGTGGGCGTGACAATGCCGAACGCGGCGGGCGTGGCAATGCCGAACGTGGTGGGCGTGACAATGCCGAACGTGGTGGGCGTGACAATGCTGAACGTGGTGGCCGTGACAACGCAGAGCGTGGCGGCAGGGATAGCGCCGAGCGCGGCGGCAAATGGCGTAGCGAGTCGGCAGGGCGTGAACGCCCGCGTCCGCCGCGTCGCGAGCCGGTTGAACAGGCGGATTCTCCCTGGAAAACGGTGTCGCGTGCACCGGGAGAAGAGCCGGATCACGGCGGCATCAGCGGCAAAAGCCAGATCGATCCGGAACAGATTCGTCGCCAGCGGTCGGAAGAAACCCGCGTCTACGGAGAAAACGCCTGTCAGGCGCTGTTCCTGAGTCGTCCGGAAGCGATTGTGCGCGGTTGGTTCCTGCAGGAAGTCACGCCGCGTTTTCGTGAAGCGCTGCGCTGGATGGCGGCCAACCGCAAGGCTTACCACGTGGTGGAAGACGACGAGCTGGTTCGCGCGTCCGGTACTGAGCATCACGGCGGCGTGTGTTTCCTGATCAAGAAACGCCATGGTCTGGATGTGGCGGCGTATCTGAGCGAAGCCGGGGATACCGACTGCGTGCTGGCGCTGGAAGATGTCGGCAATCCGCATAATCTGGGCGGCATCATGCGTAGCTGCGCCCATTTCGGCGTGAAAGGCTTACTGGTGAATGACGCCGCGCAGCTGGAATCCGGCGCGGCGGTGCGCACGGCGGAAGGCGGTGCCGAGCATGTGAAAGCGATCAGCGCTGATGGTCTGGTCGATGCGCTGGCGCAGTTCCGCGCCGCCGGTTACACCATCGTCACCACCTCCAGTCACAAAGGCACGACCTTATCGAAAGTCTCGCTGCCTGCCAAAACGGTGATTGTGCTGGGGCAGGAAGGGGATGGCTTGTCTGACAGCGCCTGGCAGCAGGGCGACGTCAAAGTGTCGATTGACGGCACCGGTAATGTGGAAAGCCTGAATATCTCGGTGGCGACCGGGATCCTGCTGGCGGAATGGTGGCGGCAGAATCACGGCTAAGTCCCGTTCGGCGAGGGAATAAAAAAGGTGGCTTTGGCCACCTTTTTTGCTTTTGTGCTTTAGCTTATGTCGTTCGGCTCGTAAATCAGTGCGCGCCGCCGGCCGAGTGACTGCCGAACGGCGGTTTGGCGAACCACACCAGCACGATCAGCACGACGAAAACCCCGGCCGACAGCCAGAAGATTTCGTTGGCGCCAATAATCAGCCCCTGTGCCGTGATCTGCTGAGCCAGATAGCTGGATACCTGCTGTTGACTCATGCCCATCGCTTCCAGTTGCTGATAAGTCTGCTGTGCCAGCGGATTGTAGGGATTGATCGCCTCGCTAAGCTGTTCGTGGTGCAACGCTTCCCGGCGCTCCCACAATGTGGTGGTGATCGACGTGCCGATGGAACCCGCCAGCGTACGGGCAAAGTTCGACAGGCTGGAGGCGGCCGCCATTCGTTCCGGCGGCAGGCCGGAGAGCGTGATGGTGGTCAGCGGCATAAAGAAACAGGCCACGGCAAACCCTTGCACGAATTGGGGCCAGGCGGACGCGCCGAAATCCATTGCCGGCTCAAAGGTGTAGGCGCGCCAGTAGAAGCAGACCGCGTACATGATAAAGCTGAACGTCACCAGACGGCGCATATCGAGCTTATGCATGAACCGCCCGATGAGCGGCGAGAGTATCACCGGCATCAGGCCCACGGGTGCGGAAGCCAGCCCGGCCCAGGTGGCGGTATAGCCGAACACGACCTGCAGCAACTGCGGCAACAGTACGATAGCGCCGAAATAGAGCATGAACGCCAGACTGGTGCACAGGCAGCCGATGGTAAAATTGCGCATCTTGAACAGCGACAGATCGACCACCGGGTGGTCGTCGGTCAGCTCCCAGACCACCAGCACGGTTAGCGATACCACGGCGACTACCGCCAGCACCACGATTTCCGTCGAATTAAACCAGTCCAGTTCTTTGCCGCGGTCCAGCATCATCTGCAGGCAGCCAATACCCGCCGCCAGCAGTACTAACCCAATCGTGTCGATGGGGCGGATTTCGGTTTTGGTTTCGCGCCCGCGCAGTGTCTGCAGGGTGATCAATACCACTACGATGCCTAGCGGTACGTTAATAAAGAAGATCCATCCCCAGTGGTAGTTGTCGCTGATCCAGCCGCCGAGGATCGGGCCGAAGATCGGGGCAACCACCACCGTCATTGACCACAACGCCAGCGCAATACCTCGTTTGGCCGGCGGGTAGTTATTCAGCAGCAGGCTTTGGGACAGTGGAATGATCGGACCGGCGACCAGACCTTGCAGCATACGGGAGACGATCAGCATCTCCAGGCTGGTGGACATGCCGCACAGCCAGGAAGTCAGGGTGAACAGCACGGTGGCCCAGATAAACAGGCGCACCTCGCCGAATCGTTTGGCTAGCCAGCCGGTGATGGGGATGGAGATGGCGTTTGCCACCCCGAAAGACGTGATGACCCAGGTGCCCTGTGAGTTGGACGCGCCGAGATTGCCGGCGATGGTCGGAATAGCTACGTTGGCAATTGTCGAGTCCAGCACCTGCATGAACGTCGCCAGTGACAGGGCGATCGTCATCAGAGCCAGCGTCATGCCCTCAAGTGGTTTTCTTGTCACGCTGCTCTCCTCTGGGGTTAGCCAGCGTTGGCGCCGATGATCTGGTCGATCATCTGGTTGACGGGCGACAGATCCAGATCCAGCGCATCACTCTGGTATGCCGGTGTTGCACGGGATGCATCGGACAGCACCTTGCCGTCGGTATTGGCGGTATCCACTTTAACCAGCGTCGACAAGCCGATGCGCAACGGATAATCGGTCAGTTGCTTCGGATCCAGTTCGATACGTACCGGCAGGCGCTGCACGACCTTGATCCAGTTACCGGTGGCGTTCTGGGCCGGCAGCAGCGAGAACGCGCTGCCGGTTCCCATGTCCAGGCCTACCACCTTGCCTTTGTACACCACGCTGTCGCCATACAGGTCGCTAATGATGGTCGCCGGCTGGCCGATGCGCATGTTGGCCAGTTGGGTTTCCTTAAAGTTGGCGTCGACCCACAGCGGAGCGGCCGGTACCACCGCCATCAGAGCGGACGACGGGGTGACGCGCGCGCCTAACTGCACGCTGCGGCGGGAGACATAGCCATCCACCGGGCTGACGATATGGGTACGTTTGAGCGCCAGCCAGGCGTTGCGCAGGTCAGTAGCAGCCTGGGCAATGGCGGGTTGCTGCTCTAATGAAGTATTCAGCACCAGCGCCTGAGTGGCGGCATACTGCTGTTTGGCCGCTTCCAGCGACGCTCTGGCGCTGGCGACCTGGTCGCGCGCGTGTTGCAGGTCTTCCCGGCCGATAGCATTGGCTCGCCCCAGCACTTCACGGCGGTTCAAGTCGCTGATAGCTTTGTCCAGCGCAATCTGCTGCAGGTCGATGTTGGCTTGGTACTGACGGACGTTGATCATCTGCTGATGAACCTGGCGCACGCTATTGGCCAACGTGGTTTTCGAGCGTTCAAAGGCTTGCTCGGCGTCGGTTGGGTCAAGCTCCACCAGCACGTCGCCTTTTTTAACGAAGTCGGTGTTGTCGACGTTGACGCGGGCGACGCTGCCGTTAACCTGCGACATAATTTGAATCTGGTTGCCGGCGACATAGGCGTCGTCGGTTTCCTGATGGTGCCGCAACACCAAATACCAGTAGGCAAACCACACACAGCCAATAAAGAAAAACACAATCATCAGCAGCGTGAGAATTCCTTTACGCGATTTTTTGGATTTCGATGGCATAGTTGGTGGAGTCTGCTTTTCCACGTTGGCACTCATGGTTCTCTCCCAGTTAAATTTCTTTTTTTTCGGCCTTTCATGGCCTTTGATTGCCTTTCATGGCGGTATCGTGCGGTGACGGTTTTTTTTAAAAAAAAGCACGGCACTACCTGCAAACTAATGAGGTTTGCAGGCAACGATGGCGGTGGTCTCTGTCAGGAATGGCGACGGGCGTTAAATGCCGTCCTGATCCATTTCATCAAGACGCTGTAACAGCTTGCGCATCAGCACTTCCAACTGATCTCTTTCACTGTCTTCAAGGGCGGAGCAGAGAATATTCAGGCTTCGGTGCTGAGGCGGCAGCAGTTCATCCAGAAAGGCTTTGCCTTTCTCGGTCATGTACAGGTACAGACAGCGGCGGTCGCTGTCGCTTTCACGCCGTTCGATCCAACCGCGCTTTTCCAGTTCATCCGCGATGCGGGTGGCGTTGGTGCGCGAGGAGCCGAGCGCAGCGCTCAGTTCGGAAGGCTGAATGCAATAATTTTCCTGCGATTCCAGCGTCAGCAGTGCCATGAACAGGGTTTCATTGATGTCCTGTTCTTTCAGCATACGGTTACGGTGTTCCAGTATTTTGGTTTGCATATGCAGGAACAAACGCAGCAGCAGGACTTCACGATAAGGGAAATCCGGGCGGCGCGAAGCCCGCATACGCAGCATGTCTTCAATTGGGGCGAATGAACTTTCCATAGATGGCAACCTTATTAATCACGACCTGCATAGTAACTAATGTTACTAATTAGGTAAATGCGAGAAACTTGTCGATTAGTGCTTATTTTGTCACTGGTCGAAATATGTGCAGGTGGTACGGTCTGTTGCCGTTTATTGTCTTTTGGCTGTGCGAGTGACGTTGGCTGATTATGGTCAGGCCATCGTCTGAAACCATTTAAATACTATGCCGTAGCACAGCGCGCCCAGCAGCGTTGATAGTACGATGCTGCGGGTTTTGTAAAAACAAAGCGTCAGCAGGGCGAACCCCGCCAGCGTTGGTAACAGTCTTTCCGTGTGCTGCATGATATCCGGCAGGGTGGATACCACCAGCAGCGCACAAATCGACGCAATGCCGATGCTGTCGAGCAGCAGGGCGGTTCTGCCCCGCCGCAGGTTACCGGACGTCCGGCCTGCGCCCAACCGCAGCGGCAGGTATCGGAACAGGAAGTTAACTGTTCCCACCAGTAAACCAATCAATAATACTGAAGTATTCATCGCGTTTCTTCCTTTACTGATGCCGGTTGATACAGCGATGCCAGACAACCGCCGCCGATGCCGATCAGAATGGCGGCCGGGATGGACGATACCAGCAGTCCCAAACAGGCGCCGCCCAGCGCGGCGGCGACCACCAGGCTCTGACGGCGCCTGAACGACGCGAGCAGAAAACTCAGAAACAGCGCCGGCAGCATAAACGCCAGTGCGGCTTCGACCGCGGGGTAACCCTCCAGCGGACCGTTGCCGAATACAGCGCCGATCACGGTGCCGGCGACCCACGACAGCCAGGCGCTCAACGCTACCCCCAACATCCAGGGCTCGCTCCAGCGCCGGTTATCTCGCGCCAGCCGCGCCGTCGCGGCGGCGAACACTTCATCGGTCAGTCCGAATGCCCACCAGGCGGTCTTGCCGGTCGGCAATCGTTGCATAATGCGTCGCCGCAGCGACGGGCCGTACAGCACATGGCGCACGTCCATCGCCATCACGGTCAATGCCGCCACCCAGATAGACGCGCCTGCGCTCAGTAGCGCGGTGATGACGAATTGGCTGGCGCCGGCGTAAATGATGCAGGAAAGAAAGATGGCTTCCAGCGGCGTGAAACCCAGTTTGACGGCGTTCAGGCCAAAGGCGAACGCCACCGGTACATAACCGATGACGATAGGCAGGCTGTCAAACAGGCCGCTGGCAAACGAGGCGTCGGCCGTCGTGCGAGCATCAGCCTGGCTGGAAGAAACGGAATTCACGGTGTTTGGGCTCATCCACGAATTGAAAGAATATACTGGTTGAAAAAACAACATCATAGGCGTAAACCGCCGCCAGCGATAGCGTTTTACCGTCAGTCGGGCGGCGGCGGGGCGTCATCCGTGCGTCTCCGGTTGCGAAGATTCATGATGATGGTTTTGCCACCAGACCAGGAGTGCAAGCAGGCTTAGAGCGCCTCCGGCTCCCGATACTCCCAGCCAGCCGAAATGCTGGTAAGCATAGGCGGAAATCAGCGAGCCGAGGGCGCCGCCGATAAAATAGCTGGTCATGTAACCGGCGGTCAGACGGTTGCGCGCGTCCGGCAACATACGGTAAATCGCGCTCTGGTTGGTGACATGCAACCCCTGTACCGCCATATCCAGCGCCACGATGCCGATCAATAACGGTGCGATGGCGCTGACGCCGGCGGCGATCGGCAGCCAGGACAGCGCCAGCAGCAGCAACCCCGCCGTCGTGGAGAGCTTGGCTTTACCCTGATCCACCAGACGGCCGGCCCGGCTGGCGGACAAGGCACCGGCAGCGCCCGCCAGACCGAATAACCCGATCACGCCCTCGCTGTAGTGGTAAGGCGGAGCGGAGAGCAGGAATGCCATCGATGTCCACATGATGCTGAAATTAGAGAACGAGAGCGCGCCCAGAATCGCGCGGGTACGTAGCGGGCGAGAACTGCCGAACAGCTGGAAGATGGAGATCAGTAACTGTGGATAGTTAAGGTTGGTTGACGGATGATAGCGCGGCAGCGCGCGCCACATCAGCAACGCCATTCCCGTCATCAGCAGGCTGGCAACCCAGTACACCGTGCGCCAGTCCCCCAGCGACGCCAGCGCGCCGGCCAACGTGCGGGCCAGCAGGATCCCCAGCAGCAGGCCGCTCATGATCGTACCGACGACCTTGCCGCGGCTTTCCGGCGAGGCCAGCGTGGCGGCCAGCGGCACCAGAATCTGCGCCACGACCGAGAACAGGCCGGTAATGGCGGTGCCGGCCACCATCAGCCACAGCGACGGGGCGGAGGCGGTAATCAGCATGCCGCCTGCCGCCAGCAGGGTCATTCCGACTATCAAACCGCGGCGCTCGAAGCGGTCGCCCAGCGGCACCAGAAACATCAGGCCGCAGGCATAACCCAACTGGGCCGCCGTGACGATAAAACCGGCCTGATTAACCGACAGGCTGAATGCCTGGGCGATGGCGTCCAGCAACGGCTGGGCGTAATAGTTGCTGGCGACCGCCAGCCCGGTGGCGGCGGACATTAACAGCGTTAGCGCCGGGCTCAGGCCGGCCGTGGTGGTAGTAGATGCAGACATGCGAGAAATGTTAACTTAATGTTAAATCGGAATTATTAATTTAGTATTGAACAGTCACGTCAGAGAATCCAGCAATTTATCTTATAAATTTCCCTGAAAATAATCAGGAGTTTTATCAGCCAGACCGGAACAAGCCTATTATTCTCCGCCTCCAGCAAAGGGTAAGCGTTTACTTTCGAGACGGTAAAAAACCGATAAAGCCGGAACCCGATAACAATGAAAAACGGTGAGGGGAAAGCGAAGTCGATCCGAAACGCTGAGGAAGCAGCAGAGGATACCCCAGCGGGCATCCTCTGAGTTAACGCGGCGTAACGACTTACTTTGCTGCCGCGCGGGCGGTGTTAAGCCAGCCGTCAAACTGTGCCTGATGCGCGTTGATCCAGCCGTTGACGTGACGCTCGATATCCTGCTGAGACGCTTCACCCTGATGCATGCGCAGGTTCTGGGCGTTGATGTCGGCCAGCGGCAGTTTCATGATGGCGAACAGTTTGGCCGCTGCCGGGTTTTTTTCAGCCCAATCCTTGTTGGCGACGATGCGCATATTGTTGACCGGGAAACCGTAGTTGGCGCCATTAGGCAGCTTGGTGTCGGTGCCTTTCTGCTTGCCGGGCAGCGAGGAGAACGGCACCTGCAGCCACACCACGTCACGTCCCGGCACCAGCACATCACTTACCCAGTACGGTGTCCAGGTGAAGAATATGACCGATTTACCCTGCTTGTAGCGGGCGATGGTATCGGCGATTAGCGCCGCGTAGTTGCCCTGATTGTGGTTGACGGTGTCGCCCAGCCCGTAGGCCTGAATCTGGTGATTGATGACGCTGTCGCAGCCCCAGCCGGGGTTACAGCCGGTCAGGTCCGCCTTGCCGTCGCCGTTGGTATCGAACAGTTTCGCCAGTTTCGGGTCCTTGAGTTGATCCAGCCGGGTAATGTGGTAGCGTTCGGCGGTTTTCTTGTCGATCAGGTATCCCTGCGCCGCGCCCGAAACGTAGACTCCCTGACGGTAGAATTTGGCGTCGCCGCCGGCGGCCTGATACATGTCGTCGTGCAGCGGTTGCCAGTTGACGGCGGTGAAGGTGGCGTCGCCGTTGGCGATCGAGGTGTAACCGACGTTGTAGTCCACTTCGCTGGGCTTATCGACGGTATAACCCAGTTTTTCCAGCGCTTTGCTGACCAGCAGCGTTTGGAAGGTTTCTTCGGAGATAGTGCTTTGCACCGGTTTAACGGTGATGCCTTTGCCGGGAAGGTCGTCGGCGGCAAACAGGCCGGTACTCAGTACGGTAGTCAGGGCAAGCGTTGCCATGCTGATGTTACGCATACGGATAGTCCTCATATTGTCTTATTCAATAAGCAGTCGTGAACGACGCACAGACACCTGTGTCAGAGAGTGCGGCCAGCCGGCGCCGGCCGCAGGGTCAGGTGGTGCGGTCCGGGCGGTCTTAGGCCCGGGATTTGATGAAGGGGCGAGCCAGCAGCCCCAACGGACCGTGGTGGTACCAATGGCGGTTACCGCGGCTGCGGGCGTCACGCCCGAGCGACTGGGTCAGACGGTCCAGAATGATCGCCAGAATCACGATGCCGACCCCGCCGATGGACGCCAGCCCCATGTCGAGACGGCCGATACCGCGCAGCACCATCTGCCCCAGCCCGCCGACGGCGATCATCGAGGCGATCACCACCATCGATAGCGCCAGCATCAGCGTCTGGTTGATGCCGGCCATGATGGTGGGCATCGCCAGCGGTAACTGCACTTTGAACAGCATCTGGCGCGGGCTGGCGCCAAAGGATTGCGCCGCTTCCACCAGATCCGCCGGTACCTGACGGATACCGAGGATGGTCAGGCGAATAATCGGCGGCAGGGCGAAAATAATGGTTACCACCACGCCCGGCACGTTACCGATACCGAACAGCATCACGATCGGTATCAGATAGACGAAGGCCGGTGTAGTCTGCATGGCGTCCAGCAGCGGGCGCACAATACGGGCGGCGCGATCGCTGTGCGCCAGCCAGATCCCCAGCGGCAGGCCGATGATCACGCAGAAGAACAGCGCGGTCAGCACCAGCGCCAGCGTCACCATGGCCTGCGACCAGGCACCGATGGCGCCGATAGCCACGAGCGACAGCAGCGTCGCTACGCCCATGCCGAAGCTGGACACCTGCCAGGCCAGCAGCGAGAACACCAGAATGGCGACCGGCGCGGGCAGGCCGGTCAGCAGTTGCTGAAAACTGGTAAGAATCATATCGACCGGTACGCGAATGCCCTGAAACAGCGGGCGAAAGTGCAGCACCAGCCAGTCGATGCCTTCGGTCACCCAACGGTCGAGAGGCACCAGCGTATGGCGGAACGGATCCATCAGGTTGAAATGCTCTTGTGTCGGCGTCGGCGTGCTGTTCAGCCAGTCGGCTGCGCTCTGGTGTACGTCGCTGGCGGCGGGCGGCGGCGCATTGCTCCAGGCGTCGGCGGCGTTGCCCGATGCCGGCGTGTTGCCGGCCGGCGCTGATGATGACGCCGCCCAGGGGTCAGTCTGCGCCGGGGTGCCGGATGAGCCTGCGGCGACGGCATGTTCGCCCGATGTGGCGGCATGGCTGTGGTTAGCGGCCGCGGCCTGATCCGGCGCTTGATCCTCTTCCCAGGGGTTTTGTGTGGTATCAGTCATTCAGCGTACTCTCCTTATCCAGCGCCTGCAGCAGCATCCCTTTGGAGATAATGCCGAGATATTCATGGTTTTCGTCCACAACAGGTACCGCGCAGGGAGCTTGCGCCACCTGGGATATCAGCTCGTTGAGCGGCATGCTCGCGGGGACCGGCGCCGGGGCGGGCAGTAATGCCTGCTCCAGCGGCTGCTGCCCGCGCAGCGCCTGTTTGAGGGAATCGATGGAGACTACGCCGATGAACTTGCGCCCCCGCTCCAGCACATACCCGTACTCGCGATCCTCCTCTTGCAGGATCCTGAGCGCGGATCGCGGGCCGACGCCCGGCGTTTTGCGGATCACCGCCACCGGGCGTCGGCGGGCGATGTCTTTGGCGGTGAACACGTGGCTGATATCCACACCGCGGAAGAAGGTACGTACATAATCGTTAGCCGGGTTATTGAGAATCTCATCCGGCGTGCCGACCTGAATCACTTCGCCGCTGTGCATGATGGCAATGCGATCGCCGATGCGCATCGCTTCATCCAGGTCGTGCGATATGAACACAATGGTGCGTTGCTGACGCGCCTGCAGCTTGACCAACTCATCCTGCATCTCGGTGCGGATCAGCGGGTCGAGCGCTGAAAACGCTTCGTCCATCAGCAGGATGTCGGGGTCGTTGGCCAGCGCGCGGGCCAGGCCGACACGCTGGCGCATCCCGCCTGATAGCTCGTCTGGGTAGGCGTGGGCGTAGGTTTCCAGGCCGACCTGCTGCAGCGCGTTCAGCGCTTTCTGTTCGCGTTCCGCGCGAGGCACCCCGGCCAGATCCATGCCGAATGCGGTGTTGTCGAGAATATTCAGGTGAGGCATCAGCGCGAAAGACTGAAACACCATGCTGATCTGCTTACGACGAACCGCACGCAGCGCGCCGTCCGGCAGGCGAGAGATATCTTCGCCGTCGATCAGCACCTGACCACGGGTAGGTTCTATCAGGCGATTGAGAAGGCGTACCAGGGTGGATTTGCCGGAACCGGACAACCCCATGATCACAAAAATCTCGCCTTCTTCAATGGCCAGACTGGCGTCTTTTACCCCCACCGTCAGACCGGTTTTCTCAAAAATCTGATCCTTGCTCAGTCCCTGTTCCAATAGCCTGAATGCGCGTTCGGGGTGCTCACCGAATATTTTATACAGATGCGTTACTTCAAGTTTAATTGCCATGTAATTAAGGTTTTCCTGTGTGGTTTAATTGTTTTTTCTCGCTGCCTCATGGTGAATAAAACTTTTTATACCCTACCATAAACCGACGGTCTGACAACCCTGTGATGGCAATTAATGCGCATTTTTGGAATTGTTTGTCGGTGTTTTTCTGAGTGGATTCTTTTTTTTGTGAAAAGTGAAAGAGGATTTTTCCATGCGTAAAATTATTTATTTTTTATTTATTTTCATTCGGTTGGAATGTTTTGTTTTTTTGGGGTTTTATTGGTTTGTGAGAATGA
This sequence comes from Dickeya dadantii NCPPB 898, assembly GCF_000406145.1. Taxonomy (NCBI): domain Bacteria; kingdom Pseudomonadati; phylum Pseudomonadota; class Gammaproteobacteria; order Enterobacterales; family Pectobacteriaceae; genus Dickeya; species Dickeya dadantii. The sequence goes on along the minus strand of NZ_CM001976.1, from coordinate 3,725,217 downwards.
ATTTTCACAGTAAAAACAATGTTTTTTATGCGATTAATGCGGGATTTGGTAATGGTGAGATTTAATGAAAAATTCATATGAATTGAACGAGCGTGATAATCGGAAATAGGTTTGTTTTATGGTGTGGTTCACGGCGATGAAATGACGGCTAAACAGGGAAATAGTTGGATTCCGTCGGTGATTTGGGGCGGGATAATGTGGTATGCAGCGCCGCGATATTCCGATCAAATAATCGGATGATTCTGAGTGCTTGTGTGCTGAATAATTCAGTCTGCGGGACGATTCAATCAAGGCATTTCCGGTCGCAGGCATCTATCTGCGGCAATTAATTAACGGCAATCAGTCAGCGGAGTTAGTGGGTTTAGTGGATAACGTTAAGCGAGAGCCGCCAGCGTCACCATGGCCCAACGTGTGACGGATATGAAGATAGCGTGTGACGGGATATTGAGGCAGACGATAAGCCGCAGAAGCCAGGCGATACTGCCGGAATCGGACCGGCAGTGCGGGTATCAAATCGCGGCCTGATTTCTGGCTTGCTGCAACAGATGCAGGGTAATGTTGCGAACCTCGGCTTTGCTGCCGGCGATATGTTCGGCAAGCAACCGGCAGGCTTGCTCACTATCCTGAGCGAGGATGGCTTGCAGGATAACGGCATGCTCCTGATAGGTGGCCTGAATGCGATCCTGACGGGTGAAATCCAGCCGGCGGATAATGCGGATTTTTTCGGTGACGTCTCGATGCACGCGCGCCATTTCCCGGTTGCCGGCGGCCGCGACCAGCGCCAGATGAAAGGCTTCATCCTGCCGGGAAACCTGCTGGCCGTCATCCTGCCGTGGTTCGTCTATCCAGTATTGATACAACGGCTGGAGCAGTGCGGCGCAGGAATCAGACGGCAGCAGGCACAGCCGCTGCACCGCTTCCCGCTCCAGTACGATGCGCAGGTCGTACAGTTCTTCAAAGTAAGCGAAATCGAACGGTTTAACCTGCCAGCCGCTGCGGTAGTACACGCTCACAAACCCTTCGGTTTCCAGCCGGAACAGCGCCTGGCGGATCGGCGTGCGGCTGACCGACAGGCGTTCCGCCAGTTCGTTTTCGGTGAAGCGATCTCCCGGCAGCAACCGAAAATCGAAAATATCCTGCTTGAGCCGTTGGTAAACCTGTTCCGCCAGTACCGGTGGTTTGTTTTTGTGACGTGCTTTCCGGTCGTCGGGCGCAGCGAATTGCATCTGGTTTCCTCCCGTTGTCAGGCTGGAGAGTGTTGGGTTACAAAGGCGCGCCAGCCGCCGAATTCGGTAATGTCCCGCGCGGCGTTAAGCGCCGCCGGTTCACAGATGAAGCCTTTGACCTGACGGCCATCCGCCAGCGTCAGCGTGCCGATGCCGAGCGGCGCCGGGACTTCCGCCACCAACTCGCCGAAGCGCGCCAGCGGAATATCCCACAGCTCCACGGTAATCGGCTGTCCCTGACCCGTTTTGACCAGTCCGGGCTTAGGCGGTTGGGTATTCGCCAGCGCGTACAGGCGATAGTCGGCTGATGTGGTGGTGTCTTCCACTTTGACGGCGTGGCGGGTCAGCAACTGAAAATTGAGCGGCATTCCACTTAAGTGAGCGCCTACTACGGCGAGTCGCACATGATGGGGAGAGGCCGTTTCCTGGAGCGGAACCGGCGGCAGGGTCTTGCCGGTAGCGCCCAGCGGCAGCGCCGTGGCTGACTGCCAACGTTGGCCGAACGCCGCCAGCGCGGCGTCATGCCAGGCTGGCGCAATCAGCGTGATGCCGGCGGGCAGGCCATCGTCGCGAAATGACACCGGCAGTGCCAGCCCGCACAAATCCGCCAGATTGGTGAAGTTGGTGTAGAAGCCGAACTGTGAGTTGTAGGCCACCGGCTGCTGCTTCATCTCTTCCAGCGTATGAATGGTGGGCGCGGTGGGTACCACCAGCGCGTCAAATCCGCTTAACCGGGCGGCAATTTGCCGGGCCAGCTCCGCGCGCAGGTATTCCGCTTCAAACACCTCGCAAGCGCTGTAATCGGCGCCTTTGGCGATGATGCCGCGTACGGTCGGGTCCATCGCCTCCGGCTGCTCATACAGCAACTGGCCGACTGCCACGGTGCGTTCCGCTACCCACGGCCCTTCATATAATTGACGCGCCAGCTGTGCGAACGGGCTGAAATCCAGCGGTTCCAGCGTCGCGCCGATTGACTGCAAATGCGACAGCGCCTGCTGAAACGCCTGCTCCGCCTGTCGATCGCCAAAGAATTCCAGTGGATGCGGCACCGCCAGACGTAGCCAGGCCGACATCGTCGCTGGCGTGGTGCGGGGATGATGGCGCGAATAGGCGTCGCGTTCGTCATAGCCGCCCGCCAGCGTGGCGACGAACCAGGCGTCCTGCACCGTCAAGGCGAACACCGACACGCAGTCGTTCAGGCGACAGGCCGGCACCACCCCCTGCGTCGACAGCCAGCCCTTGGTGGGTTTCAGTCCGACGATGTTATTGAAGCCGGCCGGAACGCGGCCGGAGCCGGCGGTATCGGTGCCCAGCGCGAACGGCACCAGCCCGCGCGCCACGGCTGAGGCTGAGCCGGAACTGGAGCCGCCGCTGACATATTCCGGATTAAAGCTGTTGGCAACCGCGCCAAACGGTGAGCGGGTGCCCACCAACCCGGTGGCGAATTGGTCAAGGTTGGTTTTGCCGAGCACGATGGCGCCGGCGGCCTTCAGGCGCGCGACCACGGTGGCGTCTTGCGCCGCGGTGTAAGTAAACGCCGGACAGGCGGCGCTGGTGGGCCAGCCGGCGACATCAATGTTGTCTTTGACCGCGAACGGAATGCCGAAAAGCGGCAGGCATTGGGCGTCAGGCTGGCTGAGCAGGTGGGCGATCTGCTCGCTCAGTTGGGCTTCGTCGGGCAGATAAATCCACGCCGGGTCGTCAGCGCGCAGCGATCTCCAGACGGTCAGCAGGGTTTCAGTCACCCGGTCCGGGTGCTGCTGGTAGTGGCGCTGCCACTGAGGCAGCGTGAAGCCGGTATAAGCAGTCTGTGATGTCATAAATGCATTCCAGTTGGTATACAAGATGGAATGCAACATTCAAACCCTGTGCCAGTTTTTCAATCTACTGTTTCTGCTTTATTTTTTATGGAAGGTGCTCCGGCCGGTAAAGGAAAATGCACCGTGTCGGCACAGCCGGACCCGGTGCGCGATCGAAAGCGGGGCGCCCTGATGGAGTGAAAACCAAAACGAGGGGGCAAAAAAACGGATCGAAAAAAACGGATCGCGACGCCGCGATCCGGGAGCGGTTTATTCTTTACCCAGCACCAGACCCGACAGCCCGGTCGCGGCCGGCGTGACGGCTTTTTCCCGACGAGCCAGATAACGGTAGCTGCCGGCGCCCAGCGCCACGCCGATAAACCAACTGAAATTGGCGACTTCATGCCAGTCCGGCACGAAGCTTATTACCAGCCCGATAGCCACCGACGGCAGCAGCGCCAGCACCGCGTTCGGGTTGATGCCGTTGCGGTACCAGTAGCGTCCGCTGGGGGTATCGTTGAACAGCGCGTCCACATCCACCTTGCCGCCTTTGATCAGGTAGAAATCCGCCAGCAGGATGCCGAACAGCGGGCCGATGAACGCGCCCAGCACGTCGAGCGTGTAGTGGATCAATTCCGGTGAGTTGAACAGGTTCCACGGGGTGAGCAGCACCGAACCGACCGCGGCGATCATCCCGCCGGTGCGGAAACTGATGCGCTGCGGCGCGCAGTTGGAGAAATCGAACGCCGGAGAAACGAAGTTGGCGACAATGTTGATGCCGATGGTGGCGACGATCATGGTCAGCAGGCCCAGCGCCACCGCCACGCTGTTGCCGACGCGGCTGACGGTTTCGATCGGGTCGGTGATCATCTGGCCGAACAGCGACTGAGTACCAGAGACGATCACCACCGTGACGATGGAGAACAGCAGGAAGTTGAACGGCAAGCCCCAGCGGTTGCCGCGGCGGATTTCCTGCATGCTTTTAGCGTAGCGGGAGAAGTCGCCGAAGTTGAGCAACGGGCCGGAGAAGTAGGACACCACCAGCGCCGTGGCGGTGATCATCTGCCAAACCTGCTCGCCGCTGCTGAGGGATTTGCTGCCCAGCGTGAAGGAGATATTCTCCAGTCCGGTTTTGTATACAATCCACCCGGCCAGCGCCAGCATCACCACGTAGACCGCCGGGCCGGCGATATCAATAAAGCGCTTAATGGCGCTCATGCCGTGCCAGAACACCATCGCCTGCAACAGCCACATCACGCCGAAGCACAGCCAGCCCAGCGTCGACAGGCCGAGCCAGTGGCTGGTGGTCAGCGGGGTGAGCGACGGCACGAATTTCAACAGCACCAGCATCAGCGCGCTGGCGGCCAGATAGGTCTGGATACCGTACCAGGCGAACGCGATCAACCCGCGGATCACCGCCGGAATGTTGGCGCCGAACACGCCGAAGGACTGACGGCACATCACCGCATAGGGTACGCCGCTGAGCTGGCTGGGTTTGGCCACCAGATTGGCGCACAGTTGCACGATGCAGATACCCGCCAGCAGGCACAACAGCACCTGCCAGCTAGCCAGGCCCAGCGTAAAGAAGCTGGCCGCCACCACGTAACCGCCCATGCTGTGTACATCCGACATCCAGAATGAAAAGATGTTGTACCAGGACCAGCTTTGCACACGCGTCGGGGCCAAATCTTCATTGCACAGTCTCGGGCTGTAATGCGCCGGGGTGGTTCCGGCTGGCGTCATGTTTTCTGGCATGGAATCTGCTCCTTTTTGATGACGAATAAATAAAGGTAAAAAAATCAGGCAAGAGGGTGTTGCAGGATTTGGGCCAGATCGGTGAATTTTGTATACAATAAATTTATTTTGTGTGTACGATTTGGCGATGGACGTGATGACGGAAGAAACCGATGAGCGATATGTACGGTGTTGGAAAAGAGACATTTTTCGAGCAAAAAGATGAAGTTATCTATCAAGCGTTGCTAAACGCGATCGTCGAGCATCAATTGCTGCCCGGCGCCCGCCTGCCGGAGGAAGCGCTGGCGGAGGTGTTCGGCGTCAGCCGTACCGGGATCCGCAAGGTGCTACAGCGTTTGGCGACGGTGCAAATGGTCACGCTGTTGCCCAAACGTGGTGCACAGGTAGCGACGCCGACGGTAGAAGAAGCACGCGAGATTTTTCAGACCCGCAGCCTGATGGAGTGCGCCAACCTGCCCGTGGTGATCGCGCACTGTCAGCCGCCGCACCTGGCGGCGCTGGAGACGCTGATGGCGGCGGAAGAGAAAGCGCATCAGGATCGCAACGGACCGGAAGCGATCCGCCTGTCGGCCGCATTCCATATACAGTTGCAGGCGATTTCCGGCAACAGCGTGCTGACCGGCATGGTGTCGCAACTGACGCTGAGATCGTCGCTGGCGATCGCCGCCTACGGCGCGCCCTGGCAACAGGGCTGCCGCTGCCACGACCACCACGATTTGCTGACGCTGCTGCGCAACCGGGATCTGGCGGCGTTAACCACCGCCATGCAGCAGCATTTCGACGACATCGTCGCCAGCCTGCGTTTTGACGGCGACGGCGCGGCCACGCCGGATTTTTCGCGGTTGTTCAGCCATCTGAAGCCGCTCGGTCGGAGTAACGAGGAGCAAGCCGAATGAGCCGATGCGTGATTCAGGTGATCAACCCCAACACTAGCCTGGCGATGACCGAAACCATCGGTGAGGCGGCGCGGCGAGCGGCGGCGTCCGGCACCGACATTCTGGCGGTATGCCCGTCGCAGGGTGTGCCGTCGATCGAAGGGCATTTTGACGAAGCGGTAGCGGCTATCGGGGTACTGGAGCAGGTTCGGCTGGGCCGCGAGCAGGGCGTCAGCGGCCATGTCATCGCCTGCTTTGGCGACCCCGGTCTGCTGGCGGCGCGAGAGCTGGCGTGTGCGCCGGTGGTGGGCATTGCCGAAGCGGCGATGCACCTGGCGACGCTGGTGGCGACACGCTTTTCCATCGTCACCACGCTACCGCGCACGCTGATCATCGCCCGTCACCTGTTGCAGCGTTACGGCTTTGAACATCACTGCGCCGCGCTGCACGCTATCGACCTGCCGGTGTTGGCGCTGGAAGACGGTCAGGGGCTGGCGCAGCACAAGGTGCGGGAAATGTGTATACAGGCGAAGCGGCAGGATGGATCCGGCGCCATTGTGCTTGGCTGCGGCGGTATGGCCGATTTGGCGCAGGCGTTGACGCAGGAGCTGGGAATTCCGGTTATCGACGGCGTGGGCGCGGCGGTGAAAATGGTGGAGTCGCTGGTTGGGTTGGGGCTGACTACCAGCAAACACGGCGATCTTGACTATCCGTTGGACAAACCGTTGACCGGCGCATTCGGAACGTTGCGTTAATCGGCGGCGTGTAACGCCGTACCGTGGCGGTCATATCAATTCAGGAAAGAAATCATGACACTCTCTCAGCAATGGGGTTCAGACCCTGACTACCCGCGCGACCTGATAGGCTATGCCGGTAAGCCGCCGCACGCCCGCTGGCCCGGACAGGCGCGTATCGCGGTGCAGTTTGTGCTCAATTACGAAGAAGGGGCAGAAAACCATGTGCTGCACGGCGACGCCGGTTCCGAGCAGTTTCTGTCCGATATTATCGGCGCCGCCAGCTACCCGGCGCGGCACATGTCGATGGATTCGCTCTATGAATACGGTTCCCGCGCCGGTTTCTGGCGTATTCATCAGGAATTTCAGCGCCGCGGCTTGCCGCTGACGGTGTTCGGCGTGGCGATGGCGCTGGCGCGCAACCCGGCGGTGGTCGAAGCCATCAGAGCGGCGGACTATGACGTGGTCAGCCACGGCTGGCGCTGGATTCACTACCAGAATATGGATATCGACACCGAGCGCGCGCATTTGCAACAGGCGATTGCGGCGCACACGGAATTGTTCGGCCAGCCGCCGCTGGGTTGGTACACCGGGCGCGACAGCCCCCACACCCGGCAACTGGTGCTGGAGCAGGGCGGTTTCCTGTACGACAGCGACTACTACGGCGACGATCTGCCCTTCTGGCTGCCGGTGCGGCAAGTGGACGGCGGGGTGCGGCCGCACCTGATCGTTCCCTATACGCTGGATGCTAACGACATGCGCTTTGCCTCACCGCAGGGGTTCAACAGCGGCGAACAGTTTTTCAGCTATCTGAAGGACAGCTTTGACGTGCTGTACGCCGAAGGGGATGAGGCGCCGAAAATGATGTCTATCGGCATGCACTGTCGCCTGCTGGGGCGGCCGGGGCGTTTCCGGGCGTTGCAGCGTTTCCTTGATTACATCCAGCAGCACGAGCGGGTGTGGGTTTGTCGCCGTCAGGATATCGCCGAACACTGGTATCGGACGCATCCATATCCGGCCTGAGGCGATAGATACGTATAGAGACGATAGAGACGATAGAGACGCTACTAATAGTAGATAGTAGCGATGGCGCGTTTACCGCTTTCAGCCAATATCGTTTTATCTACCGTCTGTTTTCGCCAGACAATCTCCCTGCCGGACAATGTCACCGATAGATTTCATTGTCCGGCTTCTTTGTGTTTCACGATACCTGCGGGTGTTATTACTTGCCGGGATGCTCGCCGCCGCGACAGCCTCCCGTTAGCGCATCCGGATAGCCGGTAAAACACATACCGGCTATCCGCGGTTCCGTTCGTTACACCATCAGGCTCACATGAGCCGCCACGATCCGCCAGCCTTGTTCGGTACGCAGCCAGGTTTGCATCTGACGACCGATTTTCTCGCTGCCTTCACGACGAAATTCGGTGCTGGCGACCGCCGTATCGCGGCCGTAGGTGGTGATCACCGTGTTTTGCAACTGACGATCCAGCCCGGCCGACGGGCGGGCGGCGCGAAAAGCGCGGATCTGTTCAATGCCGTACAAGTTTTCCGAGGCGCCGTAGCGCACCGTGCGTTCGTCATGCCAGAACAGCGCGTCCAATACCTCGATGTCGTTGCCGGTCAGCGCCTTTTCGTAGCGGTAAAAGGCGGTGGTGACCTCGGCCAGCACGTCAGGCAGATTGATCTCGGGTGTCATACAGAAGCTCCTTGTGAATTAAGGGATGCGGGCGGCAAAACCCGGGCGATGCCGAGCTGTTCCAGGCGCCAGGCGGCGCGCAGCGCGACGTCTTCCCGCCACGGCGCGGCAATCAGTTGCACGCCAATCGGCAGGCCGCTGGCGGTCGCCAACGGCACCGTCACTACCGGCAGGCCGACGAACGAAATCGGCTGGGTCAGCATACCCATGCTGGCGCGGATCGGTAAATCGGTGTGGTTGATACGCATGGTGTCCTGACCGATCGATGTCGCCGGGCACGGCGTGGCCGGGGCGATCAACAGATCGGTATCGGCGAACAGCACCAGCACGTCGCGGCGGAAATGATCGCGGAAACGCTGCGCCTGCACGTACCAGGCGGCCGGGATCATCGCCCCGGCCAGCAGCCGTTCGCGGGAGAGCGGTTCAAACAGACCCGGCGTGGCGCGCAGCGCGGGCAGATACTGGTTGCCGCCTTCGCTGGCGGAAACAATAAACGCCGCCGTGCGCGCCAGCGCGGCGTTGTCCAGCACCGCGTCGTCATCGGCTTGCAGGGCGGTGGCCACCTGTTGCACGGCGGCGGCGGCCTGTTCATCGCACCACTGCGCGAAGTAGCCGCCCAGCACCCGGCTGCGCAGCGGCGCCTCGTTCGCCAGCGAGGCGACGGTTGATCGCAACGGTTGATCCGCCTGGAACCGATCCGCCGGATCGAGCCCCAGCAGCGCGTCATACACCCGCGCCAGATCGTCGGCGCTGCGCGCCAGCGGGCCGATGTGATCGAGACTGCCGACAAACGGCTGGGTGCCGTGGCGCGACAGGCGTCCGAAGGTGGGTTTCAACCCAAAGATGCCGCACAGCGAAGCGGGGACGCGGATCGAACCGTTGGTGTCGCTGCCGAGCGAGAAATTCACCAGCCCGGCCGCCACCGCCGCAGCCGAGCCGCCGGAGGAGCCGCCGGCGATGCGCGTCAGATCGTGCGGGTTGCGGGTGGCGCCGTAGTGGCTGTTTTCGGTGGTAAAACCGTAGGCGTAAGCATCCATGTTCAGCAACCCGGACAGCAGCGCGCCGCTGGACCGCAACTGGCGCACCGCAAATGCGTCCTGAGCGGCCGGCGCGCGCTGGCTGAACAGTCTGGCGCCGGCCAGCGTGGTTTCGCCGGCGACGTCAAACAGGTTTTTCACCGCGTAGGGCACCGCCGCCAGCGCGGGCAGCGTTTCTCCCTGACGACGCTTGCGGTCGATGTCGGCGGCTTCCGCCTGCATACGCTGCGCCGTGACGCCGGTATACGCGTTGATCGCCGGATTGTCGTTTTCGATGCGCGCCAGCGTGTCGCGGGCGATATCGGCGGCGGAAAGGTGGCCGGCCGCCAGCTCGGCCTGCAACGCACGGATGGACAGCTGAGCGGGGTTCATGGCCGGTATACCCCCGCCACTTCCTGACGTTCGTCCAGCGGGAACGCCATCAGCGGCTGCGCCATCGCGGCGATGCGTGTGAATTGTACATGCAGTTCCTGGCGACGGGCATCATCCAGATCCAGTTGCAACAGAATTTCCATCTGTTGCAGGTACGCGGCCAGCGCGTCCTGATCGATATCCCTATGTTCCATAAGTGAAGACCTTATCGGGGTGTGAGATTAGCAAGATAGTGAGATTAAAACCCGGCGGCGCTGCCGTTGCTGCGCGGGTCGCTGGCGCCTTCCAGCATGCCGTTGGCATGGCGGACGATAGCGCCGGCGTGGCCGACGGTTTCACTGAATCCGCCGAGCAGTTCCACATCGTGACCCAGCGTATGCAGCGCTTCGACGGTGGCCGGCGTAAAGCGATCTTCCAGTTTCAGCGTGTCGGAAGACTGGCCCCAGGTGCGGCCCAGCAGCCAGCGCGGCGCGGTAATCGCCTGTTGCAGCGGCACGCCCTGTATCACATGGCGGATGAACAGCGCCGCCTGCGTCTGCGGCTGACCGTCGCCGCCCATTGAGCCGTACACCATGGTTCGTCCGTCAGACAGTCGCGCCGCCGCCGGGTTGAGGGTGTGAAACGGCTGCTTGCCCGGCTCCAGCGCTAGCAAGTGGGCCGGGTCCAGACTGAAGGAGGCGCCGCGGTTCTGCCACAGCACGCCGGTGCCCGGCAGCACCATGCCGCTGCCGAATTCGTGATAGAGGCTCTGGATAAACGACACCGACAGGCCGTGGCGATCGCACACGCCCAGCCAGACGGTGTCGCCCGGCCCCTTGCCTTGCCCCCAGGGCGCGGCGGTGCGGGTGTCAACATGCTTGCTCAACATATCCAGATGGCCGGTGGATAACAGCGCCTGGATATCCTGGGTGATCCGTTTCGGGTCGGTGATGTATTTGTCGCGCAGCCTGAAAGCCAGCTTGGTGGCTTCCACCACGCGGTGTATGGTCTGGCTGTCGCTGAGGTCTTCCATCCCCAGACGGTCGGTGATGCCCAGAATCGCCAGCGACACCAGTCCCTGCGTCGGCGGCGCCAGATTAAACACCTCGCCTTTGCTGTGTTTCAGCACCAGCGGCACGGTACGGCGGGCGCGGTAATTCGCCAGATCGTCGGCGGTGACCGGCATGCCCAGTTCCGCCATTTGTGCCGTCATGCGCGCCGCCAGCGCGCCGCGGTAAAAGCTGTCCAGCCCGTCCTGCGCCAGTTGTTGCAGCGTGTCGGCGAGGTCCGGTTGGGTAAAACGGCTGCCGGTACGCGGGATCTCGCCCTGCGGCATGAATACGCGGCAGAATTCGGCGAAATCGCTCAGTTCGTGGCCGCGGTTAATCAGCGCGTCTTCCTGCGACTGGGTGACCGGAATGCCGTGGCGGGCGTAACCGATGGCGTCTTCCAGCAGGGTGGCGAGCGGCAGCGGGCGGTTGATGTCCAGCTCGGCGGCGTAGGTCAGCGCTTCCTGCCAGCCGCCCACGGTGCCGGCTACGGTGAGCGCCGCGGTCGGGCCGCGGTGCGGAATGCGGTTTTCCCCCGCATATAAGGCGCGGGTCGCCAGCGAACCGGCCGCGCCGCTGGCGTCGATGGCGATCGGGTCGCCCTGCGGCGGCACAATCAGCCAGAAGCCATCGCCGCCCAGGCTGTTCATGTGTGGGTAGACCACCGCAATGGCGGCCGCGGCGGCGACCATCGCTTCGATGGCATTGCCTCCGGCGCGCAAAATACGCTGCGCGCTGGCACTGGCAAGATGATGCGGCGTGACCGCCATGCCCGATGGGGCGATATTGCTTTGCATCATGAGTAATAAGGCTCTTGTTAGACGGTAGGGTGGTCGATGCTAAGCAAAAGCTGTTCCATCTTTTTTTCTGCTTGTCGTCGGCCGACGGTTATATGCTATGTTCAGCATAACGCCGAAAGGGTGAAACAAAAGTTACAGAGCGCAAAAAGTGACAAGGACAGGCATGAAGCAGATTGATGAACGGTTACGCAGCCAGTACAGCGAACTGTCGCCGCAGGAACAGCGGGTGGCGGAATTTATCTTTGACCATTTAGACGACCTCATTAGCTATAACAGCGCCGAGCTGGCGCGGCTGAGCGGCGTGTCCAAAGCCACGGTCAGCCGCCTGTTCCGCCGCCTGGGTTACCCCAGCTACCGGGAGATGCGCGATGAGCTGCGCACCCTGCGCCAGAGCGGCATGCCGCTGACGGATAACCGCGACGCGGTGCAGGGCAACACCCTGCTGTCGCGCCATTACAAGCAGGAAATGGCTAACCTGACGCAGTGGGTCAACCAGATCGATCCACAGCAGTTCGGCGCGCTGATCGCGGCGTTGCAGCAGGCGCGGCGCGTCTGTGTGCTCGGGCTGCGCAACAGCTATCCGGTAGCGTTGCATCTGCGCCAGCAACTGCTGCAAATCCGCCCAGCGGTGCCGCTGCTGGCGCAACCCGGCCAGACGCTGGCGGAGGAACTGGCGGATCTGGATGAGCAGGATGTGGTGGTGGTGGTGGCGTTCCGTCGCCGTCCGCGGCTGATCCTGCCGCTGTTGCAGCACTTGCGCACCCGGCAGATTCCGGTGCTGCTGCTGTGCGAACCGCAGGCGCATACGCTGCCGCCGTTGGCGACCTGGTCGCTGACCGCGCCGCTGGACAGCGTGTCGGCTTTTGACAGCTACGCCAGCGCCATGAGTCTGGTTAACCTGATCAGCAATGCGTTGCTGCATCAGATGCTGGCGGACGGCCGTCAGCGCATTCACGATATTGCCGATCTTTACCTGCAACTGGATGAACTGGAGCAGCGTTAATCGCGCGCCTTACTGGTGCGGATGTTCTTTTTTGGTGCAATAAATTCCTCTTGTTATGACCTGTTATTGTGCGCTGCGGACTGAGATTCGGGCGCTTTCTTCCACTGAATAAATCCCCGTACTTACCTGGTTCAGCGCAATTCCTCCCCGGTCTGCGGTAGCGAAACGCTAGCCGGATATCTGGCACGCATTTTGCTTTTTTATTTGCAACGAAGGTTTCAATATTCTTATTGAAGAATCTTTGGTTTCAAACTAACTTAACTGGGGGCACAGCAATGAAGATCGGAAAACGTTTTTTGGCGGTAGTTGGTGCAGCACTGTTGATGGTTCAGGCCGGACAGGTAATGGCGGACCAGTTGCAGGATATCCAGAAACGCGGCGTGTTGCGTGTCGCTGTGCCGCAGGACTTCCCGCCGTTCGGCTCGGTCGGCACCGATTTGCAGCCGCAGGGGTACGACATCGACATGGCGCGCTATCTGGCCAGCGAGATGAAACTAAAGTTGCAGCTGGTGCCGGTGACCAGTGCCAACCGCGTGCCGTATTTGCAGACCGATAAGGTGGATTTGGTGATTTCCAGCCTGGGTAAAAACGCCGAACGTGAAAAAGTGATCGATTTCAGCCGCGCCTACGCGCCGTTCTTCCTTGGTGTGTTTGGTCCGAAAGACACCGATGTCGGCGCGCCGGAGGCGTTGCAGGGCAAAACCGTCGGCGTGACGCGCGGCGCGGTGGAAGACATGGTGCTGACCGAGACTGCGCCTAAAACCGCCGACATCAAGCGCTATGAAGACAACAACACCACGCTGTCGGCCTATCTGTCCGGGCAGGTGCAGTATATCGCCACCGGTAATCTGGTGATTGCGGCGATTGCCGAGAAGAACCCGGCCAAAGCGCCGGTGGCGAAATTCATGCTGAAAGACTCGCCTTGCTACATCGGCCTGAAGAAGGACGAGCCGGCGCTGAAGGCGAAAATCGACGAATTGATTGAAAAAGCCGTTAAGGACAACACGCTCAACGGCCTGTCCGAGAAATGGTTGAAAGCGCCGCTGCCGGCCAATCTGGGCGCGTAAGGATACGCCATGACTTATCAGCTTCATTTCGCGGCGCTGTGGCCTTACTGGCCGGAGTTACTGGCCGGCCTGTGGGTCACCGTGCAACTGACGACGATGGCGACGATCGGCGGGATCGCCATCGGCATTTGCGGCGCGGCATTGCGTAGCGGTAAACCGACCGTCGTCAGCCGCCTGTGGGGCCTGTACGTCGAGGCGATCCGCAATACGCCATTTGTGGTGCAACTGTTTTTCATCGTGTTCGGTCTGCCGGGGCTGGGGCTTAAGCTCACCGCCGGGCAGGCCGCCCTGCTGGCGATGCTGGTCAACCTGGGGGCTTACAGCACGGAAATTATCCGCGCCGGTATTCAGGTGACGCCGAAAGGCCAGTGGGAAGCCGCGCGGGTGCTGGGGCTGTCGCGCGCCCAGACGTTCACGCGGGTGATTTTGCCGCCCGCGCTGCAACGGATTTATCCGGCGCTGGTCAGTCAGTGCATCATCGTGATGCTCGGTTCGTCCGTGGTATCGCAGGTGTCGTTCGAAGAGCTGACTTTCGCCGCCAATTTAATTCAGTCCCGGACCTTCCTCAGCTTTGAGGTGTATCTGGTGACCACGCTCTGCTATCTGGCGCTGTCGATGTTGATGCGTCAGTTGCTGTTGCTGGCCGGGCGACGCTTTCTGGGGACGCCGCGCTGATGATGACGTTTACTGACTGGGATATTGTGCGCAACCTGCTGCTGGCCGGGCGCTGGACGGTACTGCTGTCGCTGGCGGCGTTTTTCGGCGGCGGGCTGGTCACGTTGCCGCTGTTGCTGCTGCGCCTGACCAAACGGCGGTGGCCGCTGCGTCTGACCCGGCTGTACGCCGATGTGTTTCAGGGCACGCCGCTGCTGATGCAGCTGTTTCTGGCGTTTTTCGGGCTGGGGCTGTTCGGCATCGACGTCAGCCCGTGGACCGCCGCCGCGCTGGCGTTGACGCTGTTTACCAGCGCGTTTCTGCTGGATATCTGGCACGGCAGCGTGCAGGCGTTGCCGAAAGGGCAGTGGGAAGCCTGCCGCTGCCTGGGGCTGAGCTTCACGCAGACGCTGACCCGGGTGATCGCGCCGCAGGCGATGCGTATCGCCATCGCGCCGACGGTCGGCTTTTCGGTGCAGGTGATCAAGGGCACCGCGCTGGCGTCGATCATCGGTTTCGTCGAACTGACCAAGGCCGGCACCATGCTCAATAACGTTACCTTCCAGCCGTTCAAGGTGTTTGGGCTGGTAGCGCTGGGCTATTTCCTGCTGTGTTACCCGCTGTCGTACTACAGCCGTTATCTGGAGAAGAAATTCAATGCCGCTCATCACCATTAATCAGGTCCATAAATATTACGGCCAGAACCACGTGCTGAAAGGGGTGGATCTGGATGTTGATGCGGGCGAAGTGATCTCCATCATCGGCCGCAGCGGCTCCGGTAAAAGCACTCTGCTGCGCTGCATTAACGGGCTGGAAGGTTATCAGGACGGCAGCATCAAGCTCGGTGGTATAACCGTAACCGACCGCGACTCGCAGGCGCGGGAAATCAGCCGCTCTATCGGCATGATTTTTCAGAATTTCAACCTGTTCCCGCACATGACCGCGCTGGAAAACGTGATGCTGGCGCCCAAGCTGGTGCTGGGTAAAAACGCCGCCGAATGCCGCGAGCTGGGCGTGAAAATGCTGGAAAAAGTCGGGCTGGGCGAGCGTATCGATTACTACCCGTCGAGCCTGTCCGGCGGCCAGCAGCAGCGGGTGGCGATCGCCCGCGCGCTGGCGATGAACCCGAAGGTGTTGCTGTGCGATGAGATCACCTCCGCGCTGGACCCAGAACTGGTCGGCGAAGTGCTGAAGGTGCTGGAACAACTGGCGGCTGAGGGCATGACGTTGATTCTGGTCACCCACGAAATGAATTTCGCCCGCGAAGTGGGCGACCGGGTGGTGTTCATGCATCAGGGCAAGGTGTGGGAGCAAGGTAAGGGCGATGAACTGTTCGCCAACCCGCAGACCGCCGAGCTGAAACAGTTTATCGCCTCGGTGCGGCTGTAGCGCCGCGAGCCGTACAAGCCATTACGATTTTAATGTTATTTAAGGATATCAGGAGTTCATCACATGCATAACGACCTGTTTGCGCAGATCAATCCGCCCCATCGTCTGCTCATGGGGCCTGGCCCGATCAACGCCGACCCGCGCGTACTGCGCGCGATGGCCAGCCAACTGGTCGGGCAGTATGACCCGGCAATGACCGGGTACATGAATCAGGTGATGGCGCTGTATCGTCAATTGTTCCGCACCGATAACCGCTGGACGATGCTGGTGGACGGCACGTCCCGCGCCGGCATCGAGGCGATTCTGGTGTCGGCGATCCGCCCCGGCGATCGGGTGCTGGTGCCGGTGTTCGGCCGCTTCGGCCACCTGCTGTGCGAGATTGCCCGCCGCTGCCGTGCCGATGTGCACACCATCGAGGTGCCGTGGGGCGAGGTATTTACGCCGGATCAGATAGAAGACGCCATCAAGCGGGTGAAACCGCGCCTGTTGCTGACCGTGCAGGGCGACACGTCGACGACCATGCTGCAGCCGCTGGCGGAGCTGGGCGCTATCTGCCGTCGTCATGACGTACTGTTTTACACCGACGCCACCGCTTCGTTCGGCGGCAACCCGCTGGAAACCGACGCCTGGGGGCTGGATGCGGTGTCCGCCGGGTTGCAGAAATGTCTGGGCGGGCCGTCCGGCAGCTCACCGGTGACCCTCAGCTCGCGTATGGAAGCGGTGATTCGCCAGCGTAAATGCGTGGAGCAGGGGATCCGCACCACCGACCATCAGGACGGCGACGATGAAATGATTTACTCCAACTACTTCGACCTCGGCATGATCATGGATTACTGGGGACCGGAGCGGTTGAACCACCATACCGAAGCCACCAGCATGTTGTTCGCCGCCCGCGAGTGCGCCCGCGTGATTCTGGAAGAAGGGCTGGACGCGTGCATCGCTCGCCATCAGTTACACGGCCGCGCGCTGCTGGCCGGCATCGAAGGTATGGGGTTACAGCCTTACGGCGATATCGCCAATAAGATGAGCAACGTGCTGGGCGTGGTGATCCCGCAGGGGATCCACGGCGAGCAGGTGCGCAAGCTGCTGCTGGAGGATTTCGCCATTGAGATCGGCACCTCGTTTGGGCCGTTGCAGGGCAAGATCTGGCGCGTCGGCACCATGGGTTACAACGCCCGCAAAGACTGCGTGATGCAAACGCTGACCGCGCTGGAAGCGGTGTTGAACCGTCTCGGTTTTCGCTCCGCGCAGGGCGCGGCGTTGCAGGCGGCATGGGATGTGTACGATGCCGCACGGGCGCCGGCATGAGCGAGGCGCTGATGGAAAACATGATGACGGATCTCGACGTGCAGGCGGCGGCTCGCCGGGTGATGGCACGCTGCGATCGGCTGGCGGCCATCAGCGAAACCGCCGGCCAGCTCACCCGCGTTTATCTGTCGCCGCAGCATCTTCATGCCAACCAGCAGGCGGGCGAGTGGATGCGGGATGCGGGGATGCGCGTGTGGCAGGACAGCGTCGGCAATATTTGCGGCCGCTATGAAGGTAACACGCCGGGCGCGCCGGCGCTGCTGCTGGGGTCGCACCTTGACACCGTCCGCAACGCCGGCCGTTACGACGGTATGCTGGGGGTGCTGGCGGCGATTGAAACCGTGTCGTTCCTGAATCAACACGGGATACGCTTGCCGGTGGCGCTGGAGGTGATCGGTTTTGGCGACGAAGAAGGTACCCGCTTTGACGTCACGCTGCTCGGTAGCCGCGGATTGACCGGCACCTGGCCCGACGGCTGGCTGTCGCGCCCGGACGCCAACGGCGTGACCGTGGCGCAGGCGCTGACGCAGGCCGGGCTGAATCCGGATGCTATCGCCCAGGCGGCCCGGCCGGCGGCGGATATTCTGGCCTATCTGGAGTTGCATATCGAGCAAGGGCCGTGTCTGGAGCAGGCCGGGCTGGCGCTGGGTGTGGTGACCGCCATCAACGGCGCGCGGCGGCTGAACTGTACCTTTACCGGTCATGCCGGTCATGCCGGCACGGTGCCGATGTCGCAGCGGCAGGACGCGCTGGCGGCGGCGGCGACGTGGATGACGCAGGCCGAGCAGATAACGCGTGACAGCGATCCTTATTTGGTGGCGACTTTCGGCACCTTGCAGTGCCTGCCCGGCGCGGCCAATGTGATTCCCGGCGAAGTGCGGTTGACGCTGGACATTCGCGGCCCGGAAGATAAACCGCTGGATGCGCTGCTGCAACGGCTGCTGACGCTGGCGCAGGACATCGCCATGCAGCGCGGCTGCGCGTTCAGCGCCGACGAGTATTACCGCATCGCCGCCACCCGTTGCGACGATGAACTGCAACAGCGGCTGTCCGCTGCGGTGACGCAGGTGCAGGGCGACAACCTGTCGCTGCCGAGTGGCGCCGGCCATGACGCCATCGCCATCGCCGAACGTTGGCCGGTGGGGATGCTGTTCATGCGCTGCAAAGGCGGCATCAGCCACCATCCCGATGAGTCGGTACTGGAAGACGATGTGGCGCTGGCGCTGCAGGCGCTGCTGCTGACGGTGTGGGGATATCGGTAATTAAGAGCGCCTGAGCGCTCTTGACTCTTAATATTACAAACCGAACTTATCGGCGTCGCGCCAGGCGGGAAAAGCTTCACGGTAGCTTTGCAGCGCTTCCAGCGACAGTTCGGCGTCAAGACGGGCGGGTTGGTGCTCGGGGGCCGAGGCCAGAATCGCGCCCTGTTCGTCGATAATCAGGCTGTCGCCCTGATAGCTGTGGCCGTTGCCGTCGGTGCCGACGCGGTTGCAGCCAGCCACATAGGCCTGATTTTCAATCGCCCGCGCCGCCAGCAGGGTTTTCCAGTGCAGCGCGCGCGGCGCCGGCCAGTTGGCGACGTACAGCGCCAGATCATAATCCTGACGATTGCGGGACCACACCGGGAAGCGCAGGTCGTAGCAGATCAGCGGCAGAATACGCCAGCCGCGCCATTCCACGATTTCCCGCGTCTGGCCGGACTGGTAATACTCATGCTCGCCCGCCATGCGGAACAGGTGTCGCTTGTCGTATTGGTATACCCGTCCCTGCGGGTCGGCCAGCAGAAAACGGTTGACCGCGCCCTTGCCGGTTTGCACCGCCACACTGCCGCCCACCAGCGCATTGTTGCGCTGCGCCCACTGTTTCAGCCAGGCTTCCACCACATGCTGTTCCAGACTGCTTTTGGCCGCTTCCATCGCGAAACCGGTGGTGAACATTTCCGGCAGCACGATCAGGTCGCGGCCGGTCATCTCGCCCAGCAGGTTGTCGAAATGACTGAGGTTGGCAGGGCCGTCCATCCATACCAACGGCTGTTGTAACAGGGTGACCTTTAAAGTTGACATAAACGCTCCGCGGCAGCATCCAGGGTTGATTCCTGTTTGGCAAAGCATAACCGAATCAGCGTATGAGGGAAGGGGGCTGCGCAGAAAACAGACAGTGGGATCGCCGCTACGCCGACGTGTTCGGTCAGCCAGCGGCAGAAACTGGCGTCATCCTGTGCGGAAATGGCGCGATAGTCCGCCAGCAGAAAGTAGGTACCTTCGCAGGGCAGAATCTCCAGCCGGCTGGCTGCCAGCGCGTTAACGAAGCGGTCGCGTTTGGCGCGATAAAAGTCCGGCAGTTCACGCCAGTGCTGCGACTGGTGTTGCAACATGTCGGCAATCGCCAGTTGGGCCGGCGTGTTGACGGCAAACGTCAGGTACTGATGAACCTTGCGCAGCTCGGCGCTGAGCGGCGCCGGTGCGACGCAATAGCCCACCTTCCAGCCGGTCATGTGATAGGTTTTACCGAAGGAGGACACGGCAATGGCACGCTGGCGCAGTTCCGGGTGCGCCAGCACGCTGGCGTGGCCGTCGGCGGCAAAGCAGATGTGCTCGTACACTTCGTCGCTCAGCACATAAATAGGGCGGCTGGCGATGGCCTGCCACAGCTGGCGGAAATCCTCCTGCTGCCAGACGGTGGCGGACGGATTATGCGGCGTGTTGACGATCACCAGCCGGGTACGATCGTTCAGTAAGTCGCCGAACGCCGCCCAATCAACGCGAAACGCCGGCGGTTGCAGGGCGATTCGCTTCAGCACGCCGCCGGCCAGTTGCACCGCCGGCGCGTAACTGTCGTAGCTGGGATCAAGGCAGATCACTTCATCGCCCGGCCGCACCAGTGCGCTGATGGCAGCGAATAGCGCCTCGGTGGCGCCGGCGGTAACCGTGACTTCGCTATCGGCGTCCGGTTGCCAGCCATACAGCGCCGCGGTCTTTTCCGCAATCGCCTGACGCAGCGGCGCCACGCCGGTCATCGGCGCGTATTGATTGGCACCCTGACTGACGTGATGAGCCAGACGCTGTTTCAGGTAGTCGGGGCCGTCAAAATCCGGGAAGCCTTGCGACAGGTTGATCGCCTGGTGCTGCTGTGCCAGTGCGCTCATCTGGGTAAAAATGGTGGTGCCGAGGGAAGGGAGTTTGCTGTCGGGGATCAATGCGGCGCTCATGGCTGAAAAGGACTCCTGCAAGCCTGTTATTGCTGCCACTATATACAGGATGCTAGTATTTGGCAATCAAGACGCTTGGACGTTTAAACGGCTAAATTCCGTAATCTACTAAGCCATAATCAAATATAATAAGCAGGCTCATTAGTCGGTTTGATAACGGTAGGTTTGACAACAGATAGCGTTGATAACCGCGTGACGCCTTCACCTGTACAGGATGATTTATGAGTGAGACTCCACAACTGGCCGCGCTGATGGCGGCCTGCCACTGGATTGGCGAGAAAGGCTGGTGCCCGGCGACGGGCGGCAACATGTCTGTTCACCTTGATGAACGGCAGTGCCTGATTACCGAATCCGGCAAAGACAAAGGCAGCCTGAGTGCGGAAGACTTCCTGTTGGTCGATATCGCCACCAATCACGTGCCGAGCGGCCGCACGCCGTCGGCGGAAACCGGGCTGCATACGCTGCTATATCGCTTGTTGCCGGCGGTGGGGGCGGTGCTGCATACCCATTCGGTCAACGCCACGGTACTGTCGCGGGTGGAGAAAAGCGACGCGCTGGTGCTTGAAGGCTATGAAATGCAGAAGTCGCTGAGCGGCCAGCGCACCCATTTGGAGCGGGTGGCGATCCCGATTTTCGACAACGATCAGGATATTTCGGCGCTGGCTGAGCGGGTGGCGGCCCGTCATGAGACGACGGCGCTGCGCTACGGCTTTCTGGTGCGTGGGCACGGTCTGTACTGCTGGGGCAATGACGTTAACGAGGCCCGCCGTCATCTGGAAGGGCTGGAATTCCTGTTCCAGTGCGAACTGCAACGACGCGTGCTGGAGGCGAAATGATTAACGCAATTGTCACCGATATTGAAGGCACCACCAGTGATATTCGCTTTGTGCACAATGTATTATTCCCGTACGCCCGCGCGCGTCTGGCCGACGCGGTGGCGCAGGCGGAGCGCGACCAGGAGATCGCCGCGGCGCTGACGCTAGCGCGTCAGGAACTGGGGCAGCCGGACGCCACGCCCGCCCAGTTGCTGGCGGCGTTCAATCAGTTCATGGATGAAGACCGTAAATCGCCGGCGCTGAAGCTGTTGCAGGGCATCATCTGGCGCAGTGGCTACCGTAACGGTGATTTTCGCGGTCATGTTTATGATGACGTGGCGCCGCAGCTGCGCGCCTGGCGCCAGCAGGGCATCGCGCTGTATGTCTACTCATCCGGGTCGGTGGAGGCGCAGCATCTGCTGTTTGGTCACAGCGATGCCGGCGACTTGCGGCCGCTGTTCAGCGACTATTTTGATACCCGCGTCGGCGCCAAGCGCGAGACGGCGTCGTACCACAATATCGCCCGCGCCATCGGGCTGCCCGCCTGCGAGTTGCTGTTCCTGTCGGATATTCGTCAGGAGCTGGATGCCGCCGAATTGGCGGGCTGGCATACCTGCCAGCTGATTCGCGACGACGCGGATACCGACAGCCACCATCGTCAGGTAAACCGTTTTGATCAGATCGACCTGAACGCCTATCAGGCCAACTAACAGGAGAACCGCCATGAGTGCCTTAACCATTTTCAGCGATACGGATGCCGGTCAGCCGGTCTGGCAAAGCCGCGATGCGGACGCGATCGCCCAGCAACTGAGCGCTATCAATGTGCGCTTTGAACGCTGGCAGGCGGATCGTGACCTAAGCGCCAGCCCTTCCTCCGAAGAAGTACTGGCCGCGTATCAGCATGAGATTGACAAACTGGTGGCGGAAAAAGGCTACCAGAGTTGGGATGTTGTCAGCATGCGGGCCGACAATCCGCAGAAAGACGCATTGCGCACCAAGTTTCTGTCGGAGCACACCCACGGCGAAGACGAAGTGCGTTTCTTTGTGGAAGGGGCGGGGTTGTTCTGCCTGCACGTGGACGGCCGGATTTTCCAGATTCTGTGCGAAAAGAACGATCTGCTGTCGGTACCCGCCGGCGTGCCGCACTGGTTCGACATGGGGTCCGAGCCGCATTTCACCGCCATTCGCCTGTTCGACAACCCGGATGGCTGGGTAGCCCATTTCACCGGCGATGCCATCGCCGACGCTTACCCGAAACTGGCGTAATCCTGTGTTAAGCCGTGTCGGCAGACGCCAGACACGGCTTTTCTCTTTTTGTTCCCAGCCTTTATTATCCTGCGTTTAGCCCGCCAGCGGATGCTGAAAAATACCGTTGCGTACCTGTTCCGGGGTAATCACGCCGCCATCCAGCACCCAGCCGCTGATAAGCGTCGCTGGCGTGACGTCGAACGCCGGGTTGTACACCGGCGCGTTGTGCGGCGCCCACTGACACTGACCAAAACTGCCGGCCACACCGGTGACTTCGCTGGCGGCGCGTTGCTCGATCGGAATGGCGCTGCCGTTCGGGCAGTGTGGATCGTGGGTAGTGTGCGGCGCGGCGACATAGAACGGAATGCCGTGGTAGTGCGCCAGCACCGCCAGGCTGTAGGTGCCAATCTTGTTGGCGACGTCGCCGGTGGCGGCGATGCGATCCGCGCCGACCCAGATGGCGTCGACCAGACCCTGCGCCATCAGCGAGGCGGCCATTGAATCGCAGATCAGGTGGTAAGGGATACCCAGCTCGCCCAGCTCCCAGGCGGTCAGGCGACCGCCTTGCAACAGCGGACGGGTTTCATCCACCCAGACTTTTTCCACGTTGCCCTGCTGATGAGCGCGCAGCATGACGCCAATGGCGGTGCCGACACCCGCCGTCGCCAGCCCGCCGGTGTTACAGTGGGTTAACAGGCGGCTGCCCGGTTTCACCAGCGCGGCGCCGTTATCGGCGATACGCTCGCACAGCGCTTTATCTTCCTCAATCAACCGCAGCGCTTCCTGCGTCATGGCGTTGACGAAATCATCGGCCGCCAGCGCCTGCTTCATGCGATCCAGATTGTTCATCAGGTTGACGGCAGTCGGGCGGGCGGCACGCAGCGTCTCCAGCGCCTGCGCCAGCTGCGGTCGGGATTGACCTTGCTCCGCCAACAGCGCCAGCAACAGGCTGGTGGACAGCCCAATCAGCGGCGCGCCGCGTACCCGCAGGGTGCGGATATGGTCGACCAACGCATCGACATCCGGGCAGGGACACCAGATTTTTTCCTGCGGCAGCGCCTGCTGGTCAAGGATCCAAAGCTGGTTATCAACGACGTTAAGGCTGGTGGTGTTAACGGTCTGCATGGGTGGTTAAATCCGTGTTGCGTTATTGCATCAGGATTCTTATTCTGCCAATATGCGATACAGAAGTATAGACGTCCAAACGCTTTTATGTCTATACCCTTCATACTTCAAGTTGCAGGTGTGTTGGCTGCCCTTTCTCACCCCAGTCACTTACTTGAGTAAGCTCCTGGGGATGAAATGAGAGACATCCTGTCTCTCACCGGAGGCCAGCCGCTGGCTGGTCAAATTCGTTCCCGACGAATTTGTCACTCGGTTGCCGCGTTACAAGGCTCTAACGAGCCATGCCCTAAAGGGCCAACGCGTGGCCTTGTTCAACACGCGAGCGTGTTGTCCTGCAACTCGAATTATTTTGGGTATAAAAGCATGACGTTGATAACAGACAAACACATACGTCAAACACATACGTAGATAAACGAGGTGGGTCATGTCGCTTTACCGTACTTTTAACGCGGACGATGCCGTGCAGTACGCCCGTCAGTATGGCGGGATTGCTGACTCGTCGTCGTTGGTGGCTGCCGATGAAATCGGCGACGGTAACCTGAATCTGGTGTTCAAGATCCGCGATACGCAGGGCGTCAGCCGGGTGATCGTCAAGCAGGCATTGCCGTACGTCCGGTGTGTCGGCGAGTCCTGGCCGCTGACGCTGGATCGTGCCCGTATTGAAGCGGAAACGCTGCTGGCGCACGCGCAGTATTGCCCGCGGCATACGGTAACGGTGCTGCATCATGACCCGATACTGGCGGTGATGGTACAGGAAGATTTGTCTGACCATGAAATCTGGCGGCGCGAACTGGTGAAAGGGCGTGACTACCCGCAGGCGGCGGCGCAGCTGGGGGAATATCTGGCGCAAGCGCTGTTCCACCACTCGGATTTCTACCAGTCGCCCCACGACAAAAAGGCGGCGGTGAGCCGCTTTACCAACCCGGAACTGTGCCAGATCACCGAAGATCTGTTCTTTACCGATCCGTACATCGATCATGAACGCAACCAGTTCGACCCGGCGCTGCTGCCGGATGTGCTGGCGTTACGCGATAACCCGCCACTGAAATGCGCCGTCGCCGCGCTCAAACATGCCTTTCTGAGCAAAGCGGAAGCGTTGTTGCATGGCGATATCCACAGCGGATCGATTTTCGTAGCGGAAAACCGCCTGAAGGTGATCGACGCCGAATTCGGTTTTTACGGCCCGATCGGGTTTGATATCGGTACCGCGCTGGGCAACCTGCTGCTGAACTACTGCGGGCTGCCGGGGTTGCTGCCGCCGCGCGAGGCATCCGCCGCACGCGAACGGCGCCTGGAGGATATCGTGACGCTGTGGCGTACCTTCGCGAACCGCTTTGCGGCACTAAGCAATGAGAAGAGCCGCGACCCGGCGCTGGCGGTGGAAGGCTACGTTGAGCAGTTCCTGCGGCAGGTGTGGCAGGATGCGGTGGGCTACTGCGGCAGTGAACTGATTCGCCGCACCATCGGGCTGGCGCATGTGGCTGATCTCGATACCATCGCCGATGACGCCGCCCGTCAATCCTGCCAGCGTCATGCCATTCACCTTGGCAAGACGCTGATTTTGGCCGCAGTGCATATCGACGGCCCCGAAGCCTTGCTGGCGCGGGTGCGCCAAAGCGGTGCCTAAGTCTGATAGCCAATAGCAAAAAATGGCGCCTTTTCAGACGGAAAAGGCGCCATAGCTGTTTCAGGCCGCCGTATCGGCAGGTAGTCGTTGCTCTGCTACTGCCTTGCGTGCGCTTAGGGCATCCGGCGCGAAGTCGTCAACGTTGATGGAACGCAGCCGACTGGCTTCCGCCTGCATCAGTACGCCGGCTTCTTCCGGCGTAATCACCCCTTCCGCCAGCCCGTGTTCCGCCAGTTTATCCAGTTGCATAAAGGGCAACGGGTAACCGGCCGACTGCGACAGCCGCTGATGGATCGGCTCGGCAGCCAGAATATCCAGCAACGACTGCTCCAACTGCGCGGCCGGATGATGAGCCGTTGCTTTCAGGTACAAACCGCGTCCCAGCCGGCTGCGGGTCGCCGACGGCGCTTGCAGCAGCCGCGCCAGTTGATGGTCCAACTGGTCGGCGGGCGCCGGACTGGTGTGGCCCAATGGGAAAATGACCGCCCGCAGCAGCCGGGCTACCAGTCTGTTGGGGAAGTTACGCAGTAGCTCGGTCATCGCCTGTTCCGCCTGATGCAGACAATCCTGCACACCCCAATGCACCAGCGGCAGATCGGCCTGCTGGCGACCCTCTTCGTCGTAGCGTTTCAGCGTGGCGGACGCCAGATACAACTGACTCAGCACGTCTCCCAGCCGGGCGGAAAGGCGCTCGCGGCGCTTCAGGCTGCCGCCCAGCACGCCCATCGACACATCCGCCAGCAGCGCCAGATTGGCGCTCAATCGGTTCAGACGCTGGTAGTAGCGGCGGGTGGCATCGCTGACCGGCGCACGGCTGGTGCGCCCGTTGGTCAGCCCCAGCCACAGGCTGCGCATGGCGTTGCCGCCGATATGCCCCAGATGGCCGAACAGCGCCCGGTCAAAGGCTTTCAGATCGTTGTCCTGCGCCGCGCCCATCTCGTTCAGCACGTACGGATGGCAGCGAATGGCGCCTTGCCCGAAGATAATCATGCTGCGGGTCAGAATATTGGCGCCCTCAACGGTGATGGCGATCGGCGCGCCCTGATAGTGACGGGCGACAAAGTTGGACGGGCCGAGGCAGATGCCTTTGCCGCCGGTGATGTCCATAGCATCGATGATGCCGCGCTGGCCGCGGTGGGTGCAGTGATATTTGACGATGGCGGACAGCACCGACGGCCGCGCGCCCTGCATGATGCCGCTGGTGATTAGCGTGGCGGCGGCGTCCATCACGTAGGCGTTGCCGGCCATCCGGGCCAGCGGCTCTTCAATGCCTTCCATTTTGCCGATCGGCAGTTTGAACTGGCGGCGGATGCGGGCGTAAGCACCGGTCGCCAGCGCCACGCTTTTCAGGCCGCCGGTGGCATTGGACGGCAGGGTGATGCCGCGTCCGACCGACAGGCATTCCATCAGCATACGCCAGCCCTGGCCTGCCATCTGCGGCCCGCCGATGATGTAGTCCAGCGGAACAAAAATGTTTTCGCCCTGCGTCGGGCCGTTCTGGAACGGGATATTAATCGGGAAGTGACGGCGGCCGATTTTTACGCCTTCGGTACGGGTGGGGATCAGCGCGCAGGTGATGCCGATGTCATCCCGGTCGCCCAGCAGATGGTCCGGGTCGTATAAACGGAACGCCAGACCCAACACGGTGGCGACGGGCGCCAGCGTAATGTAGCGTTTGTTCCAGGTCAGCCGCATCCCCAGCATCTGCTGGCCTTGCCACTGGCCGTAGCACACCACCCCCAAATCAGGGATGGCGCTGGCGTCGGAGCCGGCTTCCGGGCTGGTCAGCGCGAAACAAGGGATTTCGTCGCCGCGCGCCAGCCGCGGCAGGTAATGATCCTTCTGTGCGTCGGTGCCGTAGTGTTGCAGCAGTTCACCGGGGCCGAGTGAGTTGGGTACGCCGACGGTGATCGCCAGAATGCTGGATACGCCGGCCAGCTTTTGCAGCACCATTGCCTGAGCGTAAGCGGAGAATTCCAACCCGCCGTACTCTTTTTTGATGATCAGAGCGAAGAAGCGATGCTGTTTCAGTAACTCCCACAGCACCGGCGGCAGGTCGGCACGCTCGTGGGTGATTTCAAAGTCATTCGCCAGACGGCAGGCCTCTTCTACCGGCCCGTCCAGAAACGCCTGTTCTTCCGGCGTCAACGCCGGGCGGGGGTAGGTGTGCAGGGTATGCCAGTCGGGCGTGCCGCGAAACAGTTCGCCTTCCCACCAGGTGGTGCCGGCGTCAATGGCTTCTTTTTCCGTTTTGGACATCGGCGGCATCACGCGACGGAACACCGTCAGCGCCGGTGCGGAGATCAATCGTTGTCGTAGTGGCGTCGCCAGCAGCGGCACTAACAACAAGCCCAATGGAATCAGCAGCCAGGCCGACCACAGATTCAGCGCCGCCATCGCGACGACCCAAAGTACAAGCAACGCGCTGCTCTGCCACAGTGATAGCCGGTGGTAGAACAGGGCGCCGATAAGCATCAAGACGATCAGGACACTGACTGCAACCATGGTTTTATTCTCCAGTCCGTATAATCAGTTCACGCTTCGTGGTCTGACCTGTTGGTATAATGTGGTTTTAGTTCAGTGAAATGTTTTTATCAATTTCTTCACAACATAATTACAACTTGACTCACAAAGTCACACTCGAACGAGAGTGCTGACGCGCGATGCCGCCGTTTGGCAATTGTCTGCTTCTCGTGGTTTGGGCGATCCGCTACACTGCACGGCAGCACAGGTTATGTCCCTTCATGGTTGGTCCCGCTGGCGTCGTTGGTATCGCTGGCGCTGCCTGACAACGCCGCTTGCAGCGGCCGTGCATCATCAAGGGACACAGCCTAAATATCATGATGTCATTGAATGAGAGGATTCCATGTACCAGGACTTAATCCGTAATGAGCTGAAAGAAGCGGCGTCCACGCTGAATGCATTTTTAAGTGATGATGCCAATATTCAGGCGATTCAGGATGCGGCCGTTTTACTGGCGGATGCCTTCAAGGCGGGCGGAAAGGTGATCTCCTGCGGCAACGGCGGCTCTCACTGTGATGCCATGCATTTCGCGGAAGAACTGACCGGCCGTTATCGCGAAAACCGCCCCGGCTACCCGGCTATCGCCATTTCCGACCCGAGTCACCTGTCCTGCGTCAGCAACGATTTCGGCTATGACTTCGTGTTCTCCCGCTATGTGGAATCGCTGGGGCGTGAAGGGGATGTGCTGCTCGGCATTTCCACCTCCGGCAATTCCGGCAATATTATCAAGGCGATCAGCGCTGCGCGCGCCAAGCGAATGAAAGTGATTACGCTGACCGGCAAGGACGGAGGCAAGATGGCGGGCACCGCGGATGTGGAAATTCGCGTGCCGCACTTCGGTTACGCCGACCGCATTCAGGAAGTACACATCAAGGCGATCCACATTCTGATTCAATTGATTGAAAAAGAAATGGCCGGCAACTGATCGCCGGTCATCGCACACAGCAGCTAAAGGAATCAAACGCCGTTAATTAAAGGAACCGGACATGTGTGAACTGCTTGGGATGAGCGCCAACGTCCCAACGGATATCTGTTTCAGTTTTACCGGCCTGATGCAGCGGGGCGGCCGAACCGGGCCGCACCGCGATGGTTGGGGAATTACCTTCTACGAAGGCAACGGCTGCCGTACCTTCAAGGATCCGCTGCCCAGCTTCAACTCGCCGATTGCCGAACTGGTGCAGAACTATCCCATCAAGTCCTGCGCGGTGGTTTCTCATATCCGTCAGGCCAATCGCGGCGCAGTGGCGCTGGAAAACACCCACCCGTTTACCCGCGAACTATGGGGCCGAAACTGGACCTTTGCCCATAACGGTCAGCTCAAAGGGTATCGCCGTCTGAAAACCGGCCATTTTCGTCCGGTCGGGGAAACCGACAGCGAATACGCTTTTTGCTGGCTGCTGTATCAACTGTCGCAGCGTTATCCGCGCACGCCGTCCAACTGGCCGGCGGTGTTTCGTTATATCGCCACGCTGGCGGATCAACTGCGCAAAAAGGGCGTGTTCAACATGCTGCTGTCGGATGGGCAGTTCGTGATGGGATTCAGCTCGACCAAACTGCACTGGATTACCCGGCGGGCGCCGTTTGGCAAGGCGACTTTGTTGGATGATGATGTGGAAATCGACTTTCAGCAGCAGACCACACCCAACGATGTGGTCACAGTGCTGGCGACTCAGCCGTTGACCGGCAACGAAACCTGGCACCCAATTATGCCAGGAGAATTCGTCTTATTTTGTTTTGGCGAGCGTGTAATTTGATTCAGGCTGGCCGACGGGCGCGGGCTGATTAACTACGTACTGCCCGTTGAGCACCGACACCGCCGGCGGCTGGTGGGTTCTATTGAAGTAGGCATAACCGGGCTGCAGCTGACTCCAGAATTTGTAATAAGTGGAGCGGCTGTGGCGCTTCATGTTCTGCTCGTTCATGCGGAACGGGTAGATCGCTAATTCCACTTTCTGCTGCCCGTTGCGCAGCGCTTTCTCCACGTAAGTGTAAATCTCTGCGATATATTGGTTGGTCATGGCATAGCAGCCGATAGACACGCACTCGCCGTGGATCATCAGGTAACGGCCGGAATAGCCGTGCGCGCGATCGTATTCGTTCGGGAAGCCCACATTGATGGCGCGGTAATAATGGCTGTCGGGTTTCAGTTGTTTCAAATCAACCTGATAAAACCCTTCCGGACTTTTAAAATCGCCTTCGGTCATTTTGGGGCCAAGGCCGCCGGAATATTTACAGATCGGGTAACTTTGCACCAGCTTGTACTCGTTGCCGGTTCTGGCGTAAAGCTCCAGGATCCGTTCTTCCTTGAAGATCTGAATATAAACCGGTGATCCTGCCACCTGCTGTTTCATTTCTGTCGTCGCCGGCGACACCTGATTGGCGTAGCTATTGCTGATGGCGACGGAAGGCAAAACAAATAACATCGCAAGCGAAAGCGCGACTTTGTGCATTGTGAATCCTGATTGCTGGAGCGGTTATTTTATTTGATACGGTGTGTGGCGGTGACGCCCCGCATTCCCTTATCTGTCAGGCTTTGTCCTGCCATTAGGCTATGCCCCATAGCGAGGGATAGTCTGATGTCAAGTCGCGCAACCACATTATCACCGTATCTGTTTTATTCAGGAAGGAAAAAAGAATAAAAAATCGGACTATTCCGGCCAATAGCGTCCGCCGCCCATTTGATGCGGTAGCGCCGCGTAAGCGAAGGTGTTGCCTGTTGTAAAATGAATCTGTATATTTATACAGTGATTTGGAGGGGCGATGCGCAAGATCATTCATGTCGATATGGATTGCTTTTACGCCGCAATAGAGATGCGGGATAATCCGCGCCTGCGTGATATTCCGCTGGCGATTGGCGGCAGCGCCGATCGGCGTGGCGTGATCTGCACCGCCAACTATCCGGCCCGCCGTTATGGCGTACACAGCGCCATGGCTACCGCCACCGCGTTGCGGCTCTGCCCCCATCTGACGCTGTTGCCCGGCCGTATGGAGGTGTACAAGGCCGCCTCCTACCAGATTCGGGAGATCTTTTCCCGCTACACCTCGCTGATTGAGCCGCTGTCGCTGGATGAGGCTTATCTCGATGTGACCGACAGCCCGCACTGCGGCGGTTCCGCCACCTTGATGGCGCAGGAAATTCGCCAGACGATTGCCAATGAACTGCACCTGACCGCGTCGGCCGGCGTCGCGCCAATCAAGTTTCTCGCGAAGGTCGCCTCCGAACAGAACAAACCCAACGGGCAGTATGTGATTTCACCGGCGCAAATGGAGGCATTCCTGCTGGCGCTGCCGCTGGAAAAAATCCCCGGCGTCGGCAAGGTGACCGCCAAACGGCTGGCGGAGTGCGGGCTGAACACCTGCGCCGACGTTCGCCGCTATGCGCTGGCCGAACTGTTGCGGGAATTCGGCAAGTTCGGCCGGGTGCTGTGGGAACGCTGCCACGGTATTGATGAGCGCCAGGTATCGCCGGATCGCCTGCGTAAATCGGTCGGCGTTGAGAAAACGCTGGCGCAGGATATTCACGACTGGACCGCCTGCGAAGCGTTGATTGAACGATTGTACGATGAGCTGGAGCTGCGCCTGCGGCGCGTTCGCCCGGATCTGCATATTGCCCGGCAGGGCGTAAAACTGAAATTCGACGATTTTCGCCAGACGACGCAGGAGCATGTCTGGCCGGTGCTGAATAAACCGGATTTGCTGAAGCTGGCGCGGGAGAGTTGGGAGCAGAGACGCGAAGCGCGAGGGGTGCGGCTGGTGGGGTTGCATGTCTCGCTGATTGACCCGCAACTTGAACGGCAACTGGTGTTGCAGTGGGATTGACGTCGTCGTCGTGATGTTGCCGTGGAATTGACGTGTTACGGCGAAAAGGGCGGTATCTGGTGATGCCCGACGGCGCGGGCATCACCGGCGTGAGTTACGCGCGTTCCGGAATGGCTTTCAGCAGCGCGGTCAGCAGCTTCCAGTACTGGCCGACGCTGGCGATATGAACCTGTTCATCCGGTGAGTGCGGACCGGTGATGGTCGGCCCAATGGAAACCATATCCATGTCCGGATACGGTTTCTTGAACAAACCACACTCCAGCCCGGCGTGGATCACCATGATGTTGGGGGTTTTGTCGAACAGCTTCTGGTAGGTTTCACGCACCAGATGCATCACCGGCGACTTGGCATCCGGCTGCCAGCCGGGGTAACCGCCTTTGGCCTGGGTGTCGGCGCCCGCCAGTTGACCCAGCGAGGTGAGCATGCTCACCACGTAGTCTTTGCCGCTGTCGACCAGCGAACGAATCAGGCAGTGAATTTCCGCCTGCGTATCGGTCATGCCGACCACGCCCACGTTCAGCGAGGTTTCCACCACGCCTTTCACGTCGTCGCTCATGCGGATCACACCGTTCGGCGTGCTGTTCAGCAGGGCGATGAAGCGGTCGCGGCTGGCGGCGGTCAGCGCCGCTGCCGTGCTGTCCGTCGCTTCCAGCAGCAGGGTAATATTTTTTTCCACCGCGGCGAGTTCGTGCTTCAGCACGGCCAGATAGGCTTGCGCCGTCGCCTTCAGGGCCTCGGCTTTATCGGCTGATACCGCCAGGGTGACGGCGCCTTCGCGCGGAATGGCGTTGCGCAGCGTACCGCCGTGCAGGTCGATGACGCGCAGGTCCAGTTCTGCCGCGTGCTGGGCCAGAAAACGGGCCAGCAGTTTGTTGACGTTGCCCAGCCCCAGGTGGATGTCGCAGCCGGAGTGGCCGCCTTTCAGCCCTTTGATGACCAGTTTCAGCGTCTGATAACCGGCCGGGACAGCCTCGCGTTGCAACGGCAGACGAGTCAGAAAATCAATACCGCCGGCGCAGCCCATGTAAATTTCGCCTTCCTCTTCGGAATCGGTATTGATCAGGATGTCGCCCTGTAGCCAGTTGGGTTGCAGGCCGAACGCGCCGTCCATGCCGGCTTCTTCCGTCATGGTCAGCAACACTTCCAGCGGCCCGTGCTCCACGCTGTCGTCAGACAGCACCGCCAGCGCCGAGGCCATGCCGATGCCGTTGTCCGCGCCCAGCGTGGTGCCGCGGGCTTTGAGCCACTCGCCATCGATATAGGGTTGGATTGGGTCGGTGGTGAAGTCGTGTACCGTGTCGTTGTTTTTTTGCGGCACCATGTCCAGATGCGCCTGAATCACCACCGGTTTGCGGTTTTCCATACCGGGCGTCGCCGGTTTGCGCAGCAGAATATTGCCCACCTGATCGCGCTCCATATGAAGGCCGCGCTCCTGCGCCCAGGACAGAATGTAAGCGGCCAGCGCTTCTTCATGATAGGACGGGTGCGGAATAGAACAGATTTTGGCAAAAATGTCCCACAGCGGCTGTGGGGAGAGTTGAGACAAGGCAGACACTATTTAACCTCTCCAGTTAAGCATCCACGCGACGAACGGCGTGCGATGCCGAAAAACCGTTATTGATCGCCTGAAAACGCAGGCACGTTAAGACAGAATACCACTTTCCCGCGATCGGGGAGAATGTCCGCGGCATAAGGATTATGAATAGCAAGGGAGCATAAACGGTGAACGAATATAAAGGTGACAGGGGAAAGAAAGCGGGGAAGAGCAGGCACTCTCTTCCCGTGATTCGGCCTTTAATCGTAGTCGTTGCGACGGCGCGTGCTGGCGGGCTGGTCGTCCCGGCGAATCTCGACGGGAATCATGGTGGGCTGTCGTCGCAGTAGCAGGCGCAAGCTGACGCTCAGCTCGAAACAAAACAGTATCATCAGCGCGAGGATGGATACGGGGATGAACACGTCCAGTTGTGCAAGGAGGAAGCTGTCGAAAATAGTCATAAGTGTTCTCCTGGCTGTGGGTCATTCAACTTGTTTGTAACGTATTGGTAACATCGAGTCTAATAACTTTTTTACATTATGTTGGCTTTATTGATTACGTAACGTTACCATTTGAATAGCCTACGGCGCACATTGCATAGCCTATGGGGCACATATTGTATAAATACTGGTTTTTGTCCGATCAGCTATCTATAATCTCGCGCAACCTTATTTTCCCCTTCCGACTCTGATTAAGCCGACTTCACCGTTGGCTGGGATATGTTTTATGAGTGAAAAGTACATCGTCACCTGGGATATGTTGCAAATCCACGCCCGTAAACTGGCTCAGCGTTTGCTGCCGGCCGAACAGTGGAAAGGCATTATCGCCGTGAGCCGTGGTGGTCTGGTGCCAGGGGCCTTGCTGGCCCGCGAGCTGGGTATCCGCAATGTGGACACCGTGTGCATCTCCAGCTACGACCATGACAACCAGCGCGAGCTGAAAGTGCTGAAACGGGCTGAAGGCGATGGCGAAGGCTACATCGTGATAGATGATCTGGTGGATACCGGCGGCACCGCCAAAGCTATCCGCGACATGTATCCGAAAGCCCACTTTATTACTATCTTCGCCAAACCGGCCGGGAAACCGCTGGTAGACGACTACGAAGTGGATATCCCGCAGGATACCTGGATTGAACAGCCGTGGGACATGGGCGTGGTGTTCGTACCGCCTCTGGTTGGCCGTTAATCCCGCCATATTGCTTCTGACACGCCCGGTTATGCCGGGCGTGCTCGTTTCTGTGAACGGGATTGCGCGTCGTATTTGTTTTTCGCCGCTTCAGTTCGGTACACTTTTCCCTCATGCCATTATCTTTCTCGCTTTGATTCGTCCACGGAGGCTGCTGTGGTGAAGGCCAACCTGTCCGAAACGCTGTTTAAACCGTCGGTAAAACACCGGGAAACGTCTACGTTGATCCAGCGTTCCCGCAATGCGGCCGGTGCGGCTGCGATGCAGTCGGCGCTGGATGGGGAAAACACCGGTAACTGGTATCGGATGCTCAACCGGTTACTGTGGATCTGGCGCGGCGTGCATCCGTGGGAGATTGAAGAGGTCTTGTCGCGGATAGCCGCCAGTCAGGCCGAGCGCAGCGACGATCAGCGGCTGGATACGGTGATTGGCTACCGGGGCGGTAACTGGATATACGAATGGGTCGCTCAGGGTATGCGCTGGCAGCAGCAGGCCGGCCAGCATTCGCAGGGCGAACTGGCCGGTCAATGCTGGCTGAATGCCGCTAACCTGTACAGCATCGCCGCCTATCCCCACCTCAAGGGCGACGGACTGGCGGAACAGGCCCAGACGCTGGCTAATCGGGCTTATGAAGAAGCCGCCGGTCACTTGTCTTACGAACTGAAAACCTTGACCTTTCCGATCGAGGGCGGGGGACAACTGACGGCGTTCCTGCATCTGCCGGCGCAGGGACAGGCACCGTTCCCGACCGTGTTGATGTGCGGCAGTCTGGATATGCTGCAATGCGATTATCATCGCCTGTTTCAGGATTATCTGGCGCCGGCGGGGTTCGCGATGCTGACGGTGGATATGCCGTCGGTGGGGTTCTCTTCACGCTGGAAACTGGATCAGGATTCCAGTTTTCTACATCAGCAGGTGCTGCGGGCGTTACCGGATGTGCCGTGGGTAGACCATACCCGCGTTGGCGCCTTCGGTTTTCGCTTTGGCGCCAATATCGCGGTGCGTCTGGCTTATCTGGAAGCCAGCCGGTTGCGGGCGGTCGCCTGCCTGGGGCCGATCGTGCATCATCTGCTCTCGGATGCCCGGCGTCAGCAGCAGGTGCCGGATATGTTCATGGATGTACTGGCGAGTCGCCTCGGCATGACCTATTCCTCAGATGCGGCATTGCTGGTGGAAATGGGGCGTTATTCCCTGAAAAAACAGGGATTGTTGGGGCGGCGCTGCCCGACGCCGATGCTCTCGGGTTACTGGAAAGACGACCTGATCAGCCCTAAAGAGGAGTCGATGCTGATCGTTAATTCGTCGCAGCAGGGTAAATTGCTGTCGCTGAATTTTTCGCCGGTGTACCAGACGTTTCATCTGGCGCTGCAACAGATGACCGACTGGTTGCGCCGACAGTTGCGGTAGCCCTCGCATCATGTGAAAAATTTATGCCGTGGCGTCTGGCTCGCCGTCACGGTGTCGGCTACTGTATGGCAATTTCGTTTCAACGGACGACCAGAATTCACATGGTAGGAAAAGCGACGTTATTTGCCATGGTGCTGGCATCCATGCTGATTTGCCCCTCGTTAAGGGCGCAGGCGCTGCATGATGACCTGACGCAGGCCTCGGATGTCGATGTGCGCCGCACGGTATCCGGTATCATCAGTTATTCCCACTGGCCGCGCCTGACCGGGCTTCCCACGCTGTGCGTGTTCTCCTCCGCGCATTTTTTGTCGGGGTTGACTACGCCGGTGGAGTCACAGGAAAAGCGGCTCTTTAACACGGTGACCGTCAAAGACACTCAGGAGATGTTTGCTTCCGATTGTGACGCAGTGTACTTCGGCGAGGAAACGATCTCTGAGCAGGTGGATATCGCCAGTTACGCCGTCGGCCACCCGCTGATGACCATTGCCGAGCAGTCGCCCGATTGCCATGAAGGCAGTGCGTTCTGTCTGGTGTTTGCCGGGAAGACCGTCGGGTTTTCCATCAATATGGAAGCCTTGTCCCGCACCGGCGTCAGGGTTAATCCAGATGTGTTGATGCTGGCCCGGACGCGGAACTGACTCCATGGCGACTCCTGTGCCGCATGCTGATCGGCAGAAAACCTTCAGACAGGCCTTGACCCGCATCAATACGCTGGGGGTGGTAATCGCCATGGTGTTTTCATGGTTGCTGATTACCGTTGCCTCTATGTTCTTCTTCAAACAGTACGCCGATAAAAACCTGCAACTGCTGGGTTATACCCTGAGTCGCAATGTCGAAGCGGCGGTGGTTTTCCGCGATGTGACGGCGGCAAACGAAACGCTGAGCAGCCTGGGGCGGCAGGGGCAGTTCAGCAGCGCGCTGCTGACGGATGCCAAAGGCAAGCTGCTGGCGCAATGGAGCGAAGGGGACGCGGCGACGCCGGATTGGCTAAGTCGTCTGGCGTCAAAGTGGCTGTTTCCCGGCAGCGTGATACAGCCCATCACCCACCGCGGCCAGCGGATCGGGTATCTGGAAATCAGCGGCGTGGACACCCCCGCCAGAAATTTCGTGTTCTTCTCGCTAGGCTCGTTGACGTTATGCATGGTGCTGGCGTCGTTGCTCGCCATCGTGATTTCTCGCCGTTTGCACCGTGGGTTGATTCTGTCGCTGCATCATATTGCCGAAGTGGTGCATGATATCCGCGAAAACCGCCATTTTTCTCGCCGGGTGCCGACGGTCAAGCTTGCTGAGCTGGATGGTTTTGGGCGCGACCTTAACAGCCTGCTGGATGAGATTGAATGCTGGCAGCGTCAGATGCAGCACGAGAACGATTCGCTGCTCAGGCATTCGCTGCGCGACCCGCTGACCGGGCTGGCTAACCGCACCGCTTTTCTTAGTGCGCTCTCCGGCACCTTGCAGGATCCGCAATATCAAACCAATACCGTGTTGCTGTTTATGGATGGCTATCGCTTTAAAAAAATTAATGACACCTATGGTCATGGCGCGGGCGACCAGGTGCTGTTAGCCGTGGCAAACCGGCTGATGCACTGCGCGCGCAAGCAGGATTTGCCGGCACGGCTGTCGGGCGACGAGTTTGCGCTGATTATGGTGGATGTACCTGATATGCAGGAGGCGCAGCAGCGCGTGGAGGCGATCCGGCAGGTCATGCTGGAGCCGATCATCCTGCCGGAAGGGCATGAAGTCGTGATGTCGCTCAGCATCGGCGTGGCGCAGGCGCTGCCGTCGATGACGCCGGAAATGCTGATCGAGCAGGCCGATAAGGCAATGTATCAGGATAAACAGCGTCAACGTCGTCATGATTTTGAACGCGTTTTACGGTACTTTGATGACGAAGCAACGATAAAACAGTAGCGTTGCTTATCAATATAATGCGCATCGGTGTGACACGGCTCGCGCCTTGAAGCGGCGGATGCGAAAAAACTTGAACCCATGTCCGAAGTTCGGCAGGGTTGACCCATCTTCGATCGCTGTGAATGCTTGGAAGTCTTCTTATTTAAAGGAGGGTGTCATGGCAGTGAAAAGCAGGCTAATGAAGCGCTTTGCCTCGTTAGGGCCTTATTTGCGTGAAGGTCAGTGTGACGAAAATCGTTTTTTCTTTGATTGCCTGGCGGTTTGTGTCAATGTAAAACCTGCGCCGGAAAAGCGAGAGTTTTGGGGCTGGTGGCTTGATCTGGAGTGGCAGGAGCAGACCCTGTTCTATGCCTACCGTATCGGTCTGTTTGACAAGACTGGCAACTGGCGCGAAGAAAATATTAAAGATACTGAGGTACATGAGAAAGTGCTGGCTACCCGTGAAGATTTCCACACCCGCCTACAGGCGCTGGTAGAACAACTCGACCCACCTTTTTCCCTCTCCGCACGACCGTGATGCTGTCCGGCATCGCGCCGGAGCCTGGGGTTTTCGCGTTGTGCCGGTTGGCATAGCGCGTCTTCCCTGTTACAAGGTTTTTTCATCCTTAATTGTTTATAGTTCAACGCAACGGCAGAAAAATTATGAGTGGCAGCCAGACCTTGGTTGTAAAACTGGGCACCAGCGTGCTGACCGGCGGTTCGCGCCGTCTCAACCGTGCCCATATTGTCGAACTGGTGCGCCAGTGCGCCCAGCAACATGCCGCAGGGCATCGCATCGTGATTGTGACTTCCGGGGCGATTGCCGCCGGCCGCGAGCATCTGGGGTATCCGGAACTGCCACCGACCATCGCCACCAAGCAGCTGTTGGCCGCTGTGGGGCAAAGCCGGTTGATTCAACTGTGGGAACAACTGTTCTCCATCT
This sequence comes from Dickeya dadantii NCPPB 898, assembly GCF_000406145.1. Classification (NCBI taxonomy): domain Bacteria; kingdom Pseudomonadati; phylum Pseudomonadota; class Gammaproteobacteria; order Enterobacterales; family Pectobacteriaceae; genus Dickeya; species Dickeya dadantii. The sequence continues at coordinate 3,687,150 of NZ_CM001976.1, read as the reverse complement.
ACGGCATTCACGTCGGTCAGATGTTGCTGACCCGGGCCGATCTGGAGGATCGCGAACGCTTCCTCAACGCCCGCGACACCATGCGCGCCTTGCTCGACAACCATATCGTACCGGTCATTAACGAGAATGATGCGGTAGCCACCGCCGAAATCAAAGTCGGCGACAACGACAACCTGTCGGCGCTGGCCGCGATGCTGGCGGATGCCGACAAACTGCTGTTGCTGACCGATCAGGCCGGGTTGTTTACCGCCGACCCGCGTTCCAACCCTGATGCGGAGTTGATCCGCGAAGTGCAGGGCGTGACCGACGAGCTGCGCCAGATTGCCGGCGGCAGCGTATCCGGCCTTGGTACGGGCGGGATGTCCACCAAACTGCAGGCGGCGGACGTTGCCTGCCGTTCCGGCATCGATGTGATCATCGCCGCCGGCAACCGGACCGGCGTAATTGCCGATGTGATTAACGATGTGTCGGTCGGTACTCGTTTCCACGCGCTGGAAACTCCGCTGGAAAGCCGTAAACGCTGGATTTTTGGCGCGCCGCCCGCCGGTGAGATCACCGTTGACGATGGTGCGCTGGCTGCGATGCTGGAGCGCGGCAGTTCGCTGTTGCCGAAAGGCATCCGCGAGGTGGCGGGGAATTTCTCCCGCGGCGAGGTGATTCGCATCCGCAGCCTGAACGGGCGTGACCTGGCGCATGCCGTCACCCGCTATAACAGCGACGCGCTGCGCATGATCGCCGGGCATCACTCGCAGGAAATCGCAGAGATTCTGGGTTACGAATACGGCCCGGTGGCTGTCCACCGCGACGACATGATCATTATTTAAGGAGCAGGCGATGCTTGAGCAAATGGGTAAAGCGGCTAAAAAAGCCTCTTATCAGCTGGCGGCGCTGAGCACCAGCCAGAAAAACAAGGCGTTGATGACGATAGCGGATCTGCTGGAAGCCCAGCATGACGCTATTCTGAGCGCCAATGAGCAGGACCTGGCGCAGGCCAGAGAAAACGGCATGAGCGAGGCGTTGTTGGATCGCTTGCAACTGACCCCGGCACGCCTGAAAGCGATTGCCGACGATGTGCGTCAGGTGTGCTGCCTGAATGACCCGGTCGGTGAAATCATCGACGGTCGCATTCTGGACAATGGCCTGAAACTGGAGCGCCGCCGCGTACCGTTGGGTGTGGTGGGGGTGATCTATGAAGCCCGGCCGAATGTGACGGTAGATGTCGCCAGCCTGTGCCTGAAAACCGGCAATGCGGTGATTTTGCGCGGCGGCAAAGAGACGTATCGCACTAACGCCGCTACCGTGAAAGTAATCCAGCAGGCGCTGGTCGAATGCGGCCTGCCTGCCGCCGCGATTCAGGCGATTGAAAGTCCGGATCGTGAGCTGGTCAATCAATTGCTGAAACTCGATCGCTACGTCGACATGCTGATTCCCCGCGGCGGCGCGGGCTTGCACAAGCTATGCCGCGAGCAGTCCACCATTCCGGTGATCACCGGCGGCATTGGCGTGTGCCACATCTATGTCGACGAGTCGATGGAATTCGAGCCGGCGCTGAAGGTGATTGTCAACGCTAAAACCCAGCGTCCCAGCACCTGCAACACGGTGGAAACCCTGCTGGTGCATCAGGGCATTGCCGCCGCGTTCCTGCCGGCGCTGAGCGAACGTATGAAACAGGTGGGTGTGAGCTTGCATGCCTGCCCGGCGTCGCTGCCGTTGCTGACCGGTGGCCCGGCGAACGTCACTGCGGTCGAAGCCGCAAATTATGACGACGAGTGGTTGTCGCTGGATCTGAACGTGAAGCTGGTCGCAGATATTGACGACGCCATCGATCATATCCGTGAGCACGGCACCCAGCACTCCGACGCCATCCTGACTCGCTCCTTAAGCCGTGCTGAGCAGTTCGTGCGTGAGGTGGATTCCTCGGCGGTGTACGTCAACGCCACTACTCGTTTTACCGACGGCGGTCAGTTCGGACTGGGCGCGGAAGTGGCGGTCAGCACCCAGAAACTGCACGCGCGCGGCCCAATGGGGCTGGAAGCGCTCACCACGTATAAATGGATCGGTTACGGCGACGATTTGGTTCGCGCTTGATCCATATCAATGCCCGGTAGCCGTGTTTTCACTCCTGCCGGGCCAGTCGTTTAGAAAATCGTCATACGGTACGCCGAAGTCTTGACTTGCCAGAACGATTTTACTAGTTTGTCACCCCGTAGTTCATCGTCACGCGTTCGCAGGACGATCCCCTCGCCGATATAGCTCAGTTGGTAGAGCAGCGCATTCGTAATGCGAAGGTCGTAGGTTCGACTCCTATTATCGGCACCATATAAATCAATAACTTACCACAATTCCCTGAATCGACTTTTACGCTGGGGTTACACCGGGGTTACGTTTCGCTGTGTGTTGATCCGGGTTTACTGGCGTTGTGAACAGGCTTGAAGCGCTATCGTGCCGGGCGGGTTGTTTGTGTTTATCCACCAACGATATGCAGGGTTAACTCAGCGGCTTGAACTTGAAAGGGATGCTATTAAGCACTCGGGCGGGGTCAAGCGCCAGCAAACGAGCCAGTTGAACAAACTCCACCACATCCAGCCTGCGTTCCCCGTTTTCGACCTTGGCAATAAACGATTGCGGGCGTTCCAGCGCCTGCGCCAGCATTTCCTGTGTGATGCCTTTGGCGATACGTGCTTCACGCAGCGTTTTGATAACGAGTTGATATTCAGCGGTATAGGTGGAAGCCATGCGTTGAGTCTCGAAAGCGGGTCTGGTGCACTATCGGTGATAGTTCGCTTTATCCCAAAAAGGGATTTTTAACGCTGTCTGGAAAAGGGGACTCGCTGTGACTACCTGTTCAGTAGCGGGTGCAAGAGCGCGATAGGGTCGAGTGAAAGCAGGCGGCTGATGTGTATGAATTCCACAATATCAAGCCTGCGCTCGCCGTTCTCGATTTTGGCAATGAAGGATTGTGGTTTACCGAGAGCTTGTGCCAGTGTTGCCTGAGTCACGCCTTGAGCAATTCTGGCGGCTCGCAGGGCTTTAATAATGCGCTGGTACTCGGCTGAATAAGTTGATGCCATAACACGATGCTCTTGACGAATATCCCAAAATCGAATATCTGTCATGTTTCGATATATCCCAAAATGGGATATTTGGTTGCAGGCAAAAGGAGAGCAGTAATGGAAACAAGTGACTGGCATCCGGCAGATATCATTGCCGCATTAAGAAAACGGGGAACCACGCTGGCGGCACTATCACGCCAGCATGGGCTGGCCTCGTCAACGCTGGCGAATGCGTTATCCCGGCATTGGCCGAAAGGAGAAAGACTGATTGCGCAGGCAGTAGAGAAAACACCGCAAGAAATCTGGCCGTCGCGCTATCGGCGCGTGACGCAGCAACGACAGGGAAAAGACGTTAACGACGATTGAGTCGGGCTATAACCGAAAAATGCCACCGTAGTACGGTGGCAGAATGAATTGAGTTGGGAGTCCCACACGTCCGTAGGGAAGATCACTTCGCGGCACTGCAATGCAGTACAGTCCACCACCCGTGTTGGCACATCCTGCAAACGCACGGACATTTACCGTAATGGCCGTTGCAAATACCACGGCGGCAAAAGTACCGGAGCTAAAACACCGGAAGGTAAAGCCCTACCGCCGCTTGCTGGAGAACAAACGCGAAAACGAAGCTTCTTCGACATAAAGTGTGCAGCGATTGCATGACCGCCAGAGCGATCACCTTGAATACGGTGGTCGTTACACGGAATTACGTACAATCACCGTTATCTTGGTTTAAAGTTGTTCAATAAAGCGTTTAAGAGGCTCTGCGGCCCGTTCTCCATGATTCTTTTCTACCCACAAAACGAGTGGCTCAAGATTCGTAGTGGTGAGCAATTTTTGTGCAGTTGGGATGATCTCTTGGGCTATTTTGATTTTCGCTTGAATGCTGCTCGCTTCTTTTGACAACTGTGCAAGTTCACGAGACTTCAAATTATCTACATCGCAGTCTATGAGCTGCCTTAGTGTTTGGGTAACGCTACGGATCAATATTTCTTTGAGGTCATTGTCTTTCGACATTGCTTCAAGGTGGTTAATTGAGCCAGTAATGACAGTTACGTAATAAGGCTGGCCACGAAATTTATCCTCTAAGGACGGATCCATTGAAAAATCCCGTTCCCTTTCTTCTTTAGTTGCAAGACGTGATAAGAGTAATTCTTTACGTCTTTCTTTAAGCATTTTACGAATTTCGTTAGCGGCTGCATCACCAATTACACTACGATTACGAAGTTTCTCAATACGAGAGTAGATCCAATCAGCCCCTTTGGGTTGCTTTCGTAATCCTTCTACATACTCAAGGAGTTGTGGTGCAGTTTCTTTTGTTTTTCGGATGTTGTCACGTTGTAGAGATGTTTTTACATCTCGATCAAACCGAGTTTTCATTTCGACAAAATCTACGGAAAAGTAATTTTTGCCACAATCTTTCCCAATATTAGTTTCGAAACCTTCTTTTGTAACCACGATGTAACCGCGTTTATGTGGCTGGTGACATGTTGTAAGGCCACACGGTACATCTTCTGGGAATTGGTAGCTGCCGATGATCTCTTTAAGATCGACATTTGTAGGGTTGATGTTTGAGCGAAAATGTGGACGTTCAACAATGTCTTTCCAACTGCTGATCTCAATGATTCCCTTGACTGTGTTGAGAGCAATCATTTTGTTCCTTTTTTGGCCCAGAGGAATTTTATGTTATGCCATCTGGCTTTAAGCGGCAACGATCTGCTGTATGTATAAACAGATCAGGAATGCCAACAAATGACCGTTTTCCGTTATCCTCTCCCAGAACATCTTTGGATTGTTGAAAAGTTAGCTTTGGATTTTCAGGCTGGGGCCTGATGAGGGGATAAAAATGGCGATTTTTGGTTACGGACGCGCTTCTACAAAGCAGTAAGATACGAAGAACCAACATCTGTGTACGTTTATCCGCTACTGAGGTATGGGGTTAACTCAGAGGTTTTAGCTGGAAGGGATGCTGTTAATAACATGGGCTCGGTCATCACCAGAAAATCGGCCTGTTAAACACCGGGCTGTGTAATTGTCTATTTTTTAAGCGTACAATTGGATGTTTATTATCATGTATATTAAAATGATCACTATAACAGACATTTTACAGCTGATTTATGGAACGCATTCTTGCTGAAAAATCTATCAGCATCAACGAGTTAAGAAAGAACCCGGCGAAATATTTTATTGATGAACCGGTTGCCGTTCTCTCCAACAACCGCCCGGCTGGCTATATGGTCAGCGCTAAGGTGTTTGAAGAACTGATCGATCTGTTGGAAGAGAAGCAGGGTAGGGGGCATACCGCTGCGCGTTTTCGTCAAAGCTCTGAACGGTTAAGCGAGATTGCGCAGAACGGGCAGACACTGCTGCAAAACTCCTCTGACAAGGATCTGACCGAGTTCTCTGAATGAGCATCAGGGTTTTCAAGTCAGCACTGATTCGCCAGCAATTGAGCCAGAAAGAGCTGGATGATTTGGTGGCGGATTTTTTACAGACAAGGCGCAAAAGCATTTGGGGGTATCAACAAAGATGGAATGGTTTATTTTTTATTATTATCAATAAATTAATGTTTATATTCTATTCCTATTATCAAAGTCAGCATCGTGACGCCCAACAGGTTCCAGCGGCGATTTAATCCGATGGCTCAAGATGATCGCTGGGCGGCAGACCTTCGGTTTTGTGGATTAATAATACAAGACATCGATGTGATTCATTCAAAAACCTGACATGCAGCGAACGACGTGATGGTTCTTCTCTACGATAAACAATCCGTTTATCAATGGTATATAGACCACACCTCGTGTGCGGTGCTAGCGTACTCCTGAAACAGAAAGGTTTTTGTGCCCTTTACTCAGGCTGAGATGCAATCCATGCGAGAATGTGTTCTTTTTTTGCCATGACAATCATGTTGACAGGGTGTACGACAAAATCACAGGCACCGGATCCGGTACAGGTTAAACTGGCTAATTATGGAACGTTGCCCGACGACTATAAGCAAAGCGTTAAAAATCGTTTTTATTACCGCTTAAAAGATCCCTACAGTGCCCATTATAAATTTTTTGAACCTTATAAAGGTTATTCGTGGGTCATGAATGTTCCAGCCGATAAAGAACAGTTAATGTTTGGCTGGATTATCCCTGTATCGGTCAATGCTAAAAATGGATTTGGTGCTTATGCTGGCACGGTTAAATTTATGATTATTTACTCAAATGGTCAGTATCACGAGCTTTCCACCACAAAAGGAACAATCAGAATTACGCGCGTACCATAAATGATTTGTAGGTAACCGAGAGGCTCGTAGTGCCTTCTGGCTAGTGGATCAACATCGCAGGGGGATGCCTGCGCGACGTCGCTTTTCAACCATTCAGGATGTGTAAGTTTCCCGGCAACCCGAGCCTGGTCTGAATGGTTGACTCACTCAGCCGGAAAGGAAGAAAGCCACTCTGTATAAGAGGCTTGTTGCAGCCTCGTCAGTTGGTGATTCTAAACTTCTACTTTTCCACGAAATACTCTTTTTTATCATGATGATGTGTGAGCCGATCCTATAATCTGCCAAACGTTCGATTTATTCATCAACCTCCCTTTAAAGTCCTGAAACCGGTGTGCCGGAGGGAATGTGTATAAAGGGTTTTTTGATGCAATGACATCATCTTCCTCCCCTTTTACCGTCTGGTGTGGCGCTTATCCTTAAGACAGACTAAACACTGTACATACCGTTACACAGCAACGCTCATCATTGAAGATTAGCCTGGTATATAGTGTCGAAAAAAACAGTGGTTGATTTGCTGCAAAGATAAAAATTAACAAAGTCTAAACAATTTGATGCATATGGTTTTACTTTTATGATAAAAATCAAAAATACTATCTGCCTACATATCCTGATGGCTACCCTGGCCATCTTGGTTCTTTGCGTTCCCCCGCTGGTGACGAGCTTTGATCCGCCACTGAATTTCCAGCCATTGATTAAAAGCCTGGACGGCACGCCCAAAGAACTCAAGGAGAAAATGGCGACTATTTCTCATGCATTACAAGGGAATGCGATTTTCTTTATTGGCGCGTCGGAAGTCTCCACATCCGACGATGAACATTACGCCGTATATAATTACTTCAATAACCAGCTGCGTCGACCGGTAGTCGCCTATGGTGATGCGTATATCGATAATGTTGCGCACTTCTTACTGCTCTCTCGTTTTAAAAATGACCTGAATGCGAACAGTAAGGTCGTTTTGCAATTAGCACCCGATAGTTTTTACGGTGATGGGGTTCCGGGGGCGGTTTTTGCCGATAATTTCCCGCCCTCGATGTTTAATCCCTTGATGGAAGATGCCGAACCGCGCCGCTTTTTGGTGAGTTATTTACAGAATCTCAACATCGAAGAGGTCAGCCATTTAACCTTCGGGCAAATGCGTATTTATGGCTGGCACCCGCAAATTATCTGGCAGGAAGTGAGCTATCAGTTTGCCATTTTCTGCGAAATGATAAAAAAAGACTGGCTGGCAAGACTGGGGATTGAGCCTCAACCGGTGCAGCCGTGGCCTGTTAAGCCCTCGCCTGAAATTGTTCCCAACTGGGATAATGAATTGGTTAACGCCCATGAACTGAATAAATCTCGCCAGCAAAGTGCTGCGACATTCTGGATGGATAAGTCTGTCTATGATGACGATCCGACACAGGATGTATGGGACGACGCGCCGCTATTTCCTGCACAAATGGACGCGTTCCAGGCAACCATTAAGCTGCTTAAAGAGCGCCACGTTCAGGTGGTGGTGATTGTGGATGCGATTAATCCGTGGGCGATTAAAAACTCGGAGAAATTCCAGTCCATTGATAAACAAATCAGGTCGATGCTGGATGAGAATCAGGTCCCGTATCTCGATATGTACGCTATGCCTTACCAGAACGGCTGGAACTGGGACCGCCTGCATCCAACAGATCCGGCATGGGTGGTGATGGACCGTTTTATTGCTGAGAGTTTTAAATGATGAAATACGCGATTCGCCTTTTTTTTATTTATCTCTTGCTGGCGGTGACCATCGTTGCCTGGACCTCTGTTGATGACAGCATGAGTTTACAAGTGCATTTTGAATATCAAAAGTTCTGAAGGATGAATAATGTATAGCTCCGGAACATTTTTTTTCTGCCTGTTTGGATTAGCACTGTTGTTTGTGCTGATTAATCGGCTATGGCATTACCGGCTGACCTATTTATCCGCCATTTCCGCGCTGGTGTTGTTAGGCTGGGGATATATTTTCCAGGGTGATTATATTGTCCCTGTGGCAGTTTTCCTGAGCTTTTATATTATTGTCACGTTGAAAGAAAAAGGCTGGTTAAAAACCTGGCAGGCGGTAACGTTGACGCTGCTGCCGTTGTTTTTGGTGAAATTACACCTGAACAACCACTGGGGGATGATCGGCTTGTCGTTTATGACATTTCGCGCTGTTGACGTATTACTGTATCGCACCAAAAAAGACGGCCAGAATTTCCTGCATTATTTCGGCTATCTCTTTATGCCGCTGGTTATTTCTGCCGGGCCGATGTATCGCTGGCGAGCCTGGGTGACGGATAGTAATAAGCCGTCCTTCGTTATCACTCGCGAGCAGTTTTTACCTGCCATGGAGCAGATTTTCATCGGTATTATCCAGAAATTCCTGTTCGCTACGCTGATTGATAGCCTGGTCATTCAGTCGTGGAGTCATCGTCCGTTTACCTTAAGCGTCGGCATTGTGATGTCGGTGGCCTACAGCGCGTACCTTTACTTTGATTTTGCCGGTTACAGCAATATGGCGATTGGGGCAGGGCGCTTATTTGGCCTGAATATCCCGGCGAACTTCAATATGCCGATCCTGGCTAAAAATCCGCAAGATTTCTGGCGTCGTTTCCACATTAGTTTGTCCGAATGGCTAAGGGATGTGGTTTTTATGCCGATTTATATGAATCTGATGAAGATCGATTTTTTCCGACAGAATAAAACGCTGGCACAAAACATTGGTATTTTTTGCACCCTGTTTTGTATGGGGGCATGGAACGGGCTTGAACGACACTATATCATCAGCGGCGCGTTGTTTGGCGCCATTTCCGTTGCGCACAATATGCTTCAGTGGTCAGCCAAACGCAGCCCGGTATTAAGCAACTGGCTACAGTCTCCGGTTGTGGTCTTTTTGGGACGCATGTTAACGCTGGCAAGCGCTGCGGCTTCCCTTTACATCTTTAGCGGAATGTCCCCTCTATGAACCTTCACCCCGAGCTTCAGGAACTGCAAGATTTCTTGCTTACGGCATTACTCAAGCCCGCGAACCCACACCAGTTGGCGATTAGCGGCAGCGACGAAGCCATGACCTGGCAACAGTTATCCGTCGCCGTTACAGACTGGTCGCAGCGCTATCAGCACTGCCAACAGCCCGCTGGTACACCGGTCGTTTTATACGGGCATCAACAGGCTGAATTTGCCGTGGCTATCTATAGCTGCCTGTTGCACAACATTCCGTATATCCCGGTGGACTGTATCTACCCGCAGGAGCGGCTCAAAGAGATTTGCCAGTTGGCGAGCGCTCCTTACTATTACGACGTGGCGACCAGGCAATTCGTGGCAACCGGTGAAGCGGGCCAGGTGCTGGCCGAGCAGGATCTCGCTTATATCATGTTCACCTCCGGCAGCACCGGAAAACCCAAAGGGGTGCAGATCGGGCGTGAAAGCCTGTGGCACTTCATGAAGTGGGTGCGTCAGGACTTTTCGCTGCCTGACGTACCGGTGCTGATGAACCATGCGGTGTTCAGCTTCGATCTTTCCCTGATCCCGCTGCTGGCTAATCTGGCAACCGGGGGGCACATCGTTCTGAATGCGAAAGAGGATATCGCTGCGGAAAACTGGCTCGAACGCCTGAAAAACAACGGCGTTTCCGTCTGGGTTTCAACGCCATCTTTTGCCTATCAGCGGTTGCTTTCCCCACAGTTCAACAGCGAGTATTTACCCGATCTCAGCGTCTTCGTGTTCATTGGCGAAGTGTTAAACAAAGCGCTGGTAAAACAGCTACGCCGCCGTTTCCCGCACGCCAAAATTCTCAACTCCTATGGCCCGACGGAAGCGACTATCGCGACCACCGTCATCGAAATCACCGACGACATTTTGCACAGTGAAAACGATCTGCTGCCGATCGGTGCGATGATGCCGGACTCCAGAATGGAAATCACGTCTGAGGGCGAGCTGATTATTTGGGGCAAAAACGTGATGCGTGGCTACCTCGGGTTAGCGCAGGAGAACGCCGAGAAACTGCTGCATCGGGAAACTGAAGCGTTCCGGGGTTACAGAACCGGCGACCTGGGCTACGAGGACGGGCTACTTTATTGCCAGGGCCGGAACGACAGTCAGATTAAACTCAATGGTTATCGCATTGAAATCAATGAGATTGAAAACCGCCTGCTGGCGATGTCCGACATCAGCGAAGCGGTTGTTCTGCCGCTGATGAAATCGGGCGGCGGCGTTTTGCGTATTGCGGCATTCTGCGTGACGCATTTAGCCCCAGAGGCGATAAAAACATCGCTTTCGAAGGTGATTCCGCCCTATATGGTGCCTTCTCAAATTATAATTAAAGACGCGTTGCCGCTTAACACGAACGGCAAAATCGACCGTAAGCTGCTGGATACCCATGCCCGCACGAATTAATGACTCCAGGAAAAAATGATGGAACAAGAAATACTCGCTCTGTTTGAAAAGGTCTTATCCCGCAAAGTGGGTTTTAACGATGAGCTGATTGAGTCCGATATTCTCGACTCTATTCTGGCGGTCGATCTGGTGCTGGAAGTGCAGGACGTTTACGGCTGCATGATCCCGCCGACCGAAGTCGCTAACGTACTGAAGACCCCGGCGGATTTAGCTCGCTACATTGAAGAGCATCGCGGTTAGGAAGAACATCGCAGTTAGAAAGAACATCGCGGTTAAGAGCCTATTGGGATAGGCTCTAAGCCTGAAACGGCGACTGTTTTTTGTCTTTTTATGACCCCGGATATGTTCATCCGGGGTTTTTTATTTCAGACGGCGCCGACGTCGCGGCCTTATCGTTTCTTCGCATCGCCCATTTTCTATACTGAACAGGCGTCATCCCCATCAGCTGTGAAAACGCGCGTCTGAACGCCGTATCTTCACTGTAACCACACTCTTGCGCCACCCGCTTGATGTTGGCTATCGGGTTTTCGAGCAGCAGACAGGCCGTTTCGATTCTGACGCGCGTAATAAAATTTTTCGGGCTCTCGTTGGTAAGCTCTTTGATTTTTCTGTGCAGTGTCCGATCGCTAAAATTCAGGGCGCGAGCCAGCTCTTCCGCCGTTATTGATGGGTTCTCGTATCGGATCAGGTGTTCTGCGCGTAGCAGTAACGGATTCACCGTATTCATGAACCCTTGCGGAGCATAAATGCGCTGCGACAACGGTTGGCTATCGGCAACGGCAATATCCGCCGCCAGCTTGGCGATGTCGGGGCCTGCCTGCTGCCGAATAATATGCAGCGCAAGCTCAACCCAGGATAGCGGGCCGCCGGTAGTGATGATGCCGTCCTGCTCTTCCAGCGCTTTTCCCCATACCGGTTTCGCCTTGGGATAACGCTGTTTAAAGGTGTGGTAGAGCCACCAGGTGGTACTGCAAAACCGCCCATCCAGCAGCCCGGCTTCACCCAAAATGAAACTTCCGGCACAGGCGCCGCCTATCAGTGCGCCTCGCTGGTATTGCTGTTTCAACCAGCACGCCGATTCACCAACGGAGGTGGCCGACGCCGGTAATTTATCGGGGCCGAGCATCATGCCGGTGGCCAGCACCATGTCTGATTTCTCGCTAGCGTCAAACGAACTGTCGACGTAGATAAGCCGTCCCTGCGCGTCGCGTACCGGCTTGCCATCGGCACTGATAATCGCGGTTTCAAAACACAGGCCGGCGGGCGCGGGCGGCGCTTTCCCTTCCGGTCTTGTCATCAGCGCCTGATTGACCATCCAGAATATGTCGGCCAGCCCCGCAATGGCCGACGACATGCTGCCGGGCAGAGCCAGAATGGAGATACGCATCGCGATGTCTCTCTGTCAGTGAATATTGGCTGATTTTGCATGAACCATGTCAAATTTGCCACCTTACCTCAAGCGTTTTTTCCGACTAAACTTCAACCATTCCGTATCGCAAGGGTAATGAAACATCAGGGAAAACCCGGCGATCGTCATTAATCTGCCCAAGGAGAGTCTATGACGTATTCCCGTTCTGCCTGGCTGCGCAAACTGGCTATCAGCCTGGGGTTGCTTCTCTTTGCCAGTGTTCAACCTATTGCGGAGGCCGCGAAAATTAAGAATATCGTATTAGTTCATGGCGCCTTTGCCGATGGTTCCAGTTGGTCGGCGGTGACGACTCGGTTGCAAGGCATGGGATACCATGTCACCGCGGTTCAAAACCCGCTCACCTCGTTGGCCGACGACGTCAAAGCGACAGAGAACGTGTTGCAAAGGCAGCAGGGGGATGTGTTGCTGGTGGGGCATTCATGGGCGGGCGCCGTGGTCACCCAGGCCGGTAATGCGTCGAACGTTCGTGGAATCGTCTATTTATCGGCGCTGGTGCCGGACAGCGGAGAATCCGTTGCTGATTTATTGCAGCGCCTGCAAGCACCGATGGAAGGGATGGCGCCGGATTCAAATGGTTTAATCTGGCTGGATAACCCGGAACAGTTCCGGGCGGTTATGGCGGGGGATGTGCCGCTAAAAAAAGTACGGGCATTGACCGCGGTACAACAGCCGATCGCCGCAAAAGCGTTTGGCGATAAGGTTCAGCATGCGGCGTGGAAAGACAAACCCACGTGGTATTTGCTGACGGAAAATGACAACGCATTAAATTCATCGATTCAGAAAAAAATATCTGACCACATCGGCGCAAAAGTCATGTCGATTTCATCCAGTCACATGTCTCTTGTGTCACACCCTGATGCTGTCGCGAATTTTATTGATAGTGCAGCCAAAGCGATTAAATGAGCAAACAAGCTTGAAAATAAAGGAGAGGTTATTGTGAAAGTTTTACATATAGACTCCAGTATTCTTGAAGACGGCTCAGTGACACGGCAGATTTCCGCTGATGTTATTGCGCGGTTAGTCAAACACCATCCGCAGGCCTCCGTGTCTTACCGTGATGTCGTGAAACATGAAATCCGTCATTTGACCGGCGCCATTGCCGCTGGTTTCCGCCAGATAGCGTCAGTGTCGGCGGACAGTTCAACGTTGCAGGAGCACGTGATCTCCGAACAATTGGTGGCAGAGTTTCTGGCTAATGACGTGATTGTGATCGGCGCGCCGATGTACAACTTTTCCGTATCCAGCCAACTGAAAGCCTGGCTGGATAGAATTGCGCAGGCAGGAAAGACATTTAAATATACCGAAACCGGGCCGGTAGGTCTGTCCGGCGGCAGAACCGTGATTGTGGTTTCCGCGCGCGGCGGTTTTTATGCCGAACAGCCTTTTGCCGGTATGGATTTTCAGGAGCGCTATCTTCAGGCTTTTTTTCGGTTCCTCGGTATTACCGATATTTATTTCGTTCGTGCGGAAGGGGCGTCAAAAGGCGATGAAATAAGAAATCGTGAAATCCAAAACGCCAAATCATCAATTCAGTCAATTATTGACTCTCTTGCTGCCTAACTCACTTAATTAAGGTGGTCACGATGTTACATGCTATTACGCTTGAATATTCCAGCACGAAACATGAACTTGAAAAGCATATTGATGCACACAAAAAGTGGCTTGCCGATAATATTAAACAAGGGCGAGTGGTTTTTGCCGGCCCGTTAGAAGACGGCACCGGTGGGTTTATTCTGGCTTATACCACGGATAGTGCGGCAGTGACCGCCGCGCTGTCAGACGATCCTTTCGTCAATCTGGGGTTGGTCCGGGTAGATATTAAAACGATTGAACCGGCAATTTGCTCGGGTCACTTTTACTCCGAATGGGCCGGGAGCGCCAAAGCGTTGTAATACGCTGAATCCTTCAACACGTTATTCATGCATTGATGAAACGGTACGTTAATTCGGTATCAATCCTGTATTGATATTTAGCGCAAGATATTTTTATAGGTGATGTGTTTTTAGTGCATATCTGGCGTGCGGTTAGTTTTTTATTCAATGCGGCGTGTTTAATGCAATGCAGGGGTTTTAGTTAAATATAATCTTGTAGCCAGGTATAACGTTTTAGTTTAATAAAGCGCATACCCGAAATAATTCGGGATGCAGAAAGACGGCAATGCAGCACATCCCCGTCGCTGACTCAAGTCAGTGACGGGGTGAGCGACAATGGCAAACATCTGCAACGTGGCAGTGGAATATGACGGGTGTCCAAATAAGTGAAACGCGTCAAGGTAACGTCGCGAGTTTGTGTTAGGGTATGCTCCTCAGGGAATCGTCCGATTCCCGGTTTTTTTGCCCCGTCCGAGTTTTTATCATGTATGAGTTCAAACTGGTTTTACTGTTGCTCCAGCAGATGTGCGTCTACCTGGTGATCGCCTATCTGCTCAGTAAAACGCCGCTGTTTATCCCCCTGATGCAGGTGACGGTTCGGTTGCCGCATAAGCTGTTGTGCTACGCCATGTTTTCCATGTTCTGCATCATGGGCACCTATTTCGGGCTGCATGTGCAGGACTCCATCGCCAATACCCGCGCGATCGGCGCGGTGCTGGGCGGCCTGCTCGGCGGGCCGGGCGTGGGGATGCTGGTGGGGATGACCGGCGGGCTGCACCGTTATTCACTCGGCGGTATGACCGCGTTCAGTTGTATGGTATCGACCATCGTCGAGGGGCTGCTGGGCGGCATGGCGCACCGTTTGCTGATGCGTCGCGGCCGGGTCGACCGGCTGTTCAATCCCTTTACCGTGGCGGGGGTGACGTTTATCGCCGAATTGCTGCAAATGGCGATTATTTTGTCGCTGGCACGGCCGTTTGACGACGCGCTGAAGCTGGTTAAGGACATTGCGGCGCCGATGATCGTCACCAACAGCATTGGCGCGGCGATGTTTATGCGCATCCTGCTGGACCGGCGCGCGATGTTCGAAAAGTACACTTCGGCGTTTTCAGCGCGGGCGTTGAAAATCGCCGCGTGCACCGAAGGTATCCTGCACCAAGGGTTTAACGAAGAAAACAGCATGCGGGTGGCGCAGGTGATCTATCAGGAGATGGACATCGGCGCGGTGGCGATCACCGATCGCGAAAAGCTGCTGGCCTTTATCGGCATCGGCGACGACCACCATTTGCCGGGAACGCCTATCGCATCGGGTCATACCCGGCGCGCCATCGAACACAACGAGGTGGTGTACGCCGACGGCAACGAAACGCCTTACCAGTGCTCGTTGCAGTCCACCTGTCGTTTAGGATCGACGCTGGTGATCCCGCTGTGCGGTGAAAATCAGCAGGTGATCGGCACCATCAAACTGTATGAGGCCAAAAACCGCCTGTTCAGTTCGATCAATCGCACCTTCGGCGAAGGTATCGCCAGCCTGCTGGCCGCGCAGATCCTGGCCGGTCAGTATGAGCGCAGCAAGCAGTTGCTGACGCAGTCGGAAATCAAGCTGCTGCATGCCCAGGTCAACCCGCATTTCCTGTTTAACGCGCTCAATACCCTGCTGGCGGTGATCCGCCGCGACAGCGAACAGGCCGGCCGGCTGGTGCAGTCGCTGTCGACGTTCTTTCGCAAGAACCTCAAACGCTCTGAAGAAGTTGTTACACTGGCCGATGAGATCGAACATGTGAACGCCTATCTGCAAATCGAGAAAGCCCGTTTTCAGGAGCGGCTACAGATCCGTTTCAATCTGCCGCCGGCGCTGATGTCGATGCGGTTGCCGGCGTTCTCGTTACAACCGCTGGTGGAAAACGCCATCAAGCACGGTACGGCGCATCTGCTGGGTACCGGCATCATCACCATCAGCGCCAGCCGGCAGGGCGACCGCCTGTTGCTGAGCATCGAGGATAATGCCGGCCTGTACCAGCCTCGCACCAACTGCACCGGGCTGGGGATGAATCTGGTGGATAAACGCATCCGCAGCCGTTACGGCAACGACTATGGCCTGAGCGTGGAATGCGAGCCTGACCGTTACACCCATATCCATCTGACCCTGCCTTGTGAGGAAAGCCAGCTATGCTGACCGTGCTGATTGTTGATGATGAACCGCTGGCGCGGGACAATTTGCGTTGCCTGTTGGAATCGGATGACGGCCTTGAGCTGGTGGGCGAATGCGCGAATGCGGTGGAGGCGATCAGCGCCATCCACCGGTTGCATCCCGACGTGGTATTTCTGGATATTCAGATGCCGCGCATCAGCGGGCTGGAGATGATCGGCATGATCGACCCGGACAATATGCCCTACATCGTGTTCATTACCGCCTACGACGAATACGCCATCAAGGCGTTCGAGGAACAGGCGTTCGATTATTTGCTCAAGCCGATTGACCCGCCGCGGCTGGCGAAAACCTTGCGCAATCTGCACCGTGAGCGACCGGCGCAGAATATCGACAAGCTGTCCGACCCGCAGGCCGGCCTCGACTACATCCCTTGTACCGGGCACAGCCGTATTTACCTGATGAAAAGCAGCGAAGTGCAGTTTGCCAGCTCGCGGCAGAGCGGGGTGTATGTGACCGGCCCGCAGGGGGAGGAGTGCTTTACCGAGTTGACCCTGAAAACGCTGGAAAGCCGCACCCCGCTGGTGCGCTGTCATCGGCAGTATCTGGTCAACATGGAGCATCTGCGCGAAATCCGGCTGGAGGAGAGCGGTCAGGCGGAAATTGTGCTGAAAAGCGGCCAGCCGCTGCCGGTCAGCCGCCGCTACCTGAAAACCCTCAAGCAACTGCTCGGCCTTAAGGGGTGAACGTCCGGTCCGTGTTTGCGCGGGCCGACTTTTGCTTTCTGCCGCTGTTTTTTCCTGTGGTTGTCTTCTTTTTCCTGTGGTTGTCTTCGTCGCCGGTGCGTTGACCCGTGTCGGCATCGCATCTTGTGCTGCTTTTCTGTTGCCCGCCGAAGGGTGAACTTTCGTCAATCCAGGTAAAAATCCGTCACCGCTTATCCCGGTATGCGACCGGTCATCGGCTTATCCGACCGCTGACGCAAATTCAGCTATTGCCCGACTTGTGGCCCGATTACAGTCACGACAGGTGACTACATCATAAGTAATTACATCAATAAGAAGAGTAAACGCTATGAAAGATAAACTTCTCAGGCATCTTCCCTGGGCGTTACTGGGGTTCATCGGGGCCAGCTGTCTCGGCGTGGTCGCGCTGCGTCGCGGCGAACACGTCAGCGCCATGTGGATTGTGGTGGCTTCGGTAGCGGTCTACCTGGTGGCCTACCGTTACTACAGTCTGTACATCGCCCGCAAGGTGATGCAGCTCGACGCCAACCGCGCCACGCCCGCGGTGGTCAACAACGACGGGCTTAACTATGTGCCGACCAACCGCAATGTGTTGTTCGGCCACCACTTCGCGGCCATCGCCGGCGCCGGTCCGCTGGTAGGCCCGGTGTTGGCGGCCCAGATGGGCTACCTGCCAGGCACGCTGTGGCTGCTGGCCGGGGTGGTGCTGGCGGGCGCGGTGCAGGACTTCATGGTGCTGTTCATGTCGACCCGCCGCAATGGCGTCTCGCTGGGGGAAATGATCAAAGAGGAAATGGGGCCGGTGCCCGGCACCATCGCGCTGTTCGGCTGCTTCCTGATAATGATCATCATCCTGGCGGTACTGGCGTTGATCGTGGTGAAAGCGCTGGCGGAAAGCCCGTGGGGCGTGTTCACCGTCTGCTCCACCGTGCCTATCGCGCTGTTTATGGGCATTTATATGCGCTTCCTGCGCCCCGGTCGGGTGGGGGAAGTGTCGGTGATCGGCATCGTACTGCTGCTGCTGGCGATCTGGTTCGGCGGCGTCATCGCCCACGACCCGTACTGGGGCCCGGCGCTGACCTTCAAGGACACCACCATCACCTTCGCGCTGATCGGCTATGCCTTTATCTCCGCGCTGCTGCCGGTGTGGTTGATCCTGGCGCCGCGTGACTACCTGGCGACCTTCCTGAAAATCGGGGTAATCGTCGGTCTGGCGATCGGTATTGTGATCATCAACCCCGAACTGAAAATGCCGTCCATGACCCAGTTTATCGACGGCACCGGTCCGGTGTGGAAGGGCGCTCTGTTCCCGTTCCTGTTTATTACCATCGCCTGCGGCGCGGTATCGGGGTTCCATGCGTTGATCGCATCCGGCACCACGCCGAAGCTGCTGGCCAACGAAACCGATGCTCGCTTCATCGGTTACGGCGCGATGCTGATGGAGTCCTTTGTCGCCATCATGGCGCTGGTCGCCGCGTCGATCATCGAGCCGGGCCTGTACTTCGCCATGAACACCCCGCCGGTGGGGCTGGGCATCACCATGCCTAACCTGCACGAGCTGGGCGGCGCCAATGCGCCGGCGATCATGGCGCAACTGCACGACGTCACCGTGCAGGCGGCGGCCACCGTCAGTTCCTGGGGCTTTGTGATTTCGCCGGAGCAGATCCTGCAAACCGCGAAGGACATCGGCGAGCCGTCCGTGCTCAACCGCGCCGGCGGCGCGCCGACGCTGGCGGTAGGGATCGCTTATGTGTTCCATCAGATCATCCCCAGTGCCAACATGGGCTTCTGGTATCACTTCGGTATTCTGTTCGAAGCGCTGTTTATTCTGACCGCGCTGGATGCGGGCACCCGTTCCGGCCGCTTTATGCTGCAGGACCTGCTGGGCAACTTCGTCCCGTTCCTGAAAAAGACCGATTCACTGGTCGCGGGTATCGTCGGCACCGCCGGTTGCGTCGGACTGTGGGGCTACCTGCTGTATCAGGGCGTGGTGGATCCGCTGGGCGGCGTCAAGAGCCTGTGGCCGCTGTTCGGCATCTCTAACCAGATGTTGGCCGCGGTGGCGCTGGTGCTGGGCACCGTGGTGCTGATCAAGATGAAACGTACCCGCTATATTTGGGTGACAATGCTGCCGGCGGTCTGGCTGCTGATCTGCACCACCTGGGCGCTGGGGCTGAAGCTGTTTAGCAATAATCCGCAGATGGAAGGTTTTCTGTATCTGGCGCGCGTTTACAAACAGCGCATTGCCGAAGGCACCGACCTGAGCGCGCAGCAGATCAGCAACATGCATCACATTGTCGTCAACAACTATACTAATGCCGGGCTGAGTATTTTGTTCCTGGTGGTGGTGTATAGCATAATTTTCTATGGTATCCGCACCGCGATGAGTGAGCGAAACTCGTCGGAACGTTCCGACCGGGAGACGCCGTATGTGCCGGTGCCGGAAGGCGGCGTGAAGATCTCCTCCCACCACTAACCGAGGGCGAGGAGGATACCGCCGGCGGGCGCCTGTACGGGCCTGCCGGCGTTCATGTCCTGTCGGCGCGCAGACCAGCGGAGACAAAGAGAGGGCGATATGTTCGGAAACCTTGGGAAAGCGGGAAAATACCTGGGACAGGCCGCCAGAATGCTGGTGGGCATCCCGGATTACGATAATTATGTGCAGCACATGCAGACCAACCACCCGGACCAGGACGTCATGAGCTACGAGGAGTTTTTCCGCGAGCGCCAGCAGGCACGCTACGGCGGCAGCGGCAAAGGCGGTTTTCGGTGCTGTTGAACGTCAGAACGCGACAAGGAGTTTTTTTCGATTATGACCCATTCAGTACCCGCAGACGTATTACCCGCGACCATTCTCACCGGCTTTCTCGGCGCCGGTAAAACCACGCTGCTCCGGCACCTGTTGTACGCCGATCACGGTGAAAAGATCGCGGTGATTGAAAATGAATTCGGCGCGGTGGCGATTGATGACGCCTTGCTGGGCGACCGGGCGACCCGCATTACCACACTGAGCAACGGCTGCATCTGCTGTAGCAGCGCCAACGAGCTGTCCGACGCGCTGCATGACCTGCTGGACGGGATTGATCGCGGCGAACTGGTCTTCGACCGACTGGTGATCGAATGCACCGGTATGGCCGATCCGGGGCCGGTGATTCAGACCTTTTTTTCCGACGAGCGCCTGAGCCAGCGTTTTCTGCTGGACGGCGTGATTGCGTTGGTGGATGCGGTGCACGCCGATGACCAGTTGAACCGGCATACCGTAGCGCAGGCGCAGGTGGGCTACGCCGACCGTTTATTGCTGACCAAGACCGACCTGGCGGGCGATACCTCGGCGCTGGAGTCAAGGCTGGCACGGATCAACGCGCGCGCCAGTCTGCATCGGGTGATTAACGGCCAGATCGACCATCGCCAGATCTTCGGTGTCGACGGTTTCATGCTCAACGATCGCCTGTCGGTTTCTCTGCCGCGTTTTCGGCCGTTGATCGAACAGGATAACGCCATCACTTCGCTGGTGGTGCGGCTGACGCGCCCAGTGGACATGGCGGCGGTATCGGCGGTGATGGAGCAATTGTTGGTCAACTGCGCCGACAACCTGCTGCGTTATAAAGGCGTGCTGGCGATCGACGGTGATGACCGTCGCCTGCTGTTTCAGGGGGTGCAGCGGCTCTACAGCGCCGACTGGGACCGGGAATGGCACGCCGATGAACCGCGCGAAAGCGTGATGGTGTTTATCGGCATCCGGTTGCCGGAAGACGACATACGCCGCGCGTTTGATGCGCTGAGTGCGTGACCACGCTTGCCGGATGAAACGTGGGAATACTTCATCTGGCAATGATCCATTTTCCGTTTAGGAAGTTGCTGGATATTCTATTTTGGTGTTGATTTCCGGTGTGGAATAAAAGTCCAACGGACTTCGTTGGTCGGTCCGAATAGTTGACCTTTTTATTCATATCCTCTGATTGGTCTTCGTCAGAATAACTGACCATGAATAACGTTCAGTGTTTTTGTCGTTGTTTTTATTATCGCGCATGGCGTGGTTGTCGTTTATCCGATAGGAGGTTTTATGCAGCTATTCAGTTATAAAATGACCCACGATACTGGATTCGCGCCAAATCCATTTGGCGAGACGTTAACACTGGCAACCTGTAAGCCTCATTTTCGGTTGAGAAAGCGGGTGGGGCAGTGGATTGCGGGGTTTACATCCGCTGCCTTGACTGGGGAGCCTGTGGGCGAAGAGCGTCTGGTTTATCTGATGCGGATTGGCGAAAAAATAACTATTCGTGATTACTATTACGATCCACGCTTTTTAAACAAACGCCCTGGTGAAACAACAGAAGGGCGATGCGGAGACAATATTTATTGCCCGGTGATACCAACGGCTACCGATGATGAGCATTTTGAGCTGATAGCCAATCCTCACCACGATGAAAGTGATAAAAAGATCGATATATCAGGAAGGTATGTTTTAATTGCCGATGAGTTTTATTACTTCGGTAAAAACGCGTTGGTGATTCCTGCAGAACTGCGCCCTGCTATTCCCAGAGGTCAGTCGGCGCATGGTCGGCTGACGACAGACGAGCAGGTTGTCAAATTTATCGACTATATCCGACACCATTACTCGCCGGGAAGGCACAGCTGGCCGACGTGGTGGAAAGATGATGAGACATCATCACCGTGTGGAAAAGCATGTGCGATAAAAACACCGTCTTCATGGGATAAATACACCGGCGGAGCCGGAAAAAAGAAACGTTGTTGAATATATTACAGCATCGCTTTTCTCTGTTTATTCGTCGGTCGCCATGTGACGCAGAGCATCAACAATCAACATGTGTCATCAACAAGAATCTTATTTTGTCTTTTACCGAGATATGACAGGTGATTTTTATTACGCTATTAATCTATTTTGAAAATTAGTGTTATATTTATTACCTTTGGTGGAAACAATTTATAGATAACTATATTACGGCTCTTTACTTTATTCAGAAGGATATTGAATCATGAAAAACGTTACCAAAATTTTAGTGGCTACGGCGTCGTTATTGGCGTCTTACTCGGCGATGGCCGGCTGGCAGCCGTATAAAACCGTGACGCTGGATGGATATAACAATACTGTCCCTGGCGGAAGCGCTTACAATGAAACCACGATCGCGTCGGGGGTTTATCGTTTTCGCATCGATCCGACTTCGGCGGGGGTTGACTATGCAACAGGGCAGGCCGGTAATACGCGTTCAAAATCGGCGGCGTTGATGGTGTATGACCGCACCAGCACCTCGGATAA
This sequence comes from Dickeya dadantii NCPPB 898, assembly GCF_000406145.1. NCBI lineage: Bacteria > Pseudomonadati > Pseudomonadota > Gammaproteobacteria > Enterobacterales > Pectobacteriaceae > Dickeya > Dickeya dadantii. The sequence continues at coordinate 3,664,967 of NZ_CM001976.1, read as the reverse complement.
GACCGCTGCCGTCAGCTATTACGGCCTGAATGACGATGGGATGCATGCCGCCGCCATCATTCATGCGTTCCCGCAAACCGGGGGCTTCGACTTGTACCTCCAGGACTGGCAGCGTGTGGACAATTCTGGCACGGTGAAAGTCATTATTGAAAAATGGCAGGATTGATCGCCTGAAGCGACGAGCCGATGCCCGTCGGCTCGTCATATACCGCCTGATATCCATGACCTCCGCGTGCCCGATTTTCCCCCTTTCATCCAGCTAATCGCGCTTTGAGCGTTACCGATGGTTTTTCATCAAACAGCCGCTGGTAGTCGCAGGCGAACTGGCTCAGGTGCCAGAACCCCCACTGCATGGCGGCATCCTGCACGGTACGGTGGCAGGAATAAGGACTGATCAGTTCGCGGCGTACCGCGTTGAGGCGGATCATCTTCAGCCAGGCGTTGGGGCCGCACCCCAGCACATCGCAGAACGCGTTTTGCAACGTGCGGCGGCTGACGTGCAGGCGGCGGCACAGGTCGAGCACGGTGACCGGTTCCGACTGCTGGCTGAGTACATATTCTCTGGCGCGGCCGATCAGGCTGCGGTAGCCGATGCGTTTGTCGGTGTGCGCGGTGCCGGCGACGGCCGGCTGGGCGCTTTCCAGAAACGAGATCACCGTGGTCAGCAGGTTGTGTTTCAATACCTTGACCGCATTGCTATGCCGCAGGCGTTGCGGTTCATGGCCGCCATACCACAGCGCTTCACGCAGAAACGACCAGAAGATTTCACGCCTGCGCGGCTCCACCAGCAGCGTGGCGCTTTGCGCCAGCAGACGGGTCAGCTGTTCCGGTTCTTCCAGTGCGTCGGTGTATTGCAGCAGTTCGTCGTGGGAAACCACCACCCCCAGAATGGCGTAGTCGTCCGGCGTGTTCAGTTCGAACTCTTTACCGCCGGGGCTGACGGCAATCGCGCTGTCGCTGATGGGGTGGGAGCCGATGAAGCCGGTCCCGACATGACGGGCCGGGATGCCGAACCAGAAGGAGTCCGGCCATACCATGCAAGACTGGCGTAGCGCCAGACTGGTGTATTCGTGACAAAGCTGGATGCCGTCGAGCAGGATTTCCTGTAGCTCGCCGTTGAAATGCCCCGGCGAAACCTGATCGTAAATTTGCTGCCAGGCGGTAATGGTGCGGGACTGGGCGTAGACGTCCTGAGTCTGGCGCTGATGCACGTTATCGCCCGGCGACATTGCTGTTGTTGCCGAAAGACGGCGCACCGCATCCAGATGATGCAGGTTGACCGGGTTATGTTTCATCGTCAGCTCCCCTCCGTGACAATAGCGGGCGAGGTCCGCAAGGCATGGTGGCCGGTCGTTGCCGGCGACAGGGCTGATGCAGACCTGCGCATGACCCGTTATACGGCATTCGGTTGGGGAGGAACAGGCGCTGCGGCACACTTTGTTCCATTCCCCGATTATTCCAGCCCCCTGATTATTCCAGCCCCTGATTTCTCCCTGCTCCCTGTGGCGTTGCCGTGTCGCCGCCGGTTGTTGTCGGCGGCGACACCGTGGCGAACGTGCGATCAGGCGATACGGAACATGTCCACCAGTACGCAGCGGCGCAGACGGACGAAGGTGCGGGCCGAGGTGACGCCTTCGCCGGTCGGGGTCGAGATAGTCATCGAGGTCCAGCCTTCGCCGCCCAGCCCCAGCCCGGCGATACAGGGGCCGTTTTTCACGAAAATACTGGTGTTGATGGCGTTGGCCATCCGGTTCAGGTTGCGGATGTTGGTGGAGTGCATCGCCGCGGTGTGGCGACAGCCGTTTTCCAGTTTGACCGCCAGTGCGATGGCGTCATCCACATTTTTCACCCGTACCACCGGCAGCACCGGCATCATCAGTTCGGTGACGGCGAACGGGTGGCCGGCATCGGTTTCCGCCAACAGCAAGCGAGTGTGCTCGTTGACCTCCAGCCCGATGGCGGCGGCGAGTTTGGCGGCGTCGCGGCCGACATAGTCACGGTTGACGCGGCCTTTACCCTGCGCGTCGATATCGCTCAGCAGCGCGGGCAGCAACCGCTCGGTCTGTTCCGGCGTGAGCAGCACCGCATGGTTGCGCTGCATCTCCGCCAGCAGCGCGTCGGCCACGCTGTCCACCACGATCAGCACCTTCTCGTCGGCGCAGATGATGTTGTTGTCGAACGAGGCGCCTTTGACGATGGCGCGGGCGGCTTTCGGAAGGTCGGCGGTTTCATCCACCACCACCGGCGGGTTGCCCGCTCCGGCGGCGATCAACCGTTTGTCGGTATGCTTGCGCGCCGCTTCCACCACCGCTTCGCCGCCGGTGACCACCAGCAGGCCGATGCCGGGGTAGCGGAACAGACGCTGCGCGGTTTCGATATTCGGGTCGGCGACGCTGACCAGCAGGTTCTCCGGGCCGCCTGTCGCGACAATCGCTTTGTTGAGCAGGCTGATGGTGCGCAACGACACCTTTTTCGCCGACGGATGGGGCGCGAACACCACGCTGTTGCCCGCCGCGATCATGCTGATGGCGTTGTTGATCACCGTGGCCGCCGGGTTGGTGGACGGCGTGACCGAGGCGACGACGCCCCAGGGCGCGTTTTCGATCAGCGTCAGGCCGTTATCGCCGGTCAGCACTTCCGCCGACAGGCATTCGATTCCTGGTGTATGGCGCGCCTGAGACACGTTTTTGACGTATTTATCGACTACGCGGCCCATACCGGTTTCGGCCACCGCCATTTCCGCCAGCACCTGCGCGTAGCGTTCGCCGGCCACGCGAATGGCTTTAATCACCTGCTGGCGCAGTTCAACGCTGGTCAACTGCTGCTGAGCCTGCGCCGCGGCCTGAACCGCATCGTCAAGCGAGTCGAAAATACCGCTCGGCGCATCAAACATCACCGGGGCGGGCATCGGTACTGTCGGTTCGATCACGGGGTGTTCCATAGGGCTTATCCTCTTGTTATGTCACCTGTTTACGCGTCGTTGATCATCGGCCTGGAGCAGGTTGATCAAACGTGCAGTGGTCAAAAGTACGGATGCGAATTCGGTGTCTTATGCAGGTCGGGCCGAGTGTGGCTCGGCATGTGCGGAGGTTGTCATTCCCGCATGGCTAGAAGATGGGATGACTGTGCCGCAACGGGGGAATCTCATCCCTGAGAGAACCCTTCCATTATTCAGACCTCGCCGCCTGACGGACCCGGTCTGATGTCTCCTGTGTTGACTTGTGGTTATTGTGGCAACGGCGCGCCAAAGCGAATAACAAAATTCGGCAAGTCGGCGTAAAGGTTGAAAGGGATCACGAAAAAAGAACCGCCTGATGAACAGAAAAGAAATCGCCGGGCGATGAGGCGGGGGCGGCGCGGCACCCCCGTAGCGCCGTCATCGGCGGGTTGCCGCCGGGGCGACCGGCATGTCGTAGCTTATCGGCCCGTCGCGATAATTGGTGATGCTCAACCAGTCGGCCGGGTAACCGATGGGAATGGCGGGTAGGTTCTGCGGGCGGAGCGGCGGCGGATTGATGTAGCCGTCGGAGTATTTGGCGATCAGCATATCCGCCAGCCCCCACCAACGGGCGAGCACCTCGTCGGCGTTGTGCTCGCACAGCCGGGCCAGTTGCGCCGGATCCGGCTGCTGCGCCATGGCGTTGTCCCACTCCGCCACGCGCGCGTCCTGTTGTGCTTCCAGAATTTGCTGCAACGGCCGGATATCCACGTGGTACATCCGCTGATAATTGAGTCGTGCCCAGTTGGCAACGAAATCGAACGCCCACCATGCCGCCCGGCGATCAAACTGCTGGGGATCGCCGCTCTGGTAGGCGGCGGGCAGGTCGGGGAGTTTGGCCGGGAAGGGGGCAAAACAGGTAGTGTAAGCCACGTCCGGGCCAAACCAGACGATGCCGCGAGTCAGCTCCGGCGCGGCGGGACGGGTTTGCGCCACGTAGGTATAGCCCTGGTAGAACACCGAGATGGCGCGTTCCCAGGCACCGAGCAGCGTGTGGTCGGCGGAGACATTGTTCTGGTTGCCGTCGTAGGGGCCGACGTAGCGGTTGGGATCGCCATAGGGGCCGGCCGCGACGCCTTTGGTCAGGTCGAACGGGGTGCCTTCGTAGTGGTCGCGGTACAGCGCGAACAGGTCGCGAGCGACGAGCGGAGTTTTGGGCGTGACCGAGAAAGGGTAGTCGGTAGTGTAGCTGCCGCCGTTCACCCACGGGCTAAGGCCGAGATCCGGGTTGATGCGATCGAAGATGCGCCAGACGCGGCGCAGCGAATAGTAGGGGTGGTTGTATTCCCCCCAACTGACCGATTTCAGCCAGTCGACCGGGCCTTGTTCCGGCGTCGCCCAGCCGACTTTTTTCAGCCCAGGCAGCAGGTGGCGGGAAAACCGCTGCGCTGGGTCGTTCTCCCGGATTTCCCGGATACGGAATTCGTTCGCCGCCACGAAGACGGTGCCGTCCGGGACACGCTGGGCCACCCAGGCCGAGTGGTAGACTTCATCCGGCAGCGCGCACATTTCAAACACCCAGCCTTCGTTTTCATCCGCGACCAGCAGGGTTTCGCCGGTAGAGAAATAACCGTAGGTGTCAATCAGCGATCCCATCAGGTCCACCGCCTCCCGGGCGGTTTTGCAGCGTTCCAGCGCAATGCGCGACAGCTCGGCGCTGTAGAACAGGCGGCAATGGGTGTCGTTTTCGGCCGCTTGTTCCACGGTGACGTGCGTCGGCTCGTACCTGGCTCCGTTGGTGCATTCGCCGAACATCAGATGGTGTTCATTCATGATGCCGTAGTTGCCGTCGAAGTAGGCGTAGGTGTGCTCAACCTGGGGAATGGCGCCGATCAACGGCGTTTCCGGCCAGCCGGGCGTCTGGTAGCCGGCACCCCGGTCCTGGCTGACGATGCGCGGATAGCTGACGTTGGTGCCGTCGATGACCCCGCGCAGGCTGCCCGGCGCATGATGCTGTGCCGGTACATGGATAAAACGCTGATCCGACAATTCGTCATCGTCCGAATGGGTCACCATCGTGGAACCGTCGGCGGTGGCGCCGCGGGTGATAATCATTGTGGTACACATGGTTTACCTGACCTTGATGAAGCCGGGGTGCGCGAGAGCGGGCTCCGGCCCGGGTTGATAAACGGGCCCCGGCCACAGCCGGAACCCGGGGCGGGCGCTTATTGGCTTTTGTGAAGCGCGGTGGCGATCACGCTGCCCAGCGGGGTGGGATTTTTATCGTTACGGTGACGGGCGGCGTCGATGGCCCATTTTTCCAACGCCACCCGATCTTTCTGGAAGATCATCATGTGGGTCGATCCGCCGAATTCGAAGTGACCGATTTCGACGCCGCGGGTGATGCCGACCGGCTCGGCGCTCTCTTCAACGATAAAGGTGCTGGGTTCGATCACGCAGCTGGAGACTTCCACCATGCCGATGCAGATTAGCGCCACATAGCCGCAGGTCTTGTGCCGGAAAATAAACACCGCGCGCGCGGCCACGTGACCGAGGTAAGGTTGCGACTCGGTGCCTTCCCAGGTGCCCTGATCTTCACCCTGTCCGGGACGCTGAGCGAAGTAAGTGCCCGGCTCTACCCAGGAACGCACCAGAAAACCGTCCAACGGCGCGTTCCAGCGATGATAGTGGGTGGCGGAGAGGAACCCTTGATAGAGCTGCCCTCCCTCGAACAGTTTGGCCCATTGCCGCTGCCCGCCGAACAGATCGAGCAGCGAATAAGGTATGTCTTTGACCCAGAATCGGCTCTCCAGCTGCAACTGGTCGGCGTAGCGCCACGGCGTGGTTTCACAGCCGATGTCGACCTGGGTGTTCGGATCACCCTGGAATGGGCGCGCGCCGGGGACGAACTGACGGATAAAGAAATCGTTCCAGCTGGCGAAACCGTAGCCCGGCAGGTTGGGATCGTGCTGCATCTGGTGCCAGACGCCGGCCTGATGCGCGGCTTTGGAGATCCAGGAACCGGCTTTTTCCGGCTGTGCGATATCGAGCTTGTCGAGTGAGGCGCTGCTTTTCAGGAAGCAGTTCCAGGCGTCCAGCACCTGGCGAAACTGCTGGTTGAACGTCGCGTCGTGGAACAGCGCCACGCCTGCTTCTGTCCCCATCGCCACCGCCAGAAACGCATTCATCGGTGTCCCGACTTGTGCGGTGGTGTTGAACGACGGCGAGGTAGTGATGATTTCGTTGAGGATCTCGAAGAAGCTGTCGTAGCTGTCTATCCAGGTGGCGTCGCCATCGTCGCTGATCTCCTTACGGGTGGATTCGGGCAGAGAAGCAACATAGGCGTTGGATTGTTCGATCATGCTATTGAGCCACATGCGGTAGACGCTGTGGTTGGTCACCCAGTTTTTAAAGTTCTGGAGCACGGGCTGCATCGGCGTCAGGGTATTGGTCTGTTTTCTGTTGGCGATATGTTCGCGCAGCGGCATCAGAAATTTGGCGGTAGCCCATACCCGGTTGGGCACCCAAAACCCCATCTGGATCGGCCCGGCGTTATCCAGGGTCAGCAGGCTGTGCCCGCTGCTTTCGTAATCTACTTCCGGTGTGCTTGCGGTGTGGTTTTTGGAGCGAGTCATGGCATTTCCTCTCGATAGAACATGTCAATGTCGAAAAATGAATGTGGTCGAAAAATGACGTGGTCGAAAAATAAATGTGCGTTGAAAAATGAACGTGCAGCCACCCGAAAAAACCGTTGCACAGGGCAATTGCCGGGCTGACGGTAGCTTCATATCGTTATGTTTGAACAACGTACGACCTGGTGGTGTGATGAAAGGAAAGCGAAGGGCGGCAAGGATGAAAGCGCTATGGGTATATACCTTAAATAATTCAAGTAGCAGGACAACCGGCTTGCGTGTTGAACAACGCAACGCGTTGGCCCTTTATGGCAAGGCTCATTAGAGCCTTGTCACGCGGCAACAGAGCGAATCCCAAGGATGGGCCGAGTAATAAAGCCAACGCTTCTGCAACTTGACGTATGACGGGTATGATGCCGGGTCGTTGCCCGGTGACAACATGCGCTGTCCCTGTATCAAACATAGGCGTATTCCGGCCGATGGCAAGTTTGCCGCCGACGGGTGATAGTTGACTCAATGGCATGATAGGGAGTGTTAGGCGAGTACAAACGTAGGGTGAGGCCTTGGGGGCGCGTCTCACACCTACGTTTGGGGCGGGTTACCGGTTCTGCCGTTATCCGTGCGGGGCGATACGGCGCACCGGCGCATTCTGGCGGTTTTCCCACAGCGCGGTCAGCCCGCGTTGCAGGGCGATGAACACAAACAGCAGTACGCCGATGGCAATCTTGGTCCACCAGGAGCTTAGGGTGCCGTCGAAATTGATGTAGGTTTGAATCAGCCCCTGAATCGCCACGCCGAATAACGTACCGAGCACGGTGCCGACGCCGCCGCTCAGCAGCGTGCCGCCGATCACCACCGACGCGATGGCGTCCAGTTCGACCCCGACCCCGGCCAGCGCATAGCCTGCCGAGGTGTAAATGGAGAATACGATGCCGGCGAGGGTCGCCAGCCCAGTGGACAGCATGTAAATGCGGATGGTGGTGCTGCGGGTGGAGATGCCCATCAGGTTAGCGGAGGTGCTGTTGCCGCCGATAGCGTAGACCTCGTTACCAAAGCGAGTATGGCGGGCCAGCACGATGCCGACGGCGACGACCATCAGCATCAACAACCCCATCGCGCTGAGTCGTCCGCCGCCGGGAATGACCCACGCCAGACTGGAGAGCGTCTCGTAGATCGGATGGTTGATCGGCAGGGATTCTTTCGACACCAGATAGCTGGCGCCGCGCAGAAAGAACATCCCGGCGAGGGTGATAATGAACGCCGGGATCTTCAGCGCGTCGATAAGCCAGCCCATGAACGCGCCGAAGGCGCAGCCCATCAGTAGAATCAGCGGGAATGCCGCCAGCGGCGACAGCCCCCAGACGCCGATGGCTTTGGCGAGAAACACGCCGGTAAAAGCGATCACCGACCCGACGGACAAGTCGATACCGCCGGAGAGAATCACAAAGGTCATGCCGACGGCGATGATGCCAAGAAAGGCGTTGTCGGTAAGAATGTTGCAGATCACCCGGGTGGAGGCGAAGCCGGGAAACTGCGTCAGGCAGTACAGATAACCCAGCACGAACACCGCCAGGGTAATCATCAGCGGCAGATTACGCTTTATCATGATGGCCAGCTCCTCGTAGCAAGGTCATAAAGCGCGGTGACTGAACGATCAACACGCACAACACCACGATGGCTTTCACCACCTGATTGAGTTCCGGCGGAAAGCCGGACAGCAGAATACCGGTGTTCATGCCCTGAATGATCAGCGCGCCCACCACCGAGAGCGCCAGATTGAAGCGCCCGCCCATCAGCGAGCCGCCGCCGATCACCACCGCGAGGATGGCGTCCAGCTCCAGCCACAGGCCGGCGTTGTTGGCGTCGGCGCCGCGGATGTCGGCGGTGACGATCACCCCGGCGATGGCGGCGCACAGCCCGCTCAGCATATAGGTCATCGTGACCATGGCGCGGGTGCTGACCCCGGCGTTTTTCGCCGCCCGGATGTTGATCCCCACCGATTCGATGAACAGCCCCAGCGCGGTTCGGCGCACCAGCAGCCAGAACAGAAGCAAGGTGACCAACGCGATGATCACCGGCGTCGGGAACCACAACAGCGCGCCGCTGCCGAGCCACGCCAGCGGCGGCGAGTTGAAGGTGACGATCTGCCCGGCGGTGATCAACTGGGCGATGCCGCGCCCGGCCACCATTAGAATCAGGGTGGCGACGAACGGCTGGATCTTCAGAACCGCGACCAGAATGCCGTTCCACAGCCCGGCCAGCATGCCGACGCCGAGCGACGCCAGCAACACCACCGGCAGGCTGTAGCCCTGCACGGTGAGCGATGCCGCCACCGCGCCGGCGATCGCCATGATGGCGCCGACCGACAGGTCGATGCCGCCGGTGGCGATCACCAGCGTCATGCCGATAGCCAGCAGCGCCACCGGCGCCGCCCGGTTGAGGATATCGATAGGGCTGCCGAACAGGCGACCATCCTGCACTACGATCTGGAAAAAGTGGCTGGCGACCAGGCTGTCCACCAGCAGTACCAGCGCCAGCGCGACGATCTGCGGCATCCCCTGCGGCAACCGTAACGACGGCCAGCGAAACGGACGTTTGTCGGAGCCCGGTTTGAGCTGTGAGCGAAGCATCACCCTGTCCTCCTTATGCCGCGATGGCATTCATGATGGCGGAAACGGACAGTTGGTCGAGCGGGATTTCCGCCACCTGCTGCCGGTCGCGCATAATCAGTACCCGGTCGGCGTACCCCACCAACTCCTCCAGTTCGGAAGAGATCACCAGCAGCGCCAGCCCGTTGGCGCACAGGCTTTCGATCAGCCGGATGATCTCGGCATGCGCGCCGACGTCGATGCCGCGCGTCGGTTCATCGAGGATCAGGAATTGCGGCTTGGTCAGCAGCCAGCGCGACAGCAACACTTTCTGCTGATTACCGCCGGACAACAATTCGATGGGCTGTTCGGCGCTCGGCGTGCGAATGCCAAGCTGGCGGATGAACCGTTCGGCGATGGCCTGCTGTTCCTTGCGAGGGATCGGGCGTAGCCAGCCACGCTGGGCTTGCAGCGCCAGAATAATATTTTCCTGCACCGAGGCGGCGGCGATGATGCCGTCGGTTTTGCGATCTTCCGGACAAAAGCCGATGCCAAGGCAGGAAGCCTGATGCGGCGAGCGCAGCGTCTGCGGTTTGCCTTTGATCACCGCTTCGCCGCAATCGGCTGGTTTGATGCCAAAGATCACTTCGGCGGTTTCCGTGCGTCCGGAGCCTAGCAGCCCGGCAAGACCGACGATTTCGCCGGGCCGCACCGCCAGTTCGAACGGCGCAATCACGCCTTTTTTGCCGTAGCCTTTGAATTCCACCACCGGTTTGTCGCTCAGCAGCGTGCGGCCGGCGCGTTGCAGCGCGTTCTGCTCCAGTTCGCGCCCCAGCATCATTTTTACCAGCTCGATCTGCGGCAGCGAGGCGGTGTCGCGGGTGCCGACGAACGCGCCGTTGCGCAGCACCGTGATGCGGTCGGTCACCTGATAAACCTGGTCGAGAAAATGCGTGACGAAGATCAGGCTGACGCCCTGATCGCGCAGCTGACGCATCAGGGTGAACAGCATTTCCACTTCCTGGGTGTCTAGGCTGGCGGTGGGTTCGTCGAGGATCAAGACCTTGGCGGAGAGGTCGATCGCGCGGCAGATGGCGACGATTTGCTGCATCGCCACCGAAAAGCGGTTCAGCGGTTCGCGGACATCCAGTTCGAAACCGTAGGAGGACATCAGCGCGGCGGCGCGTTTTTCCATCTCTTTGCGTTGCAGCAATCCGAAGCGCCTGGGTTCGCGGCCGATGAACAGGTTATCCGCCACCGACAGGTTGGGCAGCAGGTTCACCTCCTGATATACCGTGCCGATCCCCAATTGCTGGGCGTGAGCGGTGTTTTTCGGCGAAATGGACCGGCCTTCGAGGTAGATAGCGCCCGCATCGCGCTGATACACCCCGGTGAGGGTTTTAATCAGCGTGGATTTCCCCGCGCCGTTTTCCCCCAGCAACGCCATGATTTCCCCGCGCCGCAGGCTGAAGTCCACCTTATCCAGCGCTTTTACCCCGGGAAAGTGTTTACTCAGCCCTTCCGTACGCAGGATGTCCTGGTTGTCGAAACCGTTCATGCGATTCTCCCTCACAAAACCGGCGATGTCCTGCCACGGCAGTGGCAGGACGGAGATGACGATAAACGATCAATATCCCATGTTCTTTTTCTTATCGAGCTCGGCCTGCGCGCTGTCGGGTTTGAACAGCGTGGACGGCGTCAGAATCAATTTGGGCGGCAGCGTGCCATCCTTTTTATATTTCTCCAGTGCATCAAACGCCGGCCCGGCCATATTCGGCGTCAGCTCGACCGAGACATTGGCTTCACCCGCCAGCATGGCGCGGAAAATATCCGGTACGCCGTCAATCGAGCCGGTCAGAATATCTTTGCCCGGTTTCAAGCCGGCTTCCTTAATAGCCTGAATGGCGCCAATCACCATATCGTCGTTATGGGCGAAGACCATGCAGATATTTTTGCCGTTGTTTTCCGACTTGATAAAACTTTCCATTACCTGCTTGCCGCCGCTACGGGTGAAATCACCGGACTGGGAACGGATGATTTTAATATTCGGCGTTTTGGCGATGGCCTCTTCAAACCCTTTTTTACGGTCAATGGCGACGCTGGCGCCGACGGTGCCTTCCAGTTGCACCACATTACAGGCTTTGCCGTTTTCGTTTTTAATCAGCCAGTCGCCAATCAATGCCCCTTCTTTGATATTGTCGGCGCGCACGGTGGTGAGATAGAGCGAGTCGTCTTTGACGTCAATGCCGCGGTCCAGCAGGATCACCGGAATCTTGGCTTCTTTGGCTTCTTTCAGCACCGGTTCCCAGCCGGTCGCCACCACCGGCGCAATGAAAATGGCGTCCACCCCTTGCGCGATGAAGGAGCGCACCGCCTTGATCTGGTTTTCCTGTTTTTGCTGGGCATCGGCAATTTTCAGGTTAATGCCGTGCGCTTTCGCCTGTTCTTTCGCAACGGTGGTTTCAGCCGCGCGCCAGCCTGATTCCGAACCGACTTGAGAAAACCCCACCGTTAATGGCGCTGCCAGCGCGACGGATGACAGGGACGCACACACAGCTGAAGCTAAAATGACGCGTTTCCACATAAAAGTGTCCTCTCTGGTAATCATTGGCTATCGGTTTTCGTTCTTGGGGATAGCGGTATTATTCGGTATTCAGAATTGTCGCCCGTATTTGGAATGTGTCAGGCGGCGTTATTTTTCCTCCGTCAAACCGTCATGACAAAACAGTAGTTTTTGCCACGGGGAGAGGGTCAGGGCGTATTCGCTGATCTTATGGATAAAATGGCCGTCAGCGGGGAATCTGTGACTCCACGCAAATATTGTTTTATACCCGTCATACTTCAAGTTGCAGGTGCGTTGGCTGCACTCAGTAACCCGAATCACTTACCTGAGTAAGCTCATCGGGATTCCCTCCCTTGCCGCGTTACAAGGCTCAATGAGCCTTGCCCTGAAGGGCCAACGCGTTGCGTTGTTCAAAACGCAACACGTTTTGTCCTGAAACTCGAATTATTTAGGGTATAGGTGATTTTTCGGTATTGGGCGGATGCGTGCCGTATTCTGCAAGCGGCGTCATGTTTTTTTAAATTGCGGTATTTATCACACAAGGTGATGTGCTGTAGTCAGGCCGCGTATTTTCCGTCGACCTGACTTTTTTACCGTGTCCGTGGGCGACATATGGATATTTGTGGCGTTTTGCCTTTTGGCTTATTGCCGGCCTATGGCACAACATGAACCATGCGCGCATCAGGTGATTTCTCTTTATTATCACCACCGAAGCAACGCAACGTTTTACTCGGGATTTACCATTTTAACGGCTTTGCGCTGGTAAAACAGGTTTGCGATATACGTACTTTAAAAATAAGGCTGACAGAAATGACTGAAGAAGATATTTATCCGCTGCTGGGTAAGCTGGCTGATGGTCGTGTTTATTCCTATGCTGTACCTTGTTGTTTATACCATTCGTCTTATCAGCAATGCGCATTTATTCTTTTTTCTCTGAGTCAGGAAAATAATTATAACAGCACACAACAACTGGCGAACCAGTACATTACCGTCAGCGTTGATTGCTATGCCCACACCGTGGCGGCGGCCCGCGCTTTGCGTGAACAGGTACGCACGGCGCTGGCCGTATTGAAACCGTATAAAACGGTTGAATATAACGATTTTGACGTGGAGTTCGAGCAGTTTCGTATGACGCTGGAAGTCAGTGTCGCCCGTTGATGTTATCTCCCCATGGACTACAGCTTCGACGCCTTTGCCCTGAAAGAAGAGGCCGGGCAGGGTAATCAGTCTTTGACGCTGGAATCTTTCGATGTGGAAAATCGCGACAAATACTGATGTGGCGGGTATTAGTCGTCTGTCAGCCTGGCTTATAACTGCTTTTTTAAGGTCGGTATTTTTATACGATTTTTTGTAATGACAGGCTGGCGGTCGGCGTGATCAAAAAGCATTACATTTTTTCTTTGTTTTCTTGTGTTGCTGACAATAAATATAGGTTTTTATTATTATCAATAATCTGCATATACAATTAAATATATATTCATGCGTATAATTTTCTCCGTGAGCAATGCACCGTTGTTTACTAATAACTGCTTTTTAACCAAGTGGTTATGATGGGGGTGACTATATGTATCGGCGGTAGATGCACCCAACGTGATGCTGGAAAACGAGAACGGGAATCTGTCATTTGAGGTTTTTCGTCCTGCTCTGATTTTTTACCAATAAACGAGATATTAATGTTTGCTTAACTTTCGGCCGATAAAATCATCGTGTAGTGAGCGAAAGCGTCGTTAAACCATGAGGTCGTGTTACATGCAGATGTAGGAGGTTGTTATGATCGAACAGGTCACTGTTTATTTAGCGATATTGGCCGTTATCGTTGTTCCGGGATTTCTGGCCGCTTTTCTGAGCCCCAAATGGGATGACTAAATCATGCTAACCCAGCCTGATACCACACGCCCCGCCTGAAAGTTATTGATTCATGCGGGGCGTGCTATTTTAGGTGACACACTTCGGTTATTGCCCTTTTACTTCCCCTTTTCCCAACGCCTGCACGCTGTTGCCCATCGCGTCGGTGGCATTCATATCCGCGCCCTGTTCCTGTAACGCCTTGAGAATTTCCGCACGCTGAAATAATGATGCATACATCGCGGCGGTCTGCCCGGCGTGGTTGCGGGTATCCGGATTGCATTTGGCCGCCAGCAGCAGGCGGGCAATTTTCAGCTCGCCTTTGAACGCCGCGCCCATCAGTGCGGTGTTGCCGCGATTATCCTGCTGGCAAGGGTCTGCGCCGTGGTTGAGCAGCAGCGAAACCGTGTCGTAATGACCGTGGTAAGCGGCCAGAATGACCGCGCTGTAGCCCTTTTCATCGCGCGTATTGAGGTTATAACCGGCGTTGATGAATTCCTGGATCACGGCGTCGTTGCCGGTGCGGGCGGCATCCCACAAATACTGATTGAGCTGGCTCTGAACCTGGCGTTCATTTAGTGCTGGCGCGGCGGGGGCGTTGGAGACCGATGCCGGTGGGGCGACCGGCGCCGTGGGTTGCTGCGCCTGCGCGGTTGTCAGCGTCAACGCCAGCAGGCAGAGAAAGAGACGAAATGGTTTCATGATGACGGTTCCCTGGTCGTTGGCGCCGCCCGGATGAGATGTCCGGGCGGCGACGTTCAGTTAGTCAGCCAGTTTGCTGGCCAGCGACTGTACTTTGCTCAGGTCGCCTTTGGCGACGTCGGTCAGACGGGTGCCGTAGGTCGCGTCGGCCTTGTAGAAATAAGAAAGCATGATGGTCTTGCTTTCGGTGTCGGCCATCGCCAGCGCGGAGCCCAGGCTTTGCACCAGGTCGTCCTGATCTTTTTTGCTGTAGGAGCGATACAGTTCACCAGTCTGCCTGAAGTTCTGCTCCTTCTGGATCTTGCGCTGCTGGGTGGTGCCGCTGAGCGGCGCCTGGCTGTAGCGCGCGGAGGTTAACTCTTCACGCGGATACAGACGGCTCGGCTGATAGTTCACCCCTTTGTCTTGCGTGTGGCCGCTGTTCAGGCTGCCATCCTGATTGATGTTGTTGGCTTGTTTCAGCGGGGCATTGATCGGCAGACTCAGGCCGTTAGCGCCCAGCCGGTACATTTGGGTATCGGCGTAAGAGAACAGACGGCCTTGCAGCAGCCGGTCTTCAGACGCTTCGATCCCCGGCACCAGATTCGCGGGCGCCATAGCGACCTGCTCGGTTTCCTGGAAGAAGTTGTCCGGGTTCTTGTTCAGTACCATCTGGCCGATTTTACGCTCGGGTACACCCGGCCAGATTTTGGTGGCGTCCAGCGGGTTAAAATCGAACTTAGCCAGATCGTCCGGCGTCAACACCTGAATGTAGAGATCCCATTTCGGGTAATCGCCGCGGTTGATGGCTGCCACCAGATCGTTGGTCAGGTGGCTGTAATCCTTGCCCTGAACTTCCTCCACCTGTTTCGGGTCGAGATTCTTCACGCCCTGCAGGGTTTTCCAATGGAATTTGACGTAATGCACTTCGCCTTTGGCGTTGACCAGCTTGTAGGCATGGACGCCGTTGCCGTCCATGTTGCGATAGCTGGCCGGCGTGCCTTCGTTGGAGTAGAGCAGGGTCAGGGTACGGATGGATTCTGGTACGTGAGAGAAGAAATCGAACCGGCGTCCGTCATTATCCTGATTGGTGCGCGGGTCGGGCTTGAACGCGTGCACCATGTCCGGGAACTTGATGGCGTCGCGGATGAAAAAGGTGGGGAAGTTGTTGCCGACCAGATCCCAGTTGCCTTGGGTAGTATAGAACTTGGTGGCGAAGCCGCGCGGGTCGCGCAGGGTTTCCGGGGAATGATTACCGTGTACTACGCTGGAGAAACGCACGAATACCGGTGTTTCGCTGCCTTTTTTGAACACTTCGGCGATGGTCAGGTCCGAAATATCCTCGGTGGCGGTGAATTCCCCATGTGCGCCGGTGCCGCGGGCGTGAACCACGCGTTCCGGAATACGTTCACGATCAAAACGTTGCAGTTTTTGCAGCAACTGAACGTCCTGTAACAGAACCGGGCCGTTGGGACCGGCGGTTTGCGAGTTCTGGTTGTCGCCCACCGGCGCGCCGTTGTCGCGAGTCAGAACATCGGCCATCGCCGGATAGGCCATCAACAGTGAAGACACGATCACCAGCGGCTTTTGCCAGCCGGGGACACGATGTGTAGCGGTGTGATTGCTCATAACTTTCCTCATCTTCCGTATGATTATTATCAACAATAGGGTTTGGTTATTGCTGTGAGTCCATTGCACTGCTCGAAGCTATAAGCAGAGAAAATTCACCATCAGGGAAAGCTGATAACAACGCTGCCCAACTGGTGAATACGTTTTACCTGTCGTCATGACGGGCAACGGTTTTTTCGCTTATGGTCGGAGGTGTGGCTACCACCGGTGTTACTGGCGAGTCGCAAAGACTCACAGCAACTGCAGGTACTTTACCGTTTTTGACACAACGGATAATGGCAGTTGTTTCTATCGAATTAATAGGCATGCCCTGAATAGGGAATAAGGAAAACGGTGAAGGCAACCACGGACAATAATCGGAAAAGGGAATAACGCGTGGGTGGGCGTGAAGGGCGCATGTAAAGCGTCATACCGGAAAGCTCGCGGCGCTTCTGGTAACGGGCTTTCCGGTACGGTGGTTTAGTCGAACGATTCCGTCTGCGAACTGAAGCGTTTGATCGGCACGCTGCCACGATGGTTGTTGCCTTCAACCAGCGTTTTCATCATCTGAATAAAGGCCTTTCTTGACGCCGGTGGTAACGGCGCCAGTAATTTCATCTGCGCCTGATGCATGTCGGCGGCGGTTTTGTTCAGGATCTTTTTGCCCCTAAGCGTGATTTCCACCGTTTTGCGGCGGCGATCGGAATAGTGGGTTTCGCGCCGGACATAGCCTTTGAGCTCCAGTTGTTCAATAGCGCCGGCCAGCGTGGTACGGTCGGTGCCCAGCTCGGCGCCGAGCATGGTCTGGTCCAGGCCGCCGCGAGCGTTGACCACCGTCAGCAGACCGTATTGCAGCGGGGTGATGTCGCCCCTGAGCGCTTCAAAGAATACCGTATGGTGAATCTGGTTTAGGCGACGAATCAGGAAACCGGGGCGTTCCCACAAATCGTCGGTGTTGATTTCATCGTCTTGCATCATCCTGACTCCTTTGTATGACGGCGGCTGTATGCTGGAGACTGTATGACGGCGACCGCCAGCCAACATCGATGTCCCTGTGCGCACGATGCCATGCGTTCTTATTCGGAGTGATTTGGATATTCAGGGACATAGGTACATGCGGCGTCGCGCATGGCGCTGCCAGCATGAGGCGACGCTCTGGTCATAGCCTGCCAACCGGGCTGCCACCATACCACAAATCTGGTTAATTTTTCTTCTGTGTATCGCAACAGGATTCAGGTAGGAAAAATCCTCAGCGCGCCGTAAGACGCGGTGAGGATGCGAATATGTAGATAGCGCGACGGGCAATAGACGCGGGTCGCGCAATTGCAGAGAGCAACTGTGGAGATCAGTTGAAGACCATACCGCCGTCGATCAACAGGGCCTGGCCGGTCATGTAGTCGGAGTCCGGACCGGCGAGATAGGAAACGCAGGCGGCGACGTCTTCCGGTTCGGACAGGCGGCCGAGCGTGATGCGTTTGGCGAACTCCGCCGTGCCGTAGCCGAGCGGTTTGCCGGCGGCTTCGGAAATCTGGCGGTCAATCTCTGCCCACATCGGGGTTTTGACGATGCCGGGGCAATAGGCGTTGACGGTAATGCCCAGCGGCGCCAAATCGCGGGCGGCGGTCTGGGTTAGACCACGCACGGCGAATTTGCTGGAGCTGTAAACCGCCAGTTCCGGGTTACCGACGTGACCGGCCTGAGACGCGGCATTGATGATCTTACCGCCCTGGCCCTGAGCCTTGAAGGCTTCCACCGCCGCCTGTATCCCCCAGATGACGCCTTTTACGTTGATGTTGTAGACCTTATCGACGATTTCCGGTGTGATATCTTCAATCAGCGTGGTGGGCGCGATACCGGCGTTATTGACGATAACGTGGAAACCGCCCAGCTGTTTGTGCGCGGTGCGTACCGCATCGAACACCTGATCGCGGTTTGAGACATCGGCGGTAAGCGCGATGGCGTTACCGCCGTGGTGTCTGATTTCCTGCGCCACCTGGCCGGCGGTATCGCTGTTATAGTCCACGACCGCCACGGCAAAGCCGTCTTTTGCCAGACGAAGAGCGATGGCCTTGCCGATTCCCTGGCCTGCGCCAGTGACCAATGCGACTTTCTGTTTCATGGTCTTTTCCTGTGTTGTGAATGAAAGAATAGCCACTGCAGGCAGGCTAGCGCGCGATAACAGGAATGAAAACTTATAGTAAATATCGAGAACTATCATTTTAATGGATTAACTTTTTTTATTTGAAAATAAGTCTGTTTATTACCACTGTTTACTGTTGGTTTTTGTGCTGCTTTATTCTGAGTAGTGAACCTGAGGCTAGGGAACGATCCGTCTCGCACTGTAAAGCGTGCTCCGGAAACGGTTGATCTGGAAAGATTGGTCTGGAGAAGGCGCGGCACACAGTGTACCCTGCGAAGAACACCATCCGGGCCATGCCCCGCCGATATCTGTCTTGATGACTGTTTAAAAGCCGGTAACCATGAGCTACATCGATACCATCAAACACGAACTGGTTGGTTTCCTTAACGGATTGCCAATCTATCATCCGCTTGAAGAGGTGACGGATTCGCCCTGGGGTGCGGATGATTTTTCCTGTACGCCGGACAATCTGATTATTGGTGGCGGCGCAGGCGAGCATCCTGCGCTGGTTATCCACCAGTTAGGGGCGCTGGTGGCATCTTACCTGTTGTTGTGCCTGCAAAAGCACAATGAATTTTTTCCCGAACAGCCTGACCCGCTGCCGGCAATCTCGGTAGATCGGTTGTACGAAATGGCGGAGCGGCAGCGCTCGCTGGAGTTTTGCGGCTGGTCGATGAACCATGTGAAGGAGTTTGTCGATCTGGCGCGTTCGCCGCTGCATCCCAACCCGTTATCGGATCTGGGGGTCGCTGAAGAGTGGATTGAGCACTCTATCGGTGAATTCGTTTATTACTCGTTGCCGGAGCTTAACCCGCTGGATGCGAAAATAGCGCGGCTGCCCGGCATGGGAGGCTGGTTTCCCGGTTATTGGATGTGCAACGTCACCTGTCCGCCGCCGAACTATGTCAAAACACGCAAACAGTCGTTGCTGTCCGGCTCGTTTCAGGATCACGGTTTTTTCCGCTGGGATTACCGCTACCCGCCGGAAGAGTAATCGGCGGCGGCGCAATGTCATGATGACGGCAGGTACGAAATGAGATTGAGGCGGTTTGCAAAAACAGTTACACCTGAGGGCTGTCTGCTGTTTGCCGAGGTTTGATGATGGTCAGTTCATCCCAGTTGTTACCGTTTGCCGCAGTTGCGTTAGGTCTGGTGTTGACGCCCGGTCCGAATATGATTTATCTGCTCTCGCGTACCGTCTGTCAGGGGCGGCGAGCCGGCCTGGTGTCGTTATCCGGCGTCGCGCTGGGGTTCCTGTTCTATATGAGCGCTGCAGCGCTCGGTATTACCGCCATCATGATGGCCGTGCCGCTAGCCTACGACGTGCTGCGAATCGCCGGCGCGTGTTATTTGCTGTGGCTGGCCTGGCAGGCTGTGCGCGGTGGCGCATCGCCTTTCCAACTGCGCGAACTGAAACCGGACAGCAATCGCCGCCTGTTTGTCATGGGGCTTGTCACCAACCTGCTGAATCCTAAAGCTGCGATACTTTACCTTTCTCTGCTGCCGCAATTTATTCGCCCGGAGCAGGGGAGTGTGCTGGCGCAGTCGCTGACGCTGGGCATCACCCAAATCGCTATCAGCATGACGGTCAATGCGTCGCTGGTGATGGCGGCAGGGTACATCGCCGCCTTTCTGGCAGAGCGCCCGTTGTGGCAACGTGTTCAGCGCTGGCTGATGGGAACGGTGTTGGCCGGGCTGGCGGTAAGGATGCTGGTGGATAGTCGGCGCTGATGCGCGCGCAGGCGGTCAGCGTTGGCCGCCCTCCCTCTATGCCTTGGGCGCTTTTGCCGTTTCTTTGCCTGGCCGACGGCTCCTGTTCGACGCTGTTATCCCTGTCAAATTCGACTTACATCCCGCCAACCAACCTTACCGACAGATGACAGTTCTATACACTGAAGCTGGTAATGTTTGTCTCAACCCTTGTTGATGTTGTGTTATTTATCCCTGTCAGAGAGTAGTCATTTTTCCCGCCTTCCCATTAAGGCGGGATTTTTTTGTCCAAAAGAACGTTTCGCTGCTGCCGGATAAAAACTAATGCTAGCTTAAGATAGTGAAGTTAGGCTGTATGCGTTTTATATTCACACACTGATTGTATGCTCATACAGAGAAGGAATTCCATGAAGACCAAGTATCACTCATCTCAGATTGTGTTGCACTGGCTGGTATTGCTGCTGGTAATAGTCACTTATGCCGCTATGGAGCTACGTGGTTTTGCTCCGCGCGGGAGTAGTGCGCGAGCGCTGATGTCGACTATTCATTACAGCTGCGGCGTGTCCGTGTGGGTGTTGATGATCCTGCGGGTTGTACAGCGCTTTCGCCATCCTACTCCGCCCATCACGCCACCACCGGGACGACTGCTGGTGATCGCATCCCATGCCGTGCATGGCTTTCTTTATCTGATGTTCCTGGCGTTGCCGGTGCTGGGTGTGCTGGGCATGTACTATCGCGGCGCCGACTGGTCGATATTCGGTATTGCGATGCCGTTCGCTGCCGAATCGAATGAAGATATCAAGCAGATATTGCTGAACATCCACGAGCTGATTGCCAACGCCGGGTATTTCCTGGTAGGGCTTCACGCGGTAGCCGCCTTGTATCATCACTATGTGGTGCGCGACGATACGCTGCTGCGGATGATGCCTAACAAGAAATAATATCGATGGTTGTTGATAAAACAGACGGCGGGGTTTTCCCGCCGTCTGTCTTTTATGCCTGTCGCAGAATAAAGACGGGATCAACGCTCATCAGGCGGCGGCGTTGTTCCAGCACCTGGCTGTTCCGCCATCTGTTTGAAGCGCAACAGCGTTTTGTGCAACATCTCTTTAGGTAGTAGCTGAAACACCTGGCTGAGGGTGCGCCCCAAAAAACCGCCAGGAGGATCGAAACGAATACTGAGGGTCACTTCGGTGCCGTCACCGTGCGGGGCGGGACGAAACGAGAGGCGTCCTTCGTTCGGGATTCTGGCGCCAGGCAATGAGCGCCAGTGAATAAACTGGCCGGGTTGCTCATCCACGATACGCGCCTGCCATTCAATATATTGGCCGAGCGGCGCTTTCATCCGCCACAGAGAATCCGTGCTATTGATGATATCGATGCGGGCGACATGGTTCATCAGCACCGGTAGCGTTTTAGGGTCGCGCCACAAATCGAACAGCACATCCGCCGGACGGAAAATGACCAATGAACTACTGAGCCGATCGGTGTGATTATCCGTAATGCCAGATCGACGTAAGAATGCAGGTGGCACGTTTTCTTCCCCTCCTGATTGACCTGAGACAAACTCTGTTCTGCTTTTTTGATAACCGCTCGAAATAGGCAAGTAAACCCTTTTCTGTAACGGGAGTCGCCGTGTCTTCTGGCGAGTGTACGTGATGCCTGGGGAAACCTGCAAACCCGCTGGAAATAAAAACCGGTTTTAGCGCAGTGACGGGCCGACGCTGCCGATATCGGGCAGGGGAGGATGCGCATTCTCACAAAAACAGAAGAATAATGAACGCTGTCAGAGCAGGTTGGCGGATTTCTGTTACACTTTTACTTAGTATTAATTGACTGCAGTGCCATGTTATAGAGTAAGGAATTTTTTTCGATTGTCATTTTTATTTGGCCCATCTCTGATGGGCTTTTTGTTTTATTGTGGTAATGACGGTAGGGATTATTGGCGTGTTTTCTATTTTTTTTATTTTGTGATAGTCGAAAAATAAATGAGATAAATTGTTTTTTAAGGTTGTTTTAATCTTCCTGGTGTAATTTTATCAGCAGGTAATGATTTTACCGCGCCAAACACCAGGTTTTTTATAATAATTAGCTAGTATTTGCCCACCTTTTGGTGGGCTTTGTTTTTTCATCTTCTTTTTATTTTTAGTGAGGATTTGCATTGATGGTTTTTTTGTTTTTCCTAATGTTGGCTTAATATTTATATTGTAGCATTCTTATCAGGCGGCGGAACGCCGCCAACCTGTGTCTTCAGGATGCTTCATGCCAGAGAATAGTGTCATTTTGCCCACCAGTTGGTGGGCTTTTTTTTTGCTTGTAACACAGTGGGTTAATTAATTGGTGGCCGATTTTGTTTTTTTATCAATGTTTATGTGAGTATGAGATAAAACTAAGGTTATTTTAAGGAATAACTGGTAAATTTATTTTCAGGCAGTGGATAACTGTCGTGCCAGTACTACTAAATCTTTGCTGTTGAAAAACCCAATAGCTTTGCCCACCAGTTGGTGGGCTTTTTTTTATGTCTATCCACCGGCGTTGTGTTTCAATATGGCAATAGTTCCGCTAGGTATAATCATGCCGGAAAATAAAAATATTTTCTTTTCGGGGTAAGGTTATTGGTTTTCTCGCCGATAAATAAAAAAGAAAAGGAGCACTCCAGAAAATAAGCTATCGTAGCCCAACGCACTTAAAGCAGAACAAGATGCAAAAACTAAATGGGAGAGTGCCGCGCTAATTACCCGCCAGGGATGAAACACCGATAACAAGGCTTTTTATACCCAGGGGATTTTGAGTTTGCAGGACAGTGGCAAACAGCGTAACCCCCAGTCGTTTACCGAAGTCAGGGACTGGAAACGAAGCAGCCAATACGCCAGCAGCTTGAAAGATAACAGGTATATCATGAAGTCGATTCGCCTGATGTGTTAATCCACCATGTAGCCAGTGGTATTTCGCAACACAGGCGCTATTCCTTTCTGTGGGTTCCTACCCAACTGGCCTGTCAACTGGCAGGCCAGCATTATTTCAGGTCCAGATACCACGCCTGCCGGGATTCATCTGCTGTTGAGGCGGTGAGAGAAATACGTTGAAAGCCCAGCCGTTGGTAAAGCCTGATCGCCGGGTAGTTATCGCTCATGACCGTCAGCGTCAGGCGCGACAAGCGAGCACCGGCATCATTAATCAGCGCACGCATTAATCTGTCTGTCGCACCGGTTCCACGCAGGGAGCCTGCGACATAGACACCCCAGATAATCCCTTCTTCATCGTTTTGCCCGGCATAGGCGGCGACGCCGCATAACTGGAATTCCGGCTCGAACACGCCCCATACGCGATTATTTTCCAGACGACTGAGAAAAGCGCCGACAGGTTCCGCCTGCTCTTTTTGCCAGGTGCTGCCGAAGGCGTGCGGGGCTTGCCGCAGCCCTTCCAGCCGGATACGTCGAAATTCAGCGAGATCATCGGTTGTCAGTTGGCGAATTATCATCGGCTGTGCCTTGTAGCGCCAATAAAAAAGCCCCGAGGCGGGGCATGCATGTCGTAAAAACGCTATCGTCGTTATTATTGTGTGTCAATCATATACAGTCACAGTGACAATAATAAGACAACGCGCCGCGCCATGTTGCGCGCCGCCTCGCATTCCTGTTAAGCAACGGGGTTGCACGAGGAAAAGTGCTACCCTGAGGGAGAATGTGTTCATTACTATTGAGCTGCGATGGATAAAACAGGGTGCTGCGATGACAGAAACTGAAATCTTGCTACTGAGCGCGCTGGTGGGAGAACGTCTGAAGGCGCGTCAGGCGAAAATAACCTGCGCCGAGTCCTGTACCGGCGGATGGCTGGCCAAGGCGATTACGGATGTGCCCGGTAGTTCGGCATGGTTTGACTACGGTTTTGTGACTTACAGTAATCAGGCCAAGCAGGCGCTGATTGGCGTGCAGGCAAACACACTGGCGCAGTTTGGCGCGGTTAGTCGCGACGTCGTGAACGAAATGGCGGCGGGGGCGCTAAGTCGCTCCGGTGCGGATATCGCCGTATCGGTCAGCGGTATTGCCGGGCCGGACGGCGGAACGCCAGACAAACCGGTGGGAACCGTATGGTTTGGTTTTAGCGATAAAAACGGCAACAGTGTGGCGCAAAGAATGCAGTTTGACGGCGATCGCCATGAGGTTCGTTTGCAGGCGGTGGCTTTTGCCCTGCAGACGCTGCTGGAGAGATTTTTATAAAATAGGCTTGATGCTGTATGAGTATACAGTATAATGCGGCCATCGGTTCGGTGAATCATGAATAAGCAACGGCGTAGAGGCAGCGGCAGGCTGCGCGACAGGAGTAGAAATGGCTATTGATGAGAACAAACAAAAGGCACTGGCGGCGGCGCTGGGTCAGATCGAAAAGCAATTCGGTAAAGGTTCTATCATGCGTTTGGGCGAAGATCGCTCAATGGATGTTGAAACGATCTCCACGGGCTCCCTGTCGCTCGATATCGCACTGGGTGTTGGTGGTTTGCCGATGGGGCGTATTGTCGAAATCTACGGCCCGGAATCCTCCGGTAAAACTACGCTGACGCTGCAGGTGATTGCAGCTGCACAGCGTGGAGGCAAAACCTGTGCGTTTATCGATGCTGAGCACGCGCTGGATCCGATCTACGCCAAGAAACTGGGCGTAGATATCGATAATCTGCTGTGTTCCCAGCCGGACACCGGCGAACAGGCGCTGGAAATCTGCGATGCGCTGGCTCGTTCCGGCGCGGTGGATGTGATTATCGTTGACTCCGTGGCGGCGTTGACGCCGAAAGCGGAGATCGAAGGCGAGATCGGCGATTCGCATATGGGGCTGGCGGCGCGCATGATGAGTCAGGCCATGCGCAAACTGGCTGGTAACCTGAAACAATCCAATACGTTGCTGATCTTTATCAACCAGATCCGTATGAAGATTGGCGTCATGTTCGGTAACCCGGAAACCACGACCGGTGGTAACGCGCTGAAATTCTACGCTTCCGTCCGTCTTGATATCCGCCGCATCGGCTCGATTAAAGAAGGCGAAGAAGTGGTCGGGAGCGAAACCCGCGTCAAGGTCGTGAAGAACAAGGTTGCCGCACCGTTCAAACAGGCCGAATTCCAGATTCTGTATGGCGAAGGGATCAATACCTACGGTGAACTGGTTGATCTGGGCGTGAAGTACAAGCTGATTGAAAAAGCAGGCGCCTGGTACAGTTACAATGGTGACAAGATCGGTCAGGGCAAGGCTAACGCTTGCAATTTCCTGAGGGAAAATTCGACCATCTCCGCCGAACTGGACAAGAAACTGCGCGAAATGCTGCTGCACAAAGATAATGAAGTCGTGCCGAGCGTTAGCGGTGAACGCGCTGAGTACGATGAGGAAGCCGCTGGCGAACTCAACGACGATTTTTAATGGAACGTCGTAGCATGGACAGCACATTCTCGGGATGACAGGCATGTCGAAAGTACTCCGCTATGCGATGAATGTGCTGGCTGTGCGAGATCATAGCGAGATGGAATTGCGCCGCAAAATTGCGGCGTATTTGCAGACAAACCGTGAGTGCGACAATGCAGACGAATCTGCATTGTCCGAGCTCGATACCCAAATCGAGCAGGCGGTGGACAGCTGTCGGCAACAGGGCTGGCTGGATGATGCGCGCTATGCCCTGCGTTATATTAGTAGCCGCTGCCGTAAAGGATATGGTACTCAGCGTATTTGCGCCGAGCTCAATCAGCGGGGCATCGATAAATCTACCCAGCGTATGGCGCTGCAGTCCTGCGACATTGACTGGTATCTACAGGCGAAAGCAGTGGCGACCCGTAAATTCGGTTCACCGTTGCCAGTGAACTGGCAAGAACGTGCCAAAGTTCAGCGTTATTTGCTTTACCGCGGTTTTTCCCACGATGAAATTCAGTCGGTATATATGAATTTTTCCGATTGAACGCATACGGGATTTTACTTCCCCCCTAAGAAAATTTATCTTATTCCCACTTTTTTTGTTTCGCGTTTGGCTTGGTCACATCAGCATGCTGCATCTGCCTTGCCCGCGACTGTTCTTTTAGCTTGATTTCAGGACAATTATGAGCAAGAGCACCGCTGAGATCCGTCAAGCGTTTCTCGACTTTTTCCATAGTAAAGGTCATCAGGTTGTCGCCAGTAGTTCCCTGGTGCCAAACAATGATCCTACGTTGCTGTTTACCAATGCCGGGATGAACCAGTTCAAGGACGTTTTCCTGGGGTTGGACAAACGTAATTATGTGCGAGCCACGACCTCTCAGCGCTGTGTGCGTGCCGGCGGTAAGCATAACGATCTGGAAAACGTGGGTTACACTGCGCGTCACCACACCTTCTTCGAAATGCTGGGTAACTTCAGCTTCGGTGATTACTTTAAACGCGACGCCATCATTTACGCCTGGGAATTGTTGACCAGCCCGCAATGGTTTGGTCTGCCCAAAGAAAAATTGTGGGTTACGGTTTACGCCACCGATGATGAAGCCTATGACATTTGGGCGAATGAGGTGGGCGTGCCTCACGAACGCATTATCCGCATCGGCGACAACAAAGGTGCGCCATACGCGTCGGATAACTTCTGGCAGATGGGCGATACCGGTCCTTGCGGCCCTTGCTCTGAAATTTTCTACGATCATGGCGATCACATCTGGGGCGGACCGCCGGGAAGCCCAGAAGAAGATGGCGACCGCTACATCGAGATCTGGAACCTGGTATTTATGCAGTTCAACCGGCAGGCCGATGGCACCATGCTACCGCTGCCGAAACCATCGGTTGATACCGGCATGGGGCTGGAACGTATTTCCGCCGTCCTGCAGCATGTAAATTCCAACTACGAGATCGATCTGTTCAAAGCACTGATCGCGGAAGCCGCCAGCGTGGTGGGAACCGACGATCTGAACAACAAGTCACTGCGCGTCATCGCCGACCACATCCGTTCTTGTGCATTCCTGATTGCCGATGGCGTAATGCCGTCGAATGAAAACCGCGGCTATGTGCTGCGTCGCATCATTCGTCGTGCTGTCCGTCACGGTAATATGTTGGGTGCGAAAGAAACCTTCTTCTATAAGCTGGTTGGTACTCTGATTAAGGTAATGGGGCCGGCTGCCGAAGAGCTTCAACGCCAGCAGGGGCTGGTGGAGCAGGCGCTTAAGAATGAAGAAGAGCAGTTTGCCCGTACTCTGGAACGCGGGTTGCTGTTGCTGGACGAAGAAATTAAGCAGCTAAAGGGCGATACCCTGAGCGGCGAAGCGGCGTTCCGTCTCTATGACACTTATGGCTTCCCGGTCGATTTGACCGCGGATGTTTGCCGTGAGCGTAATCTGAAAGTGGATGAAGAGGGTTTTGAACGTGCGATGGAAGCGCAACGCCAGCGCGCACGTGATGCCAGCGGCTTCGGCGCCGACTACAACAGCCTGATCCGTGTGGATGAGTCTACAACGTTCTGCGGTTACGAACGTACTGAGCAGCAGTCGAAGGTCGTGGCGATTTATCGTCAGGGCGAGTCTGTGCAGGAAATTCAGGCGGGTGACGATGCGGTCGTAATCCTGAGCGAAACCCCGTTCTACGGCGAATCCGGCGGTCAGGTTGGCGATCAGGGCGAGTTGACGTCGGCGGCAGCCCGCTTTTCTGTCGCCGATGCTCAGAAATACGGTCAGGCCATCGGCCATATCGGCAAACTGACCCAGGGTTCTCTGCGGGTGAACGACAAGGTGGATGCCGTGGTGGATCATGTCCGCCGTGACCGCATTCGTTTGAACCACTCGGCGACTCATTTGTTGCACGCAGCCTTGCGTCAGGTCTTGGGCGAACATGTGGCGCAGAAAGGTTCGCTGGTCAATGACAGCTACCTGCGTTTTGACTTCTCTCATCCGGAAGCGATGAAGCCGGAGCAGATTCGTCAGGTGGAAGATATCGTCAATACCCAGATTCGTCGTAATCTGCCGGTAGAAACGGACGTAATGGCGCTGGATGCGGCCAGAGCGAAAGGCGCGATGGCGCTCTTTGGTGAAAAGTACGAAGAGAATGTCCGCGTGCTGTCGATGGGGGATTTTTCCATCGAATTGTGTGGCGGTACTCATGCTCGCCGCACCGGCGATATCGGCTTGTTCCGGATTGTATCTGAATCGGGTACGGCAGCGGGTATTCGTCGTATTGAAGCGGTTACCGGCGAGAATGCTATTGTCGCTCTGCACCATCAGAATGATTTGCTGCATGAAGTCACACAACTGGTGAAAGGCGATAGTAACAATTTGGCAGACAAAGTGCGTTCTTTGCTGGAACGTACCCGCGGGCTGGAAAAAGAGTTGCAGCAGTTGAAAGAGCAGCAAGCCGCGCAGGAAAGCTCTTCGCTGTCCAGCAAGGCGAAGGATATCAACGGGGTGAAGCTGCTGGTGACGCAGTTAAGCAACGTTGAGCCCAAGCTGCTGCGGACGATGGTGGATGATCTGAAGAACCAACTGGGTTCTGCGGTGATTGTGCTGTCGACGGTGGCGGATGGCAAAGTCAGCCTGATCGCCGGTGTGACCAAAGAATTGACCGATCGCGTCAAAGCGGGCGAGTTGATTGGCTTTGTGGCAAACCAGGTTGGCGGCAAAGGTGGTGGTCGTCCGGATATGGCGCAAGCAGGCGGCAGTGATGTCGATGCGTTGCCATCGGCGTTGACCAGCATTGAAGCCTGGGTGGTTGATAAGCTATAAATATTAAATACGTGTTATCCCGGCAAAAACGCCATGACTATGAGTGGCTTTGGCGTTTTTAGCTTGCGGTAAGGATGGCCGTAAACAAGACTGTTCATAGGTCGTCTGTGGAGCTCCAGAGACGACCAGTGAGGCGAAGTCTGGTTGTGATAACAAAAAGCGCAAGCTGTCTTATATCGACTAAACTGAACATTAGTAACAGACAATGAGTGAGATGATGAGACATTTTCGTCATCCAGGTTTACGTTTTCCCCAACCATGATGGATAATGACGGGAGAACGGAGAGACCTGACTCTTTATAATCTTTCAAGGAGCAAAGAATGCTTATTTTGACTCGTCGAGTTGGCGAAACCCTCATGATCGGCGATGAGGTCACGGTTACCGTACTAGGAGTAAAGGGCAATCAGGTTCGTATCGGTGTTAACGCGCCGAAAGAAGTCTCTGTACACCGTGAAGAGATTTACCAGCGTATTCAGGCAGAGAAGTCTCAGCCTACCTCCTATTGATTGAATAGCGTCTCGTGTTGGCGAGGCGCTGTTGTTCAAGTATTTCTGTCCGCTCCTGTATTTTCCTTTTTGCCAATGAATAGTCTCCCGGGCATTTGCTGTTGTGAGTGCAAATAACTGGTTGTTTTATTGGCGATAAAGCATGCTTTTTGTCGTTAATCTGTTCTTGTTGGGTGCGAAGTGTTCAAACGGAACTGATATCGGAAAAATTGTTTGACTTATAAGTCCGGGAAAGTAATATGTGCGCCACGCAGACAGGTGAGCGCTGAATGAAGACGAAATTCAGTGGTTACCGGTCGGTACGGTGAGGTGGCCGAGAGGCTGAAGGCGCTCCCCTGCTAAGGGAGTATGCGGTCAAAAGCTGCATCGAGGGTTCGAATCCCTCCCTCACCGCCATTAAATTGCATCCATAGCTCAGCTGGATAGAGTACTCGGCTACGAACCGAGCGGTCGGAGGTTCGAATCCTCCTGGATGCACCATTTAATGTAATGCATTATCTGACAACAGCATTGTCAGTGATACAATTTAAGAGAAGTTTGCAGTAAGTCTTGAAATGCATCCGTAGCTCAGCTGGATAGAGTACTCGGCTACGAACCGAGCGGTCGGAGGTTCGAATCCTCCCGGATGCACCATTCTCCTGATGCTGTTTCCTCTTTGTTGTAACATCAAAATCTAAGCAATTTCTAAAATGCATCCGTAGCTCAGCTGGATAGAGTACTCGGCTACGAACCGAGCGGTCGGAGGTTCGAATCCTCCCGGATGCACCATCTTCTTCAAAACCATCTTTGTTTCCTTCCAAATCATCGCCTTTCTTTTGTTTAACGCTTTGTGTTTAACGCTTTGGTATTTCACCCGTCTGATATATCTATTTCACTGTTTTTACTAAGGTTATTGAGTAAGCGACAATGTTTTGAGTTTGCGTTAAAGTAGTCGTCTCTTTTCGGTGGGTACGGAGTCATGATGTACGATCGCTATCAGGGCCTGATCTTTGACATGGATGGCACTATTCTCGATACGGAACCAACCCATTGTCAGGCGTGGCAACAGGTACTGGCAAAGTATGGTATGAGCTATGACAACGATGCCATGACGGCGCTGAACGGCGCGCCGACCTGGCGCATTGCCGAAGTGATTATCAACCAGCATCAGTCAGATCTCGATCCGCATAAACTGGCGGCGGAGAAAGCGTCCCTGACCGAAACCATGCTGATGGACACCGTACAACCACTGCCGTTGATTGAGGTCGTCAAAGCCTATCATGGCCGCCGCCCGATGGCCGTTGGCACCGGGAGCACGCATGGTCTGGCCGAGCGTCTGTTGCGCCATCTTGGCCTGCGTGATTATTTTTCTGCGCTGGTCGGCGCTGATGATGTGCAGCGGCATAAACCTTTCCCGGATACCTTCCTGCGTTGTGCAACATTAATCCAGGTTGCCCCTGAGCACTGTGTCGTGTTTGAAGATGCCGATTTTGGTCTTCAGGCCGCCGCCAGTGCCGGTATGGATGTGGTTGACGTAAGAACGCTGTGAGTGAGTTCTGGGCGGTCTTTTCCCTGTTCTGGAGCAGCTTCCTGAGTGCGACGCTGTTGCCGGGCAGTTCTGAAGTCGTGCTGGTATCGCTGCTGTTAACCCACAGCACCAGCCCATTGCTGCTGATTGTTATTGCTTCCATTGGTAATACGTTGGGAGGGATCACCAATATCATTGTCGGGCGCTTGATACCCGAACTTAAGCCGCAAAGAGGATTGGATACCGCCCGACGCTGGTTGCAGCGTTACGGCACCGCAGCATTATTGTTTAGCTGGGTGCCGGTGGTCGGCGATATATTGTGCGTATTGTCGGGTTGGCTAAGGATGCCCTGGGCAAGCTCCGTAATATGTATTTTTATCGGAAAAACGTTGCGCTATCTGGTAGTAGCTGGCGTGGCGCTGAAATGGACGATGGGAACCGGGTGAGTTGTAATCGCGATTATTGTCCCCATATACCATCCATTATTCTTATTAACATGACTAAATCTTCATAGCGGGAGGTCAATTTGATCCCGGACGTATCAAAAGCGCTGTCCTGGCTGGAAAAACATCCTCAGTCGATAAAAGGGATCCAGCGTGGTATTGAGCGTGAAACACTGCGCGTGATGGCAAATGGACATCTGGCGAAAACAGGACATCCGGAGAAACTGGGGGCGGCGCTGACTCACCCCTGGATTACCACGGATTTTGCTGAAGCATTGCTGGAATTCATTACGCCGGTTGACAAGGATATTGATCACCTTCTCGCCTTTTTGCGTGATATTCATCGTTATGTGGCGCGTAATCTGGGTGATGAGCGCATGTGGCCGTTAAGTATGCCTTGCTTTATCGAAGCCGGGCAGGATATCGAACTGGCGCAGTATGGTTCATCGAATATTGGCCGTTTCAAAACGCTATATCGCGAGGGCCTGAAAAACCGTTATGGCGCGTTGATGCAGACCATTTCCGGCGTGCACTATAACTTTTCGCTGCCGCTGGCATTCTGGCAGGCCCGTGATGGTATTACCGACGCTATCAGCGGCAAAGAAGCGATTTCCGCCGGGTATTTTCAACTGATTCGTAATTACTACCGCTTCGGCTGGGTAATTCCGTATCTGTTTGGTGCATCGCCGGCGATTTGCTCCTCTTTCCTGCAGGGCAAAGAAACCCACCTGCCGTTTGAGCGTTCGGAAAAAGGGATGCTCTATCTGCCGTACGCCACATCGCTGCGTTTAAGCGATCTGGGCTATACCAACAAATCGCAGAGCAACCTTGGGATTACCTTCAACAGCCTGGACACCTATGTTTCGGCGCTGAAAAGGGCGATTCACACGCCTTCTGAAGAATATGCGGCGATTGGTCTCAAAAAAGATGGCCGTTATCTGCAGTTGAATACCAATGTGTTGCAGATCGAAAACGAATTATATGCGCCGATTCGGCCGAAACGCGTCACCCGTCCAGGCGAGTCGCCTTCCGATGCGTTGCTGCGTGGTGGAATCGAGTATATCGAAGTGCGTTCGCTGGACATTAATCCGTTCTCGGCAACCGGCGTCAGCGCCGAACAGGCTCGCTTCCTCGACCTGTTCCTGATTTGGTGTGCGCTGGCGGATGCGCCGGAAATGAGCGAAGCGGAACTGCTCTGCACGCGTAAAAACTGGAATCAGGTGATCCTGGAAGGCCGTAAACCGGGTCAGACGGTAGGCATGGGCTGCGATACGACGCGTCAGACGATTGCTGATGTTGGGCGCACGCTGTTTGCGGATCTGCGGCGTGTTGCGGAATTGTTGGATCAGGGGCAGGCTACGTCGTACTATCGACAGGTCTGCGACCAACTGGTGGAAGGGTTCGACGACCCAGACAAGACGTTCTCCGCCCGGATTCTGGCGATGATGCTGGAAAATGGCAGCGGCGGTGTTGGTTTGCAACTGGCCGGGCAGTACCGCGAACAACTGTCGCAGGAGCCGCTGGAGATTCTGTCTGAAGTGCAGTTTACCTCTGAGTGCGAGCGTTCATGGCAGCACCAGCGTCAACTGGAGTCGGAAGATACGTTGAGTTTTGACGCCTATTTGTCCAGACAGTAAGGCCGGTAGCCGGTAAAAGAAAAGGCCACTCGATTGTCATCGGGTGGCCAAAGAAACATCTCTGATAATAGGGATGATGATAATAAATGCGCGTCTTTCATTTATTATGACCGGTACCGGTAAGAAAAGTTTCCTGGAAACGAGAAATAAATTTTTCATGAGGAGGTGGCAAGATGCCATTACTAGATAGTTTTACTGTCGATCATACTCGTATGGCTGCGCCGGCCGTTCGGGTGGCCAAAACCATGACAACCCCTCATGGTGATACGATTACCGTGTTTGATCTGCGTTTCTGTCGTCCTAACCAGGAGATCATGCCGGAGCGTGGTATCCACACGCTGGAGCACTTGTTCGCTGGTTTCATGCGTGACCACCTTAACGGTGACGGCGTGGAAATCATCGATATCTCGCCTATGGGTTGCCGTACCGGCTTCTACATGAGCCTGATTGGCACGCCGGAAGAGCAACGTGTGGCGGACGCCTGGAAAGCGGCCATGACGGATGTGCTTAAGGTCACCGACCAGCGTAAAATCCCGGAACTGAACGAGTATCAATGCGGCACCTATGAAATGCATTCCCTGACCGAAGCGCAGGACATTGCACGCCACATTTTGGATCACGACGTTCTGGTCAACAAAAACGACGATCTGGCGTTGCCGAAAGACAAACTGGCGGAATTGCACATCTGACTTGCGGACTTACGTTAGCGTGTGACAGTAAAAAAGAGAGCGAGGCTCTCTTTTTTTATGCGCTTGATAAAGTGCTTAAGCCGCGACGGCGGTCAATGCGCCAGGAAGTTCTGGATTACCCGACTGCCGAAGTAGGAGAGCGTCAGCAACAGGGCGCCGATGAGGTTGAACCACACGACCCGGCGTCCGCGCCAGCCTTCGTGGTAGTGCCCCCAGAGCAGCAGAATGTAGACAAACCATGCCAGCAGGGAGAACAACGCCTTATGCAGGTTCTCTTTATTGCTGAGCAAATCGTTCATGTAGATAAGGCCGGTGCATAGCGTCAGCGTCAGCAGGATGACGCCAATCTGGGTAATGTGGAACATCTTGCGTTCGATGCCCAGCAGCGGCGGCATGTCGGCGGCAAAGCCCAATTTCTTGGTTTTCAGCATGTAGTCCAGCAATGCCAGTTGCAGCGCATACAACGCGGCAATCATCAGCGTGGCGTAGGCAAACAGCGCCAGACCGATATGCACCATTAAACCGGGCATCGCTTCGAGGTGGGTAATAAACTCACCCGGCATGAAACTGGCGAACGCCAGATTAATGAATGCAAAGGTATAGACGATGGGCAGCAGGAACCAACCGCGATTGCGCGACGCTACAATGGTCATGACCGTGCAGATAATCAGGCTAATGAGGGACCCGATGTTCAGCAGGCTCAGGTTTTGTCCGACCTGAACATCGAAAATACGCTGATACAAGGCCACTGCATGGCAGACCAGGGCGATCGTAGCGGATACCACTGCCAGACGGCGGTAGGTTCCGTTTTTTCGCACCAGACTGGGAATAATCAGCCCCAGACTGAGGAAATAGGCCGCTAAAGCTACAATGGCGAAGACAGACATAGCGATAGGTTATTCAATATCAACTGAGTAAAATGAAGGGTCAGTATAGCCTTAGTCGCCACCGCCACCAACCAGTTATCCGTGCCGGCGCACGCAGATTGGTCTGGCTTTCGTGTTATACTCCTCGTTGTTCGCGTCGCGGTAGCGGCCAGTTTCACATTGAGCATGAGATATGTTTGAAAATTTAACCGATCGACTATCGCGCACTCTGCGCAATATCAGCGGCCGTGGGCGGCTGACGGAAGACAATATCAAGGATACGCTGCGTGAAGTCCGTATGGCGCTGCTGGAAGCGGACGTGGCGCTGCCGGTGGTGCGTGATTTCATCAATCGTGTAAAAGAGCAGGCGGTTGGTCACGACGTCAACAAGAGCCTGACGCCGGGGCAAGAGTTCGTCAAGATTGTTCAGAACGAGCTGGTGACCGCCATGGGCGAAGTCAACCAGGCGCTCAATCTGGCCGCACAGCCGCCGGCGGTGGTGCTGATGGCGGGCCTGCAAGGGGCGGGTAAAACCACCAGCGTTGGTAAGCTGGGTAAATTCCTGCGTGAAAAACAGAAGAAGAAAGTGCTGGTCGTGTCGGCGGACGTGTATCGCCCTGCGGCGATCAAGCAGTTGGAAACGCTGGCGGAGACCGTTGGCGTTGATTTCTTCCCCTCGGAAGCGCATGAAAAGCCTATCGATATCGTTAACCGCGCGTTGCAGCACGCCAAACTGAAGTTCTACGATGTTCTGCTGGTGGATACCGCCGGTCGTTTGCATGTCGATGACGCCATGATGGACGAAATCAAGCAGGTACATGCGTCGATCAATCCGGTGGAAACCCTGTTTGTGGTTGACGCTATGACCGGTCAGGATGCGGCGAATACGGCTAAAGCTTTTAACGAAGCGCTGCCGTTGACCGGGGTGATTCTGACCAAGATCGATGGTGATGCCCGTGGTGGTGCGGCGCTGTCTATCCGCCATATTACCGGCAAACCGATCAAATTCCTGGGCGTCGGCGAGAAGACCGACGCGCTGGAGCCTTTCTACCCGGACCGTATCGCTTCGCGCATTCTCGGTATGGGCGATGTGCTCTCGCTGATTGAGGAACTGGAAAGCAAGGTCGACCGTTCTCAGGCCGAGAAACTGGCTAAAAAACTGAAGAAAGGCGATGGCTTTGATCTGACCGATTTCCTGGATCAGCTAAAGCAGATGCGCAATATGGGCGGTATGGCCAGCATGATGAGCAAGCTGCCGGGCATGGGGCAGATTCCGGATAACGTGAAATCGCAGATGGATGACAAGGTGCTGGTGCGGATGGAGGCGATCATCAACTCCATGACGCAACAGGAGCGCGCCAAACCGGAGATCATCAAAGGTTCGCGTAAGCGTCGCATTGCGATGGGGTCCGGCATGCAGGTGCAGGATGTCAACCGACTGCTAAAACAGTTTGATGATATGCAGCGCATGATGAAAAAGATGAAGAATGGCGGCCTGGCCAAGATGATGCGCGGCATGAAAGGGATGATGCCGCCAGGTTTTCCGGGACGCTGAGTCGGGGAAATGTGACCCCGACAGAAAAGTCGGTGGTGCGAATGCATGGTTTTAGATTGCTTTTTGCACCAAAATGAGTAAAATATTCGGGCTTTTTATATGACACTGGGCCCCGTTCCTCGATGGGGCCCGGTTGTTTTATTAACTAAAGAGGATGTTATGGTAACAATTCGTTTGGCACGTGGCGGCGCTAAAAAACGCCCGTTCTATCAAGTCGTTGTGACCGATAGCCGCAATGCGCGCGACGGTCGTTTCATTGAGCGCGTAGGTTTCTTCAACCCGATCGCTACCGGTAAAGCAGAAGGCCTGCGCCTGGATCTTGACCGTATCGAGCACTGGGTTGGCCAGGGCGCTACCGTTTCTGATCGCGTTTCCGCGCTGATCAAAGACGCGAAAAAAGCAGCGTAATCTGTTGCGGTGGTGGTAATGAGCAAGCAACTCAGCCCGAAAGCCCCGGTCAACCCGATCACATTGGGGAAAATGGGGTCGACGTACGGCATCAAAGGTTGGCTCAGGGTATTTTCATCCACCGAAGACGCCGAAAGCATTTTTGATTATCAACCCTGGTTCATCCGGAATAAGGGGCTGTGGCAACCGATCGAGATCGAGAGCTGGCGGCACCATAATCAGGACCTGGTCATCAAGATCAAAGATATTGACGATCGGGATGCGGCGAATTTACTGACCAATTGCGAAATTGTCGTAGATTCGGCCCAACTGCCTGAACTGGGTGAGGGTGATTATTACTGGAAAGATCTTATTGGCTGCGACGTCGTCACCATAGGTGGCTATGAGCTGGGAAAAGTCATCGACATGATGGAAACCGGTTCTAACGACGTTCTGGTGGTAAGAGCTAACCTGAAAGATGCTTACGGAGTCAAGGAACGGTTGATTCCGTTTCTGACCGAACAGGTTATCAAGCACGTTGACCTGTCTACGCATCGTATTGACGTAGACTGGGACCCTGGTTTTTGAACTCTGTAGAATCTGCAGTCAATGAGTGGAACGGCGCTATGTGGATTGGGGTGATTAGCCTGTTTCCTGAGATGTTCCGCGCCATTACTGATTATGGAGTCACAGGCCGGGCAGTTAAAAATGGCCTGCTGAGCGTACAGTACTGGAGTCCTCGCGACTTCACTTACGATCGGCATCGCACTGTGGACGATCGCCCTTACGGCGGCGGTCCCGGTATGCTGATGATGGTGCAACCCTTGCGGGATGCCATCCATGCAGCGAAAGCAGCGGCAGGCGAAGGGGCTCGGGTGATTTATCTGTCACCGCAGGGTCGCAAACTGGATCAGCAAGGCGTACGTCAACTCGCCGCACATCAGAAGATGATTCTGGTTTGCGGAAGGTACGAGGGCATTGATGAGCGTGTCATTAAAACCGAAATTGACGAAGAATGGTCAATCGGTGATTACGTTCTCAGTGGTGGCGAGCTGCCGGCAATGACGCTGATTGATTCGGTCGCCCGGTTTATTCCCGGCGTACTGGGTCATGAAGCATCGGCACAAGAAGATTCTTTTGCCGATGGATTGCTGGATTGTCCTCACTATACCCGGCCTGAAGTGTTGGAAGGTATGGATGTGCCGGCGGTATTGCTGTCGGGCAACCATGCGGAAATACGCCGCTGGCGTTTGAAGCAGTCGCTGGGCCGAACCTGGCTTAGAAGACCTGAACTTCTGAAAAGCCTAGCTCTGACTGACGAGCAAGCAACGTTGTTGACTGAGTTCCAACAGGAATATCAGTCCGAACAACATGAGTATTAGGGGCCGTTGCGGCAGCGCCGGGCGAACCCAAATATCAGTTTACCTAGGGTAAGAGACATATTATGAGCAATATTATCAAGCAGCTTGAACAAGAGCAGATGAAGCAAGACGTACCTGCGTTCCGTCCGGGTGACACCGTGGAAGTGAAGGTATGGGTCGTTGAAGGTTCCAAAAAACGTCTGCAGGCATTCGAGGGCGTGGTTATCGCAATTCGTAACCGCGGTCTGCACTCTGCATTCACTGTTCGCAAGATTTCCAACGGCGAAGGCGTAGAGCGCGTATTCCAGACGCACTCTCCGGTAGTGGATAGCATTACCGTTAAGCGCCGTGGTGCTGTGCGTAAAGCCAAACTGTACTACCTGCGTGAGCGTGCTGGTAAGTCTGCTCGTATCAAAGAGCGTCTTAACTAAGCATACGCTTTCGCAACATCCGAAAGCGATAAGGGGTGGCAAATGCCACCCCTTTTTCTTTGCGCCTTATTTGCGTTATGCGGCGTTTTACGCTTTCCGGGCGATTACGGTCGGGAACATCCGCATGCGGTCATCAATAAAATGTATGTCGCTGAATCCTGCTTGTTCCAACTGGCGCTGCGTCTGGGAATGGGTACGGAATGCCGTCCATTTGGCTTCCAGAATGCGTGAAAACAGTAGGTGTTGTAAGGGAAGTAAGCGCTGTTCTTCCTCGGTGACCTGCCAGGTTGATTCTGCAGATAACACCGGGGGCGGCGTTAGGAAACTGGTGATCAACGTACCCCCAGGTTTTAGTGCCTGATTGAATGCCCGATAGAGGTCCGTCACTTTTTCATCATCGGGTTCATAAACGTTGAGTCCATTACTGGTCAGGACATCCGCGGGTTCTGGCAGTTGTAATGACCAGGCGTCGCACTGCAACAACGTGATGCGATCGTCGCAATGCTGTTGTTTAGCCAGTGAATTCGCGGCTTCCAGCGCCTGCAGATCCAAGTCTGCACCGATTAACCGCACATCCTGATGATGTGAATAATCCAGCAACAGCAAATCGCCCATCAGCCCGCAGGGAACAGAGGCCAATACCATTCCGTTACGCAGCCGTGACTGTAACTGCTGGCGGAAAATACCGAATCGTTCACGGGTGGCGAGTACGGCGGGCAATTGTTCGTAGATCAATTTTTCCAGATCGCTGTGGGATGACCGTGTTGCGGTGGTGGAAGGATAGGTGACCAGATTATGAGTCCAGTAGGCGTTCAACCCTCGGTGCGCCAAAAGAAATTGCCCGAGGTCGAATGTAGCCATTTCTTCGGCAATCGCGATTTGCTCTTCCACCGTCGCACCGGGGAGATCGCCGGCCTGGCGAATTCTTGATCTAACCGCGTCGAGCGTGGCGTAATGATCATCAGGTGAGCTTAAGTGATGAGACAGTAGCTGTCCTTGTCCGGAGTGCGATGACGTACTTTTCATAATAAAGTCCTGTTTGCCAGCTTATTGCGTGAATAAAAGCGGTGAATGTTCGACCAGGGCAATGATGGCAATACAAAACGAATGTGTGCGTTCAATTCCATTTGATGTCAGCAGGTGGTTGCGGATTGTTATGATTTATTTTTGTTATTATAAGTTTGATTTACCATCAGGGGTAGCTGATTTATCCGAAAGCCGTGTCAGCAGGCAACAAAGTAGGCAGGATAATCAGGCGGACTGATGATGAAAGCGTCGGGAAAGCGGGGGAAGCATAGCGAGTAGGATGCCCTTGCCAGCGGCTCGCTGGCCGGTTCATACAGTGCTACTCAAGAACTTAGTAGAGTCTATTTGGAGAGAGTAGGGGTAAATCAGTCGGTTGACCTGTGACGAAGGGTCGATTCATCCGCCGCGTATTGCCACACTTTTTTCAGTTTCTCTGCGTTATTGACACCATCGCAGCCAGCCGGGAAGGACTTTCCTGCACGGCCCCAGGCGGTGACATTATCGGGGTGGCACCATTCTGTCTGCCTGGCCCTATACCCAGTCAGATAGGCATGGCGATCAACCTCCGGATTGCCAGACCATTCCGACAGCGTTTCGTTATCCCTGACAACCATACCGTTGGTGGCATCCTTATATCCCGTGTCATACCAAAAACTGGACTCGCCTTTAGTCGGCGATACCGACGGAATGGACTGGCACCCGGAGAGGAGCAACAACCCTATCAACACTATACCGTTTCTCATGATTGAACCTGTTTTGACAGCATCAGAATGGAGAGATACGGCCTAATATTACGCAATTTCCTGTTTTTCCTTTAATGATTTCAATGCACTGTGCCTGATTAACGTTTACCACTCCATTCAGCGCCGATGCCTTTCCGATTTCCCGACCCCGGCAGCATACGGTCATGGCCGCTACAAGGAATAGTTGCGATGATGCTGAATAATGGCTGTATATTTTTGTTTACGGGTTGAGTGCCGTTGGCGCTCGGCATTTTTGCCAGCCATGTGGTTTGTTGCGGTTTAAGCAGCCACTTAGCTGTCTGTTCTGAGAGGGAACTATTCTGCACTCGTCAAATATCACCAGTAACATCATTAGGCTTCGAAATCATTTCAGCATTGCTGATTTTCTGCCGCTGAATACCCGAAAAGTGGCGTCAGGTTAAAAACTTTCCTCGCTTTCAATGAATTACGGTATTCAGCGGTGAGGCTCGTCTGGTAGTCGTTCGTTATTTTTGTGATGTCTAACCCGTTTTACGAGAGTAATTTTAACTTTACACCTATGGCTTGAAAAATTTACGACCTGTGTGCTAAGGTGTGAACCTGTTACTGACAATGACGAAATCGCTCCCTTCATACCAAAGGAATACACAGGATCATCATCATGCAAAAAGACACGCTCAATAATATTAATATCAGCGCCGAACAGGTTCTTATTACTCCCGACGAACTGAAAGCCAAATTCCCGCTCAATGAGCCGGAGCAGCAGGCGATTGCTCTGTCGCGTAAAACTATTGCTGACATTATTCATGGCAACGACAAGCGTCTTCTGGTGGTGTGTGGTCCCTGTTCTATTCATGATACGGATGCCGCGTTGGATTACGCGCGTCGTCTGCAATCTCTGTCAGCCGAATTGAGCGATCGGCTGTATATCGTCATGCGTGTCTATTTTGAAAAACCCCGTACCACTGTCGGCTGGAAAGGGTTGATCAACGATCCCTACATGGATGGTTCCTTTGATATGGAGGCGGGGCTGCATATCGCCCGCGATTTGCTGCTTAAGCTGGTCAACATGGGGTTGCCGCTGGCGACCGAAGCACTGGACCCGAATAGCCCGCAATACCTGGGGGACTTGTTCAGCTGGTCGGCGATTGGCGCCAGAACCACCGAATCCCAGACTCACCGCGAGATGGCCTCCGGGTTATCAATGCCGGTGGGTTTCAAGAACGGTACTGACGGTAGTTTGGGAACCGCCATTAATGCCATGAAAGCCGCATCAATGCCGCATCGTTTTGTCGGTATCAATCAGAGTGGTCAGGTTTGCTTACTGCAGACGCAGGGGAATCCGGATGGACACGTGATCCTGCGCGGCGGCAAAAAGCCGAATTACAGCGCGGAAGACGTGGCTGAGTGTGAAAAACAGATGCGCGATGCAGGACTGAATCCAGCGCTGATGATAGATTGTAGCCACGGTAATTCCAGCAAAGACTACCGTCGGCAGCCGTTGGTGGTGGAGTCCGCGATTGAGCAGATCAAATCCGGTAACCGTTCTATTATCGGGCTGATGCTGGAGAGCCATATCCACGAAGGTAATCAGTCTTCCGAACAACCGCGCGCCGACATGCGTTACGGGGTATCGGTGACGGATGCCTGCATCAGTTGGGAAAGTACAGAGACATTGCTGCGCTCGGTTCATAAAGAGCTTAGCGCGCGAAGCGCCAATCAGTGAGGAGAAGAACAGATGGTCGCTGAACTGACCGCATTGCGTGATCAGATAGATGAGGTAGATAAAGCATTATTGGCGTTGTTGTCGCGTCGGCTGCGTCTGGTGGCGGAAGTCGGCGAGGTAAAGAGCCGTTATGGTCTGCCAATTTATGCGCCTGATCGGGAAGCAGCGATGCTGAGTTCACGACGTAAGGAAGCGGAAACGCTGGGCGTTCCCCCGGATTTGATTGAGGATGTTCTGCGTCGGGTGATGCGGGAGTCCTACGCCAGCGAGAATGACAAAGGGTTTAAAACACTCTATCCGTCGCTGCGCCCGATTGTGATTGTGGGAGGGCGCGGTCAGATGGGCCGCCTGTTTGACCGAATGTTGACGCTGTCCGGCTATCAGGTACGTATCCTGGAACAGGAAGACTGGCCGCAGGCGGAGTCTCTGCTGGCGGATGCCGGCATGGTGATCGTCAGCGTGCCGATCCATGTCACCGAACAGGTTATTGCCCAACTGCCTCGATTGCCGGATGACTG
The DNA here is from genome assembly GCF_000406145.1 of Dickeya dadantii NCPPB 898. Classification (NCBI taxonomy): domain Bacteria; kingdom Pseudomonadati; phylum Pseudomonadota; class Gammaproteobacteria; order Enterobacterales; family Pectobacteriaceae; genus Dickeya; species Dickeya dadantii. Next base: position 3,623,185 of record NZ_CM001976.1, on the reverse strand, counting down.
TATTTTGGTGGATTTGGCGTCGGTCAAGAATGGTCCGCTGCAGGCGATGCTGGCGGCACATCAGGGGCCGGTGCTGGGGTTGCACCCAATGTTCGGTCCGGATATCGGCAGCCTGGCCAAACAGGTTGTTGTGTATTGTGATGGGCGCCAGCCAGAGGCCTATCAGTGGTTGCTGGAGCAGATCCAGGTATGGGGCGCCCGGTTGCATCGCACCAGCGCGGTGGAACACGACCAAAACATGGCGTTCATTCAGGCGCTGCGTCATTTCGCGACGTTTGCTTATGGTGTACATCTGGCGGAAGAAAACGTGCAGTTGGAACAATTGCTGGCGCTTTCTTCGCCGATATACCGGCTTGAACTGGCAATGGTGGGGCGGTTGTTCGCGCAAGACCCGCAACTCTATGCCGATATCATCATGTCTTCCGGCAGCAATCTGGCATTGATCAAGCGTTACTACCAGCGTTTTGGCGAGGCGATTGCATTGCTGGAAGCGGGAGATAAAGCCGCGTTTGTCAGCAGCTTCAAGAAAGTCGAACACTGGTTTGGCGATTATTCGCGGCGATTCATGGCGGAAAGCCGTACCCTGCTGCGTCAGGCTAACGATATTCGCCAGTAGTTCTGGGGATATCCTAACCGTTTTCTGAAAAGCCACCCTCGCTGTTGATGGTGGCTTTTTTTATTGCCGGGAGCGGAGTTTATCTCCTGGCGGCCCCTGATGCGATGTGGGTTATGCCGGTTCCACCGGCACCACATTTTCGCTGGGGTAGCAACCCAACACCTTGAGCGAGCGGGTAATGGCGGCCAGTCCTTGCAGCGCTTTACGGGTATTGTCGTTGCGCAGATTGGCCTGCACGTCGATATAAAACATCTCTTCCCACGGATTGCCGTTTATCGGCCGCGACTCCAGTTTTGTCATCACGATGCCGTGCTCGCGCAGGACCAGCAGCGCTTCCACCAGTGCGCCGGATTGCTGTCCGGTAGCCATGATTAAGGTGGTTTTGGCTGGCACTTGTTCGGTGACGTCAATCGGCTTGCGGGCCAGTACGATGAATCGGGTGATGTTCTGTGCCTGATTGGCCAGATTGTGTTCCAGCACCTGCAACTGATAAAGCATTCCACCGGCTTCGCTGCCCAGCGCGGCGGCATGCGGGGAATTGAGCTCGGCGACTTTCGCCATGGCGGCGGCGGTGCTTTCGCAGTACTCGATCTTCCAGTGCGGGAAACGGTTGATGAAATGGCTGCACTGCTGGAAAGGCTGTGGGTGGCTGTAAACGGTTTGGATCTGGTCCAGTTGCGTCTCCACGGCGACCAGCACGCAATGGTCAATAGGCGTGGTCAGCTCACCGACGATGGATAACCCGGTGTGCTGCAGCAGGTCGTAGACATCGTTGATCGAACCTGAACTGGTGTTCTCTATCGGCAGCACGGCGTAATCAGCCTGGCCGGTTTCCACCAGGTTGATGATGTCCTGAAAACGCTGGCAGCCGCATTCAATAATCTGATCAAAATGGCGCGCGGCATACTGGCGAGCGGCCAAATGAGAGTAAGAGCCTTTGGGGCCCAGAAAAGCGACGCGAGCGGAATGCGACGCGCCAGAATTGAGGTGCTGTTGCAGCAGCGCCTGCTGGGTCAGCACCGAATCTTCGATAATCAACTGGAACAGACGGGTAATGTAGTGACCGTCGAGCTGCCGCTTTTTACCTTCTTCCGCCAGCCGGGACAGTAAATCCCGCTCGCGCTCTTTATCGCGAATGGGTCGATGGGAATGCTGTTTGGCCCGCGCTACATCCAGCGCCAGCTCCCTTCGTTGCGCCAACAGTTCGAGCAGTTGCATATCCAGCGCGGTAATGCGCTCGCGCAGCGCCAGTAATGGGTTATCGGTCATGGTGTGTACCTGTTTGCTGTCCAATAAAAAAGCCTCCTGATTTCAGGAGGCTTTTTTGTTCGTCTTCGTATTCTTACTCACACGACAAATCGCCCCCCCGCATCGGGGAGAGTAAAAAAGAATACGAAGAAGAACGGTTGTGGCGTCATGTCACCAAATCCTTGTTGAGAATGTTGATTAAGGTAACTGTTGCCTTTTCATCCTGTCAATACAAAATCGCCGGGAGCCGCAACGCGCAACGTCGGTCTATCAAGGAAGGGGAAACTCGAACCGTAAAAAACGCGCCTTGCGGCGCGTTTCAGGCAACGGACAGAATCTGTCATTAAAGCTGGAGACGCGGCGGTTGCGCCATCCGAACGGTTATTCTGCCGAGGCCTGCAGATTGACATCTTTGATGCAACTGTCCGCACGGCGAGCTTCGCCTTTGTGCTGGACCTTGTTCAGCTGTCGTTCCAGTTTTGTAATGAGCTCATTGACAGCGGTATACATATCTTCGTGTTTGGCGCTTGCCACCAATGGGCCATTGGGCGTACTGATGGTGGCGTCGACCACAAAACCCTGTGGCTCTTTAGACAGGATAATGTGCGGATTAATCAGCTGAGTCTGCCATTTATCCAGTTTGCTGAGACGGTCTTCGACATGCTGACGTATTGCGGGGGTAATATCCATCTGCTTGCTGGTAATGTTGATAGTCATAAAAACTTACCTCTCTGCCTTTTCCGTCTTGGGTGATTTCAGCATACCCCTAGTCGATGCAAATTGGGTGATTTTGATCACCTTTTCTGGTCACTTTTCCGTCATATGAATTGATTTGTGAGCGGCTTTGGGGAACCGGCGCGGCGCGCTTGTCGCCTTGTCAGGGCTGTGCCATTATCTATTGGATGTATTGGCGGGATTATCCGGTTACATTCAGGATGACCGGCTATAGATTGAAGAAACAGGTCGAGAAGACAGAGCGAAAAAACGGCAACCGAAGTTGCCGTAGTAATAGGATTTCAGGCGTCTCGTCAGGCAGAGGGGTTGGCGGCGATGATTTTAGCCACCTTGTCGGCCTGCGCAGTCAATTGCAGTTCCCGATAGGCATTTTCCATCAGCGGCAGCGCGGTGCGCGTTGCCTGCGTATCCGGATAGTCCTTCAGCATTTGTTCTACGCGGTTAACCACGGCGACATAAGCGCCGCGTTTCGTGTAATACTGTGCGACAGAAAGCTCATACTTGGCCAGACGTTCTTTCAGGAATGCCAGGCGCTTGCTGGTGTCCGTGGCGTATTGGCTGTTCGGGTAGCCCTGAAGCAACTGGCTGAAAGCTTTAAACGCTGAGCGAGCATACTGAGGATCGCGGTCTGAACGATCGACGCCGAAGAAGCCTTGCAACGTGCTGTCATCCTGCGCCATGTTAGTCAGCCCGCGCATATAGAGAACATAGTCTACGTTCGGGTGCGTCGGGTTCAGGCGGATGAAGCGATCGATCGACGCCTGAGCCAACGGCAACTCGGCGGATTTGTAATAGGCGTAAATCAGGTCCAACTGGACCTGCTGGGAGTAAGGGCCGAATGGATAACGGTTATCCAGCGCTTCCAACTGCGTGATGGCGGCTTTAAAGTTGCCGTCCTGCAGTTTCTCCTGGGCGGTGGCATACAGTTCTGAAGGTGGACGGTCGGGAACCGCATCTTTGGAATTGGAGCAACCAGCCAGCGTCAGGCTCAACGTGGCAGCAGCCACCAGGTATTTCATACGCGTCATGACGATTTGATTATCCTCAGAGTGTTTTTCCGGGAAACTGTCCGTTAAGCTCCCGATTAAGACCAGCTACAATGGTACATTATTTTAAACGGCATCGCCGTTAAAACCCAACGTTAATAAGAAGCAGCATACTATGTCCCAACAAGTACAACTCACCGCGACGGTGGCCGAATCTCAACTTGGACAACGTTTAGATCAGGCTTTGGCCGAATTGTTCCCTGATTATTCACGCTCACGCATAAAAACGTGGATTTTGGAACAACGGGTACAGATTAACGGCAAGATGGTGGATAAACCAAAAGAGAAAGTGCTTGGCGGGGAGTCTGTCGCTATCGATGCTTTGATCGAAGAAGACGCCCGCTGGGAAGCGCAGCCGATCTCGCTGGATATCGTCTATGAAGACGAGGACATTCTGGTGATCAATAAACCGCGCGATTTGGTGGTGCATCCTGGCGCCGGTAACCCTGACGGCACCGTGCTGAACGCGTTGCTGCATCACTATCCGGAGATTGTCGATGTGCCGCGTGCGGGGATTGTTCACCGTCTGGATAAGGACACCACCGGTCTGATGGTGGTGGCCAAAACTGTGCCGGCCCAGACCCGGCTGGTGGAGTCGCTGCAGGCGCGTGAAATCACCCGTGAATATGAAGCGGTGGCGATCGGCACGATGACGGCCGGCGGTACGGTGGAAGAGCCGATTGCCCGTCACTCCACCAAACGCACGCACATGGCGGTGCACCCAATGGGAAAACCGGCCGTGACGCATTATCGCATCATGGAACATTTCCGTGCTCATACTCGCCTGCGTTTGCGGCTGGAAACAGGCCGAACCCACCAGATTCGCGTCCACATGGCGCACATCAACCATCCGCTGGTGGGCGACCCGTTGTATGGCGGTCGTCCGCGTTTGCCCAAAGGCGCTTCCGAGGCATTTATCGAGACGCTGCGCAATTTTGATCGTCAGGCGCTGCACGCCACCATGTTGCGCTTGTATCATCCTATCAGCGGTATCGAGATGGAGTGGCATGCCCCATTGCCGCAGGATATGGTAGAACTGATTGCCGCCCTGAAAGCGGATACCGACGCGTTTAAAGATCAACTTGACTGGTGATGGCATGGCGCCTGGCAACATGATGTTAATACCTGACTGGCCTGCACCGGCGACGGTGCGAGCCTGTAGCACCACTCGCCTTGGCGGCGTCAGCGGCGTGCCGTATAACTCGCTCAATCTGGGTAATCATGTGGGCGACGATCCGCTGCATGTGCAGGACAACCGGCAACGTCTGGTCGCCGCGGCCGGATTGCCGACAATGCCGCACTGGCTGGAGCAAGTACATGGCACTCAGGTGATTAATCTCGATCAGGCATCGCCTGCTTCGCTGACAGGCGATGCCGCCTATACCACCCGCAAGGATCGCGTCTGTGCGGTAATGACGGCCGATTGTCTGCCGGTGCTGTTCTGCTCTGCCGATGGCAGGGAAGTGGCTGCGGTGCATGCCGGCTGGCGCGGCTTGCAGGCTGGTGTGCTGGAACAGACGCTACGTCATTTCCGCGCTCGTCCGGCCGACATTCTGGCCTGGATGGGGCCGGCGATCGGCCCGCAGCAATTCGAAGTCGGGGGTGAGGTGCGCGAGGCTTTTATGCAGGGCGATCCCGCCGCCGATTGCGCTTTTATCCCCCGCAATGGTAAATTCCTCGCCGATATTTACCAGTTGGCCCGTTTACGCTTACAGGCCGCTGGCGTCAGCCAGGTGTTCGGCGGCAACGACTGTACGGTCAGCGACGCAGGCCGGTTTTTCTCCTATCGACGCGATGGAACGACCGGACGTATGGCAACTTTGGTTTGGCTGATATAACCTATTGAATTAAGACGATCCGGAGGGATTAACGTTTTTCCTTCTATTATTACTGGCAAAATAATCTTGAATTTTTGAGGGATGACCTCACTTAATCTCCAGTAGCAATTTTGACCAGTATGTATGGGAGGAGTTATGCGTCTGGATCGTCTTACCAACAAGTTCCAGCTTGCCCTCGCTGATGCCCAATCTCTCGCCCTCGGACGAGATCATCAATTTATTGAGCCGCTGCATTTGATGAGTGCCCTTCTGAATCAAGAAGGGGGCACCGTCGGCCCGTTGTTGACAGCAGCTGGGGCAAATGTGAGCCGTCTTAAAAGTGAAATTGAACAGGCAATCAGCCGATTACCACAGGTGGAAGGCACCGGTGGAGATGTTCAACCGTCCAGTGAGCTGGTACGGACGCTCAATATCTGCGACAAGCTGGCGCAGAAAAAGGGCGACACATTTATTTCTTCAGAATTATTCGTGCTGGCGGTATTTGAATCGCGCAGCGCATTGGGAGATCTGTTAAAAAATGCAGGCGCCACTCAGCAGAATGTGACTCAGGCTATCGAGCAGGTTCGCGGTGGGCAGCAGGTCAACGAGCAGAGCGCCGAGGACCAGCGTCAGGCCCTGAAAAAATTCACGATTGATCTCACCGAGCGTGCCGAACAAGGCAAGCTGGACCCGGTGATTGGCCGTGATGAGGAAATTCGACGCACCATTCAGGTGCTGCAGCGCAGAACCAAAAACAACCCGGTTTTGATCGGTGAACCTGGCGTCGGGAAAACTGCGATTGTCGAAGGGCTGGCGCAGCGTATCGTTAATGGAGAAGTTCCGGAAGGGCTGAAGAATAAACGTGTGCTGGCGCTCGATATGGGCGCGCTGGTGGCGGGTGCCAAATATCGCGGTGAGTTTGAAGAGCGTCTGAAAGGCGTGTTGAACGACCTGTCCAAACAGGAAGGCAACGTTATTCTCTTTATCGACGAATTGCACACGATGGTCGGTGCCGGCAAGGCAGACGGCGCGATGGATGCCGGCAACATGCTCAAGCCTGCGCTGGCGCGCGGCGAGTTGCACTGCGTAGGGGCGACGACGCTGGATGAATACCGGCAATACATTGAAAAAGATGCCGCGCTTGAACGTCGTTTCCAGAAAGTGTTTGTCGCCGAACCGACCGTTGAAGATACCATCGCTATTCTGCGCGGTCTGAAAGAACGCTATGAGCTGCACCATCACGTGCAAATCACCGATCCGGCAATTGTCGCGGCGGCCATGCTATCGCACCGCTACATTTCCGATCGGAAATTGCCGGATAAAGCGATCGATCTTATTGACGAAGCCGCATCCAGTATCCGTATGCAAATTGACTCCAAACCGGAGCCGCTGGACCGCCTTGATCGTCGAATTATCCAACTGAAGCTGGAACAGCAGGCATTGAAGAAAGAGTCTGACGAAGCCAGCCTGAAACGTCTGGAAATTCTGAATGCCGAGCTGGAGCAGAAAGAGCGCGAATACTCAAAACTGGAAGAAGAGTGGAAAGCAGAGAAAGCATCGCTGACGGGCACTCAAAATATCAAGGCGGCGCTGGAGCAGGCAAAAATTTCCCTGGAACAGGCAAGACGCCAGGGAGATTTAGGGCGGATGTCGGAATTGCAGTACGGCAAAATTCCTGAACTGGAAAAACAGTTGGCCGCCGCCACACAGGTTGAAGGCAAAACCATGCATCTGCTTCGCAATCGGGTAACAGATGCCGAGATTGCCGAAGTGCTTGCCCGCTGGACCGGTATTCCGGTTTCACGGATGCTGGAAAGCGAGCGGGAAAAACTGTTGCGCATGGAGCAGGAATTGCACCAGCGGGTGATTGGACAGAACGAAGCGGTGGAAGCCGTCGCCAATTCTATTCGCCGCAGCCGCGCCGGGTTGTCGGATCCCAACCGTCCTATCGGATCGTTTCTGTTCCTCGGGCCGACCGGCGTGGGTAAAACTGAATTGTGCAAAACGCTGGCGTCGTTCCTGTTCGATAGCGATGACGCCATGGTTCGTATTGATATGTCCGAATTCATGGAGAAACATTCGGTTTCCCGTTTGGTGGGCGCGCCTCCGGGATATGTCGGTTATGAGGAAGGTGGGTATCTGACCGAAGCGGTACGCCGCCGCCCTTATTCCGTCATCCTGTTGGATGAAGTGGAAAAAGCGCACCCTGACGTGTTCAACATTCTACTGCAGGTATTAGATGATGGCCGCCTGACTGACGGACAAGGCCGCACAGTGGATTTCCGCAACACGGTGGTTATCATGACTTCCAACCTGGGCTCGGATCTGATTCAGGAACGGTTTGGTGAGATGAATTACAACCAGATGCGCGATATGGTGTTGAGTGTCGTCAGTCATCATTTCCGTCCTGAGTTTATCAACCGTATCGACGAGGTTGTGGTATTCCATCCTTTGGGGAAAAGCCATATTACTTCAATTGCGCAGATTCAGTTGCAGCGGCTCTATAAACGGATGGAAGAGCGCGGCTATACCGTTACGATTTCCGACGCAGCGCTGGAATTGCTCGGTAAATCCGGCTTTGATCCGGTGTACGGGGCCCGGCCGTTGAAACGCGCCATCCAGCAGATGATCGAGAATCCGCTGGCGCAACAGATATTGTCAGGGGCTTTGGTTCCCGGCAAACCGGTTACCCTGGACGCGGATGACGAGGCGATTGTTGTTCGACAGTAATCGTTATTCTTATAATGAAGCCCGGCTAATGCCGGGTTTTTGTCTTTTTTATCACCTGAATAGGTAATAAATCGCCATTAATTGAGGTTTTAGTTCAAAATATGAGCGGTCGGGCCTTTTTTTGAAAATTAGTCTTGTCAGGCCAGAAGAACTCCCTATAATGCGCCTCCACTGACACGGCAACAGCGGAAACGCAGCGCGGTGTCAGGCGGGGAAAACGAGAAAAAAGTCGTTGACTCTGCAGGAGGAAGGCGTAGTATACGCCACCTCGCGACAGCAGGCTGTAAGCCGGTCGCACCGCTCTTTAACAATCAATCAGACAATCTGTGTGGGCACTCGCAGGACACTTCACTAAAAAAATTATGTGAAAGTCTTGAAGAGTGACAACAGTTAATTCATACGAACTAACAGTAAATTCTTTGAGCACCGCTTCTTAGGAAGCAGCATCAAAACTTTAAATTGAAGAGTTTGATCATGGCTCAGATTGAACGCTGGCGGCAGGCCTAACACATGCAAGTCGAGCGGCAGCGGGGGAAGCTTGCTTCCCCGCCGGCGAGCGGCGGACGGGTGAGTAATGTCTGGGGATCTGCCTGATGGAGGGGGATAACTACTGGAAACGGTAGCTAATACCGCATAACGTCGCAAGACCAAAGTGGGGGACCTTCGGGCCTCACGCCATCGGATGAACCCAGATGGGATTAGCTAGTAGGTGAGGTAACGGCTCACCTAGGCGACGATCCCTAGCTGGTCTGAGAGGATGAC